>DAHVFH010000203.1 GCA_027317105.1 Cytophagales bacterium
GAATTTTATTTAGGCAAATCCCGAATTAGCGAAAAAAGCCGAGAATGGCTAAGAGAATTATTTGAAGTCGGTGAATTTTATTTTGATCAGTCATTTCATTTATTGAAATATAGATATGTTACTCATCCTTTGTAGTTTGCCCTAGTATTGGCGCGCAAATAAATGGAACATTAAAACAAACATGAAAAGGATATTTTTATCAATTTTTCTTTGATTTGACTTTTCGGCTTTCAAAAAAAATAGCCCTATTCAATTTAAAAGCAGTTTCTGGAGAGAAGTTATTTACTTCCATTGAAACCTGTATTTTTGAACCAAAAATTAGCTAATTTTTAAATTTTATGTCTTCAGATCACCTTGGTGTTTCTTCCGAAATAGGAACTTTACGCAGGCTTCTCGTCCACAGTCCCGACAGTAGTTTGGGCAAAGTAGTACCCTCCAAAGCTCAAGATTGGCTTTTTGAAGATATCGTTCATTTGGACACCATCCGGAAAAAAGAATACGACTTTTATATTAAAATATTAATGTACTTTCTTGACCCTGAAAAAATCCAAGGGAAACTTCACAACATTAATTCACCTGAAAGCGATCGTCAGTTTTATAAGCCTGACAGCTCAAATTTTCATCAATCGGAAAAGGTAATTGAATTGCAATTGCTGTTGGATAAAATATTGATGGATAAAGATATTCGTCTGAAATTGGTGGCTTCTGTTTGTGCAATAGAATTTTGTTCCTATGAAACACAAAAATTTCTGCTTACACTTGATGGGTCAACGCTATCCAAATTGTTCATTGGCGGTACGTTAAATGATGGGCGGATGCTTTTTGCTCCAATTCCTAACTTTATTTTTACCCGCGATATCGGTGTGGTCGTAAACGATCACGTGCTGTTGAATCGTCCGGCAAAAAAAGCGCGTACGCGTGAAGCGCTATTGACGAAATATATTTTTCATAACCATCCGCTTTTCAAAGATTTTCAAAATAAAATCATTGAGATTGAAGATACTTCTCATCATTTTTTGATGCCCAAAGAGACGGACGAAAAAAAAGTGACCTTGGAAGGCGGTGATGTGATGATGGTCAGTTCAAACCACTTGCTGGTTGGCGTGAGCGAACGGACCACTGTTGAAGCGGCACATCAGGTTGTCAAGGTTTTGTTTGAAAAGAAGTTGGTGGAAAAAGTGTCGGTCGTGCGTATTCCTAAAAAGCGCGATTACATGCACATCGACACGGTGTTTACTCAAGTAAAACGAAACGTGTGGGTGATGCTGGGAAATTTTTCTCGGAAAGCTATTCTGAAAGAAGATGCTGATCCTATCGAAAGGATTTTGGAAAGCAGGAAAAAAGATGATCCGATTAAGGTGACGCAGTTTAATCGCCTTGATCCAGAAAATCCCATCTACTTTGAAACGTTGGAAGACTTGCTGGTCAGCATTAGCGAAGTCGATTTAAAATGTAAAGAAAAAATAACTTTTATTTATTCCGGCAATAATGAGTTTCCTTTCGATCTGCGTGAGCAATGGACAGACTCGTGCAATGTATTGGCATTAAAAGAAGGCGTGGTGCTGGGCTACGACCGCAACGATAAAACCACGGATGCTTTTAGGGAAGCCGGTTTTTCGGTTATCCATGTGCATGAATTGCTGGAGGAACTTGAATCCAAAAGAATGTCGGTAAACGACATCAAGGATACCTTAGTGTTGATGCCTTCGGCTGAGCTTTCAAGAGCACGCGGAGGCTTTCATTGTATGAGTATGCCTTTACTCAGGGATGCGATAAATTAAAATCTTATGCAAACGACTTCCCATCTTCTCATGATCCGTCCGGTGCAATTTACATTTAATGCCGAAACGGCCGTGAACAATGCTTTTCAATCTACAAAGGATAGTGATGCACAGGAAACTGCCTTGAAAGAGTTTGATGATTTCGTCAGCGTACTTGGTAAAAATGGAATTGAAGTGACGGTGATTAATGACACGACCGAGCCGCACACACCGGATTCTATTTTTCCAAACAATTGGATTTCTTTTCACCAGGATGGTCGAATTGTGCTGTACCCCATGTTTGCCGCGAACAGACGGCTGGAACGAAAACCTAATGTAATAGAAGGGTTAAAGAAAAAGTTCTTGGTCTCTGACCAAGTGGATCTTTCTGCTTATGAGGACAAGGATATTTTTTTGGAAGGAACCGGCAGCATGGTCTTGGATCGTGAAAAAAAATTGGCGTACGCGTGCCTTTCGCAACGCACGGATTTGAATGTGCTGAATGATTTCTGTTCTCAATTGGGTTACACGCCAATCTCGTTCACAGCCACTGATGTAAAAGGGTTTCCTATTTATCATACCAACGTGATGATGAGTGTAGCCGATCGCTTTGTGGTGATTTGCCTGGAGACAATTAGAGATGAAGGGGAGCAAAAAAAGGTGGTCACTACAATTGAAAAAAGCGGTAAAGAATTGATTGCTATCAGCTTGGATCAAATGGATCACTTTGCTGGCAATATGCTTCAGGTAGAAAACGCCACTGGAAATAAGTTTCTGGTTATGTCTTCGCAAGCATATCACTCCCTGGATAAAGAGCGGTTAAAAAAAATTGAATATTACAATCCGATCCTTCATTCAAGTTTGGATACCATCGAACGAAACGGAGGAGGAAGTGCTCGCTGCATGATGGCTGAAGTATTTTTGCCTGTGCGATGATTATGTGTTTTTACGGAATGTTGTTAAAACTTTGAGTCAATAGTTGAAAATGTGTTAATGACGGGCAGTTTCGCCATCTAGAACTTTGCATTTAATGGATTTGGGCATACGTGGAGACATAAATCAAATTTATAAAGGAGATGATTTGTAAGAATTTTGGTTGCGATTTCATTTATTGCTATTAAAAATTTGGTTCTACTGGGAATATTGTGATTTACGCGTTTGCCCTACCGATAAATTTGTACCTCGGGTTCAACCAGAGAAGCGATGAAACTCACGGAAATGAAGGGCTGTAATCAAGTAATTCCCCGTTGCTGTCTACTTTAGATAGAATCACCCTCATTATTTTTAGGTAAGCCCATTTCTTTGAGATAAAAAAAGTTACTTTGTGAAGTCTTAAGGGATTAAAATTTTGGTAAACTTGTTTCAATGACAAAATCCTTAACCAGTGTCCTTAGCCTGCTTCTTCTGGCGGGGTGTTCACTCAATAATGCGGATTACAATTTGAAAAGAGCCTCAGCCTCACCTACATTGGCGATTCCACTACTTCAGGGAAGCGTTGGGCTGCGAGACCTTTTTCGAAATGCCGATTCCACCTATGTGAAAGTCTATCCTGACGGATTGCTTTATTTAGCCTACGATCAGATGTTAGTGTCGCAAGATATCCGGAACTTAGTCAATATACCCGATGTATCGACTTCCCGTTTTCTTAGTGTGCCGACCGGCAACTACCCTCCTGTGCCAGCGGATTACAATTCTACCACGAGCACTTCATTTGTAACGATGCCCATCTCCCCAGAGCAACTGACCGAAATTGGTTTCAAGAGTGGATCACTAAGTTATGACATGAGCTTGGGCCCGCAAAACCCAAATTTTCTCTACGCCATCAACGTAACGATTCCCGAATTCACAAATGCCTCAGGACAGTTTTTTTCTTTTCAGGCATCGGGCACCGGGAGTACTTCCATCGTTGGCTACACGTACAACAGTCCGGTGGCCAATCGGTTCACCCTGCTACTTACACTAGTGGTAAAGAAAAACCCTAACGCAGTGAGCATTCCTTTTGGCACACAAGTGAAATTTGATCTTACTTTGGGCGGGATGAACTTTAGTTTCATCAAAGGTTTTTTTGGCGACCAAACAGCCACAACCCCTATTCAAACAATCAATCTTTCTGCACTTGGAAATACCCTCATCAATGGCACACAAGTTACTTTTCAGCAACCCATATTAAGTTTAATCGCCATTGATGATTACGTGGTTCCGCTGCAAGTGAATTTTATTACCCTAGAGGCACAAAAAGCTGGTGGATCCTTACCTTTTACTTTTACACCAGCCAACCCTATCGCTGTCAACTATCCTGTATCATTAGGCACATCCGCTACTACCACGGTGAATGTAACCAATGTGGCACAAGTGATCAGCTTTGCGCCAACCCAAATGGTTTACCAAGTGAGTGGCAGAATTAACCCGGGGCTTTCGGCTGGGATAAATTATATGGCAGATACAAGCAAACTCAGGGTAAAAATGCACGTAGAAATTCCGCTTTATGGCAGCGCTTCGAATATTATTCTCCGTGACACGGCCTCTTTGAATCTCACCAACTTAACAGAAACCCAGGTGCAAAGCGCCAGCTTGCAAACCAATATTATTAATGAAATTCCATTGAATGCAAGCGTGCAATTATACCTGATCGATAAAAACAATATGGTCATTGATTCACTCCTTTCCAGCAATGAAAATCCAATTGTAAAAGGAAGCACCGTGAATTCTAGTGGAGCGTTACAAGCGGCAGGTATTTATAATCAACCCATCACGCTAGACAGTAACAAAGTGAGTAAGCTATTCCAGGCAACTAAAATGATCATAGTGGCTCGGATGAGTACATCCGGAAGCAGTAGCACCTCTACGAATGTAAAATTCCTATCACAATATACATTAACTGCCAAAATCGGGTTGCTTGTAAAACTTAAACTCACTACTACCTTCTGATGAAAAAAGCTTGGTTAATTGGGTTTTGTTTGGCATTTGGTTATCAGGTTGGCTTTAGTCAAAATGAAGGCACGCTCACCTTCATGAACAGCCTGGCGCAAAGCAATGACAACAATCCCGCCATCATCCCAAAATACAGTTTTACGCTAGGGTTGCCAGCGAGCTCGTTCATGGGCTTTTATTCTAATAACGGATTTTCTTATAAAGATATGATAAGCAAACAGCCGGACGGAACCGTCAATGCTGATCTTACCAAGTTGGCCAGCAAACTAAAACCCAAAAACTACATCACGCAGGCCGCTACCATCGACCTTCTTCGTGTTGGCTTACGTGTGCACAAACAATTTTATGTAACGCTCAACGCTCAAGCAAAGACCTATAATCGGTTGATGTTGCCCAAAGATCTTTTAGGTATATTCATTAATGGAAACGCTCCTTCTACTGCCGGATCAGGTGTCACCACACTTTCATTTGCGCCAAAAGCCGAATCGTTAACTTATTTGCAAACCGCGCTTGGGTTAGCGTATTCACCCAATGAAAAATTGACCATCGGGGCGAAAATCAAATACTTAAAGGGACTTGAAAACGCCACCACACAAAGCGCTAATTTTAATTTAACCACAGACAACAGTACCTATGCCATGACGGCCACCGCGGGGATGGACGTGCGCACTTCAGGGATTTACAATTTCACGCAGTCGGGATACAATTTTCAACTCAAGGACTATTTAAAAAATAACGGGTTTGCTTTTGACATTGGCGCCACGTACAAGGTGACCTCTAAATTAACTGTTGGCGCCAGCTTGCTCGACATCGGAAGCATCAAATGGAAAAACAATACCTACGGCTACTCCTTGGATCCATCCAAAGCAACGTACAGTTTTCAAGGATTGGGCTTAAACCAAATCATCAAGCCCGGCAACAATTATCTCCAGGCGCAAAGTGATTCCATTCAAAATCATTTCAAAGTGCAACAATCACCCATCGGCAGCTACAGTTCATCGATTCCAGGACACATGTATTTGAACGGGAGTTATCTTGTAGGTAAGCAACTCACGCTGGCGGCAGTCTTCTTTTCAGAATTTTTCAAAGGGAGAATGGCCAGTGGCCTTACATTAGGGGCGAATAAACATTTTGGAAAGATCTTCAGTCTGGCTGGGAGTTACACCGTGTCCAACAATTCCTATAATAACATTGGAGCAGGATTTTCTCTAAACCTTTCCCCTATTCAAATTTACATGGTAGGCGATAACTTACTCCGTATTCCGTTTGCCGGGAAGGAGTTAAATACCTTTGTCAATTCCACTCAATTTTTTAACGTTCGTGCCGGGATGAACATTGTGTTTGGCTGGGACAAGAACCACGAAATCAAGGGCGATGCCACTGCCGATCAGTTCAAAAAGAAATCATCCGGTCAAAAGACACAAATTAAAAGCAGCAACGCGAAGGCTGCGGATTTCAGGAAGAAGAAAAGAAAGAAGTTTAAGAAGAGAAATTAATTCAAAACTACTTCACTTCCAACTCCACCACTGTATCCACCTCATTCATTTTTGCTTTTGGAATTTGAAGGCTCAGGCCAAAATCACTTTCTAAAAATTTGATTGGGGTCTTATCAATGAAAAGTTTAGCGTTCACAATTTTTTTGCCAAGCTTAGGAAGCGTTAGTGTTTCGTCTTGCCAGTTGAGGACGTGTACATAAATTTTATTTCCTTTCTGCGTCATCACACCCCACTCCCGCGCACTCAGCGGCCCACCGCGGGTTCCATAAATGGTTTCGCCATATTGCTTCGTCCAGTCACCCATTTGTTTTAACAGTTCCATCTGTTCAGGCTGTATTTTTCCATTTGGCATCGGCCCCACATTCAATAAAAAATTCGCTCCGTAACCGGCCGCCTTCACCAAGTATTGGATCAATTCCTTCCGGCTTTTGTAACTGGCATCACGGATATTAAAACCCCAACTGTTGTTGATGGTCTCGCAGGTTTCTTTGGGCAAGTCGCCCACTTTTTGTTCAGGAGCAAAGCCGGTGGTGTTGTGGCCGGGCAAATCTTTTTCAAACATCTGAAAGTCTTCTCCAGCATACGGTGCTCGATGATGATTGCTTCCTACCAAAGCCCCAGGCTGCAATTGATGTATTAACGAATACGTTTTACTCAACCGCCAGTCCGCATCTTTTTTATCCCACATGCCATCAAACCAAATCCCCGCCACTTCGCCATAGTTGGTGAGCAATTCGCCAAGTTGTGCATCCATGTAGTCCAGGTATTTATTCATATCACCCTTCTCTTCCCGCCCGGTCCAATCGCCTCCGGTATTACCACGGGGAAAATAATCGGGATGGTGCCAGTCTAACTGTGAATGATAAAAAAATAATTTGATGTCTTGCCTGTGGCATTCATCGGCCAGCATTTTGAGCACATCTTTTCCATAAGGTGTTTTCTTCACAATGTTGTAGTCCGAGACTTTTGAATCAAACATGGCAAAGCCATCGTGGTGCTTGCTGGTGATGGTGATGTATTTCATGCCGGCATCTTTCACCATCTTCACCCAGGCAGCCGGATCAAATTCAACCGGGTTAAAGAAGGCCGGAAGTTTTTCGTACGCTTTGATGGGAATTCTTTCGTTGTTCATCACCCACTCGCCATCGCCCAACACACTGTACACGCCCCAGTGAATAAAAAGCCCAAATTTGGCGTCTTGAAACCATTCCCGATTTTTCAAGTTTTCGCTGGTCGGTTTATAGTTGGGTTGAGCATACGATGAAAAGGAAAGGAGTAACAATGCAAAAATGATTGATGCAAGATTTTCGCGTATCCAGAATCGAGCATCAAGTATCCAGCATCCAGTTTCCTGTATTTTTCGTGAGCGCTTCATGGGAGTTTTGTTTAAATTGCGATGGTTCAATTTATAATTTTTTATTATGCGTTACACGCCCATTGCCAAAGAACTTTTTATCAACAACCGCAAACGCCTGGTGAACGAACTGAAACCCGGGGCGTTGGCTGTGTTCAATTCCAACGACATTATGCCCACCAATGCGGATGGCACCATGCCGTTCCGACAAAACAATGACCTTTTTTACCTTACGGGAATAGAACAGGAAGAAAGTATCCTTTTGATTTGCCCTGGTTTTCGCGAAGAGAAAAAACGGGAAATACTTTTTTTGCACCAACCCAACGAACACCTTGAAAAATGGTATGGCCACAAATTGACCAAAGACGAAGCCAAGGCAATCTCGGGAATTGAAACCGTGATGTGGCTGCAGGATTTCGAAAGCACGTTTCAGCATTTTATGGTGATGGGTGGCGTGGAGTTTGTTTATCTTAATACCAATGAGCATTACCGATCAGATGTGGTCGTTCAGACGCGCGATGCACGCTTCATCGATTCGTGCAAAACTAAATTCCCTTTGCATAAATATGAACGCGCTGCGCTGGTCATGGCGAAATTGCGAAGGGTAAAACAAAAGCAAGAAATTGACCTTATTCAAAAGGCTTGCGACATTACGGAAAATGGTTTCCGAAGAGTTTTGAAATTTTTGAAACCCGGCGTGAAAGAATATGAAATTGAAGCGGAGTATGTTCATGAATTCTTAAATCACGGCTCTAAAGGATTTGCGTACACCCCCATTATCGCTTCGGGAAAAAATAACATCGTCCTACATTACATTGAAAATAACCAAACTTGCCAAGCAGGAGAATTAGTCTTGTTGGACGTAGCGGCTGAATATGCCAATTACAATTCAGACCTTACCCGCACGATTCCGGTAAGCGGAAAATTCACCGCACGGCAAAAAGAAGTGTACAATTCTGTACTACACGTTCATCGCGAGGCCATGAAGTTGCTGCGACCGAACATTGTTTATTTCGACTATCAAAAAGAAATCGAAAGAATTATTGAAAGTGAGCTGTTGAAACTTAAGTTGATCTCCGAAACGGACATTAAAAATCAGGATCCTGAAAATCCCGCATTTAAAAAATATTTCTATCACGGCACTTCCCACATGCTCGGCCTGGATGTACATGACGTGGGTAATATGCACGACAATATTCAAGTTGGGAGTGTTTGGACTATAGAGCCTGGAATTTATATAAAAGAAGAAGGCTTTGGCGTGCGCTTGGAAAACAACGTGTGGGTTGGAGAAAAGGAAAATATTGATCTGATGAAAAACATTCCTATTGAAGCAGAGGAAATTGAAGCGCTGATGAATTAATTATAAATTGGAAATGGGCCAATTCACAACGACTAAGTTTTGACGATGAAGAAAAGAGTAATCATATTCTTATTAATTTTTCTTGCCACACAATTTGTGCAGTCGCATGAATTTTGGTTGCAGTCGAGGAAATTTAAATATAAAATAGGGGAGGAAATGGTTGTTGATTTTTTGGTAGGCGAAAATTTTGAGGGAGAACCGTGGGATTTAAAAAAACACAAAATTGAAAAATTAGAACTCTCCCACCAGGCGAAGCACCTTGATCTCAAGTTACAGATAAAACCAGACGCGAAGGAAAAATTGAAATACAAATTCACTGAAGAAGGAACGTACCTCCTCTCTATGCAAAGCAATGAGGCCTACATTGAGTTAGCGCCAGAAAAATTCAACGATTACTTAAAAGAGGATGGCCTTGACAACATCATAGAACTCCGCACAAAATCCAATTCGATGGACAAGACATCCAAAGAATTTTATTCGCGTTACGTTAAGCTTTTGGTGCAGGCCGGAACTAAAACCGATGATAGTTTTAAGAAAAGAACCGGCATGCGCATCGAAATCATCCCGAATCAAAATCCTTATGTATTGAAATCAGGTGATTATTTGCAATGCCAAGTGCTATTTAATGGCCGGCCTATGCCGCACCAACTAATAAAAGTTTGGAACAAGATCGGCAACACCACTTTTCAGCAAAACAATTATACCGAAAATGACGGCACGATCAAGTTCCCGATTAGCAGCCGCGGTCCATGGATGGTTAGCACCGTAAAAATGATTCCTTCTGAAAAACCGGGAGCTGATTGGCAAAGTTTCTGGAGTAGTTTGGTTTTTGGAATTGAGTGATATGAACGAATCTTTTATATCATCCGACAAAGCACCCGATCCCGTTGGTTCATACCCACACGCAAGAAAAGTGGGCAATCTTCTTTTTCTTTCAGGCGTTGGCCCACGTAAAAAAGAATCAACTCAAATTCCAGGAGTAACCTTGGATGAAAATAAAAACATCGTTGATTATAACATCGAAGTACAATGCCACGCTGTTTTTCAAAATGTGAGATATGTTTTAGAAGCGTCTGGTTCCCGGTGGGAAAACCTGATTGATGTCACTGTCTTTCTTACGAATATGAAAAATGATTTTTCTGTGTTCAACAAAATCTATTCAGAATATTTCCCGAACAAAGCCACCCAGCCTTGCCGTACTACTGTGGAAGTAAATGCGCTGCCCACGCCTATTGCAATAGAGTTGAAGTGCATTGCTGTTATTGACAACGTTTAGTAATTTTAACGGATGGAAACTTTTGTGCTCAAAGGAAAAGTCACGGGTGGCCTCACCGATGAGGAGTTTTTTTGGTTTTGTCAGGAAAACAAGGATTTGCGGATAGAAAGGAACAGCAAACTTGAAATTTATATTATGTCTCCAGTCACCTCACTGTCTGGATTTTGGAATATGGAAATTAGTCGTCAGCTGGCCAATTGGGCTGTAAATGATGGATCAGGTATGGCCTTCGATTCATCATCAGGCTTCACGTTACCTGATCGGTCGGTGTTATCACCAGATGGTTCCTGGGTTTCTAATGAAAAATGGAATTTATTATCAGAGGAAGAAAAAAACAGATTTGCTCCAATTTGCCCTGAATTTGTGATTGAAGTTCGTTCTAAGTCAGATCACATCGATGATCTGCGAAAAAAAATGAAGATATGGATTTCCAATGGCGCGGAACTCGCCTGGTTGATTGACCCTATTGAACAGGTTTCTTATTTATTCAGCGCAGTGGGATCAGAAAAAGTCTTACGGGGCTTCGAGCAAAAAATACGGGGCGAAGGGAAAGTGAACAAATTTGTTCTTGATCTTTCCCTGATCAAAATCTAAACTGAAAAGCTTTCGCCACATCCACACGTGCGCGAGGCATTGGGATTAATGAATTGAAATCCTTTTCCGTTCAACCCGTCAGAGAAATCAAGCGTAGTGCCTAACAAATACAGCAGGCTTTTCTTATCTACCAAAATTTTTACGCCCTTATCTTCAAATACCTGATCGGCCGGATTGATTTTGTCATCGAAATCTAAATCGTACATCAAGCCAGAGCAGCCTCCGCCTTTCACCGATACGCGGATGTTGTGATCGGGAGTGCGCCCCTCTTCGGTAAGAAGTGTGGTGATTCTTTCTTTTGCTTTATCGGTTACTGTAATCATAAGCTTAAATTGTATTTCTATATACCAACTCCTAAATGCTAAATTCTTTTCCCTAAGAGATCGGATTCAGTACAACACTAAATACCGTAATTGTGTTCCGGTCGCGGGCATAATATAATTTCTCCAACGCCTCCAGAATATTTCCCGCTCGAAAATAGGAGGTATGCAATTCGCTGTTGCTTTTAGTAGTCCATTGGATGGTGTACGAATTCTCCTTCTCCTTATAATTCTGCACATAATCCAGCATCTTCTTGAGCGCATCTACTTTGTCGGCCCCTGTTTCGGAGTGGAACAAAAAAGATTGATTGTGACGTGGATTTATAGTAATCAGGTCCAATTTAGCTTTGCCATCAAGGATACTGAACTCGAACATCAGGTCGCTGGTGCGAAGCCCAAGGTAATCTTTGACCTGTTGTTGCACGCGTGCGGCCTCTACGTGCACGTCACTGGTTGTTTCTACGGTGATTTTTGGCATGGTGCTAATTTAAAACTTTCGGAAAGCCTGAAAAGTTTCCCGAATTTGGCTCAAAATTAAGAAAACCATTTGAATCAGGTGTTATGGAGAAATTAGAGCATATCGGCATTGCCGTTAAAAATCTGGAGAAATCCAATCTTCTTTTCGCGAAACTGCTCGGCAAGCCGCATTACAAGATTGAAGAAGTGCCAAGTGAGGGAGTGCGCACTTCTTTTTTTGAACTGGGCGGTATAAAAATAGAGTTATTGGAAGCCACCAAAGTTAATTCTCCAATTGCCCGTTTCATCGAAAAACGGGGCGAAGGAATCCACCATCTGGCTTTTGAAGTGACCGATATTGACAAAAGCATCCAGGATTATTCAGAAAAAGGATTCACATTACTAAATGACCAACCCAAAGCCGGTGCCGACAACAAACAAATTGTTTTTATGCATCCGAAAAGCACGAATGGAGTGTTGGTGGAGTTGTGCGAGGATAATTCGCAAACAAAAAAAACCACTTAACTTTGTCGCCTATTTAAAGGTAGTGTTATCAAGGCAATCTTATAAAGAAAAGTAATGTTCGATAGTTTAAGTCTCAAAATAGAAAAGGCCTTTCAAACCCTGAAAGGCCAGGGGAGGATCACGGAGATCAACGTAGCTTCTACCATAAAGGAAATCCGCAAGGCCCTGATTGATGCTGACGTCAATTATAAAGTGGCCAAGGACGTAACGGACGAGATCAAAATCAAAGCATTGGGCATGAACGTGCTCACCGCCATCAGCCCTGGTCAGTTGCTCACCAAAATCACTAACGATGAGTTGACCGCTTTGATGGGCGGCCAGGGTGAGGATATTTCCATTGAAGGCAACCCGGCTGTGATTTTAATTGCGGGCTTGCAGGGCTCCGGTAAAACTACCTTTAGCGGAAAACTGGCCAATTATTTAAAGAGACAAGGCCGCACCGTGCTGCTCACAGCCTGCGACATCTATCGGCCAGCGGCCATCGAGCAATTGAAAGTTTTAGGTGCCCAAGTTGGCGTGGAGGTTTATGCCGAGCCGGAAAACAAGGATGCCGTGAAAATTGCCATGGCGGCTATTGAGCATGCTAAGAAAAATAATCATCGTGTAGTGATAGTCGATACGGCCGGACGTTTGGCAGTAGATGAGGAGATGATGAATGAAATTGGTCGGTTGAAAGAAGCGCTAAAACCGTCTGAGACTTTATTTGTGGTGGACGCCATGACCGGCCAGGATGCCGTGAATACGGCCAAAGCATTCAATGAGAAATTGAATTTTGATGGCGTAGTGCTCACCAAACTTGACGGTGACACCCGTGGTGGGGCGGCCCTGTCAATTCGAAGAGTAGTTGACAAACCCATAAAGTTTATCAGTTCGGGTGAGAAGATGGAAGCCATTGACCGGTTCTATCCTGACCGGATGGCCGGACGGATCCTTGGCATGGGCGATGTAGTAAGTTTGGTAGAAAAAGCACAACAGACTTTTGACGAGGAGGAGGCGCGTAGGCTCAATGCCAAAATGCGCAAAAATCAGTTCGACTTCAATGATTTTCTTTCGCAACTCCAGCAGATAAAAAAAATGGGCAATATGAAAGACATGTTGAGCATGATCCCCGGAGTAGGTAAAGCAGTGAAAGATGTTGACTTTGATGAAAACTCATTTAAGCCTATAGAAGCGATCATCAAGTCAATGACCTTGAAAGAACGCGGGAATCCTGATGTTATTAACAGCAGCAGAAAGAACCGATTGGCTAAAGGAAGTGGCACGAGCATTCAACAAGTGAACCAACTGCTCAAACAATTTGAGGAAATGCGCAAAATGATGAAGACCATGAACAAGATGGGTGGAGGCAAAAGAGCGTTGGGTGCGATGAATCCCTTTGGAGGCAGATAAATAACGCCTGTTTACGAGCCTTTTAGCTCAAAATTTTCTCATTCTTGCAAAAGCCTTACATGTGAAAGCTTGAATCCAAAACCACAAGTGACCGAATAAGGCCATGATTTAACTTTGTAAAAAAAAGGTTGAAATGAAGCCCAAAGTCATTGCCCAAAAAATTACTTCCGAACAGAAATCAAATTTGATTATTCTGTCAGTATTTGTAGCGATCGCAATCGTGTTGTCAATAAAAGTGAGTGTTTCGCAAGCGTTTCCTACTTCCCCAGCAATCGCTTCACATACTTCCCGATAATATCAAATTCGAGATTTACTGAATCGCCCTTTTTCAATTGGTGGAAATTGGTGTACTCATAAGTGTAGGGTATAATAGCGACACTAAATTTGTTTTCCACGCTGTTGAAACACGTCAGGCTTACGCCATTTATTGCGATGGATCCTTTCTCTACCGTGATATTTCCAAGCGAGGCATCATATTCAAAATCAAAAAGCCAGCTACCTTTTTCATCTCTCACCGAAGTGCAAATCCCAACCTGATCCACATGGCCTTGCACAATGTGTCCGTCAAAGCGACCATTGGCGACCATGCACCTTTCTAAATTCACTTTATCTTCCGGCTTTAGCGCACCAAGATTTGATTTTAGCAAGGTCTCTTGCACGGCCACTACTGCATGAAATCCTTCACCTACTTCCACAATAGTGAGGCAAACCCCATTGTGCGAAACACTTTGATCTACTTTTAATGCGGCATTGAAATTGTTGGCTATTTTGAATTGAGTATTTGTGCCTGACTGTTCGATGGTCATTATTTCTCCCACGGTCTCAATTATTCCGGTGAACATTTCTCAGAATTTAATTACGAGCTTGGCACCTGTTCCATAAAAATAAAAGTTCGGTCTGATGCGCGAAGTTTTATTTACGATATGGGCGTTGTGAATATCCAAGGCATCTAGGGCACGCGCCTTGTATGCCCGGTTGAGAAATATTGAGCTAATAATTAAAGCGGCCCCCCCTCCAACCAGACCCCAATCAGATCGTTCACCAAAGGCCACTGTTACAATCGGAATGGCCAACATGGCAGCACCGCTAAAACCTGCTATCGCACTTATGGTGTTCAATTTTCTTGCTTGCTTAAATACTCCATAAGCATCTTTGTTGGCGTACAGCACTGTTGCTACTTGTTTGGAGCTAAGCTGAACTGAATCATTTAATTCGTAAATCACACCGCCAAACGTTTTGTACATCGAGAGTTTCTGAGCCATGGCTTGATTCGTCAATATCAGTGTGATGATTAAAGTCAATATTTTTATCGTTCTCATACTGCAAAAGTAAAGAAGCCGGATAAAATTCAATCTTAATTTGAAACATAATCTTCTATTTTAACTTAAAAAGATAATGTTTATAAACTTAGTACTGGTTTAAGCTCCGCCACCGGATTTAAGCAGGAGCTGACTTCTATAAACAGAAAAAATAGTAGACTTAGAAACAAGGCCACGGTATTTTTCATAACGGTCAATAACCGGCAGGTTCCAAGCATTTGAGCGCTCAAATTTGTCCAGCACATCACTCATTGAATCATCAATATTCACCAAGGTCGGTGCGGGAGTCATAATTTCCGCTACCCTTACCAAATTATATTTGTTTACTTCAAACATGATACTGCGCACTTCGTTTAACAGAATTACGCCACAATATTTGCCCTGTTCATCAACCACAGGAAAAATATTACGTTTCGATTGGGTTATCAGTTTAACAAGATCTCCGAGCGATGCATTTGGAGAAATGATGAGGATATCTTTTTCGATTACATTCTTGAGAGCAATGTTTCCGAGTACCGCATAATCATCGGGCAAGGCCTCAGCTTTTTCATTACCAAATTTCTTTTGAGAAAGCTTTCGGTTATAGGCTCTGATTATATCAGCGGCAGTGATTACACCTAGTATTTTAGCTGGCTGCATGTGATCATCCACGACTAACAATTCTTCTACCTGATTCTCCATCATTATTTGCTGCGCCTTTCGTATAGATTCTCCGGGGCCAATTTCGAGTAGCACCGGTTGCATCAGATCTTTCGCGGTGGTCGTAGATTCCTCTCCACCCAGCAGCATTCGTGTTATGTCCGTGGTCGTAAAGGAGCCGATGATTTGTCTTTCCTCGTCCACTACTGGAAATATCCGCTGTCTTTTTTCTGTCATGAGTTTGATAATCTCTTCGCTTTTCACATCCGTAGATAAAGCGACAACACTTCTTCCTGTCTTATAAGCTTCTTCAACAAAAGTGGTTTCAAAAATATCATGCGCATACTCCCCGTAATGCGCCTGTGAATACACTTTGCTTGGCACCTGGCCTTTGTAAATGCTCCACTTTCGGGCTACCATATACGAGATGGAACACACCCACATACTGGGCAACAATAACTCATAATTTCCAGTGAGTTCGCTTACCATAATAATGGTAGAGAGCGGGGTGTTGGCCGCAGCGGCAAAAAAACCGGCCATCCCTACTATCGCAAACGTTGAGGGGTAAAGCGTGAGGCCAGGAAATATTAATTGCATCACATAACCCGTGGCCGCGCCTATCGTTCCACCAATCACCATGGAAGGACCAAAAACGCCTGCGCTTCCCCCTGACCCAATAGAAAAGGAAGTGGTCGCAATTTTCCCGATTGCCACCAATAAAAGAATGGCCAAACTAATATGCGTAATTCCGTTTTGAAATATTTCTTGCAAAATCCCATAGCCTCCGCCCATTACACTAATCACATATTGATAGTCTTGTGTCAATTCGATCAACAGCAAACCAATAAGGCCAGTAATTGCGCCACCAATAGCCGGTTTCAAAAACCTTGGAATTCCCCAATTCGAAAACAGTTTCTTTACGCCATAAAATGATTTAACAAATAATAAAGCCGCTAAGGCTAAGGCGAGTGCTTCAATGGAATAAGGAACAAGTTCTAACGGGTTGGAGAAACCGTGTTGGCCTACGTTAGTGAAGATATGATCCCACCCGTACCGAAACGAATAGACCGAGTAGGCGATAATAGAAGAAACCGTGGCCGGCAATAATACTTCTGCCTCAACCTCGGCCGAGGAATATAAAACCTCAGCCGCAAAGATGGCCCCGGCAAGGGGAGCTCTGAAGATACTTCCAATTCCTGCACCCATGCCAGCGGCAAGCAACCACCTGCGCGTTCGCACATCGAGCCCCAGCCGCAGGGAAAGAAAACTTCCGAAACCTGCGCCAATCTGCGCAATTGGACCTTCTCTACCTCCCGAGCCACCTGATCCAATGGTGATGATGGAGGCAATCAATTTAACGATGGGAATGGATGGACGAATAATTCCTCGTTTGTGATGAAATGCTTTTATCGCTTCATCTGTGCCATGGCCTTCGGCCTCTGGAGCAAAACGAAAAATAATGATGCCTGCCAGCAGACCACCCAAAGCAGGAATAAGTACAATAAGGAAGGGATTGAAGATTCCTTGGGAAAGTCTGAATGACGGGATTTCCCCTCCCGGCCCACCGGGGTTGAGCCCCATCCAATGAACAATGGCATATTCTTTGAAAATCTCCAGAAGGGTTTGAAATAAAATAGCACCCAGTCCGCTCACCACGCCAACGATCAGGCCGTAGTAAAGCCATTTACCGGCTAATGAAAAATCAAATTCTTGACGGAATGATTTTAATTTGTTCGCTTTCAATAGGTTAATCTTTTTATTCCCATGTTTGTAAAACTATCGAATGTTTTTAAATCCACTCGCGTTTACTTTTCATTTTTAGCGGAAAACACTTTTCAACGGCATATAGTTGAACGTACGCAGTGGCCATAAAATTACCATAAAAAATATTTAGCTTGCGATAACCTAATTGCGAACACCATGTCCAAAATTCTTTACGAAGAAATCCCTTCGCTGGATTTGTCTGATTTCACGGGGAACGATCCTGGCAAGAAAAAAAGATTTATTGAATCCTTAGGGAAGGCATACAACAACATCGGTTTTGTGGCCATCCGCAACCACTATCTTTCCAGCACACTTAGCGCTCAATTGTACGAGATTATAAAAAAATTCTTTAGCCTTGAGGATTCGGTTAAACAAAAATATGAGCTACCCGGATTGGCCGGCCAACGCGGATATATTGGAAAAGGCAAAGAACATGCGAAAGGCAGAAACACGGGCGACTTAAAAGAATTTTATCATGTCGGGCAAACCGTATTAGACGAGGATCCCATCAAAAAAGAATACCCCGACAACGTGTGGCCAGACGAACTCCCCGAATTTGAAACCATTGCTCTTGATGTGTACAAACAATTGGAAAGAACAGGTGTGCAGACGCTGAGAGCCATTGCTTTGTATCTGGATCTACCCGAAAATTATTTTGATGATAAAGTAAAACATGGCAATAGCATCCTTCGGCCAATCCACTATTTCCCTATCGAAAATCCGGACGCGGTTCCAGCCGATGCGGTACGCGCAGCAGAGCATGGGGACATTAATTTAATTACATTATTAATGGGCGCCAGTGCCGATGGCCTGCAAGTATTGAGGCACGATGGCAAATGGATTCCGATCACCGCTTTGCCCGAACAGCTAGTGGTGAACGTGGGCGATATGTTGGAGCGGCTCACCAACAAAAAACTAAAGTCAACGATCCATCGTGTTGTCAATCCACCAAGGCATTTGCTAAATAAGCCCCGCTACTCCATCCCCTTTTTTATGCATCCCCGATCGGAGATGAGTTTAGCGGCCTTGCCCAATTGTGTAGATGAAGATCACCCGAAACAATGGGAAGACGTTACGGCAGGTGAATTTCTTAACCAACGGCTGAAAGAAATCGGCTTAAAAAAATAGCCTAGCTTGAAGCCCCAGGTTCAATATCTTAATTTTTTAAAGGATGCGGGACTTTTGTCCCTTTCATGCTTTGGTGGACCGCAAGCGCACCTCGCCCATTTTCAAAAATTGCTGGTAGAGAAGAAAAAATATATTACAGAGGAAGAACTACTAGAAGTAAATGCACTTTGCCAGGTTTTGCCTGGGCCAACTTCCACCCAGACGTTAACCGGCATTGCTTACCGTCTGCGCGGCCCCAATTTGGCTTACCTGACACTAATCATTTGGATGTTACCTTCGGTAGTGATTATGACCGTAGCCGGAATGTTGTTGGCCAGTTTTGAAACCAACCAAATATCAATCGCTTTCACGCGTTTTATACAACCAATGGCGGTAGGGTTTGTGGCCTATGGCGCGTACGCTATCGGAATAAAAGCAATTACAAGACCACGGGCTTTTTTGTTGATGCTATTGGCTGCGGTGGCCTCCTATTTTATCAAGACGCCTTTTGTTTTTCCTATTGTTTTATTTGCTGCCGGCTGCGTCACGGCCTTTAATTATAAGGCGCATCCCCGGGAGCCTAAAAAGAAATTCGATGTGGCGTGGGCCAATTTTTTTCTATGGGTTGGCGTGCTGGTTTTTGCGGCCGTGTTGGGTGGGCTCACCAAAACAAAACCTGAATTTTTACCGATTCGGCTATTCGAAAATTTTTATCGCAACGGAAGCCTTGTTTTTGGGGGCGGCCAGGTGCTCACGCCACTGCTCTATACAGAATTTGTGCAGTATGCACCAAAACACTATCTGACGTCACAGGAATTTCTTTCCGGCTATGCCTTAGTTCAGGCATTGCCAGGCCCTGTTTTTTCTTTTAGCTCATTTATTGGGGCTTTGTCAATGCGCGAGTTTGGCGCGCATGGTGAAATTGCCGGAGCATTGATGGCCACAGCTGGGATTTTTCTCCCTGGCACTTTTCTAATATTTTTCATGGTTCGAATCTGGGACAGCTTGAAATACTTTCGCCCCATCCGCGCCTCCTTGGAAGGAATTTTGGCAGCTAACGCAGGCTTAGTGGCTGCAGCGGCACTACTATTATTTCAGCCATTGGTTATCGATCAACCCTTGACAAATATTTTCCTCAATTTCATTTTTGCTTTGGCCACGTTCGGGCTCATTGCCTTCACCCGATTCCCCTCCTGGGGTATTATCCTTGTCGGGTTGCTGCTGGGATTTGTGTTGTGAGTTAGCTTCCACGAACGTCCGAACCATCACTGATGCCACCAATGACGACTTACTCCATCCGTACGGCTACTTCATAAAATCAAGAATTTATGCCCAAGGTAGCAAAAGACCTTTAATGAAATCAATATGAGAGGTTGAGAAATAATTATTTATTTCGCATAAGCCACACTCCGCATCTCACGGATTACGGTCACTTTTATCTGGCCGGGATATTGCATATCGCGTTCAATCTTTTGCGAAATATCAAAACTTAGCTGGCTCGCCCGCTCATCGGTGGCCTTATCGGCATCCACGATCACGCGCAGTTCGCGCCCGGCTTGTATGGCATAGCATTTTTCTACCCCTTCAAAACTTAACCCTACATGCTCTAATTCTTTCAAGCGCTTCATGTATTGTTCCATTACTTCGCGTCTTGCTCCAGGCCGCGCACCGGAGATGGCGTCACACGCCTGGATGATCGGAGAAATCATACTGGTCATCTCAATTTCATCATGGTGAGCACCAATGGCATTACAAATCACTGGATGTTCCTTGTACTTTACGGCCAGATCCATACCCACGATGGCATGTGGCTTTTCCAACTCTTCAGGCCATACCTTTCCGATGTCATGCAAAAGACCGGCACGCTTCGCTTGCTTCACATTCAGCCCCAACTCTGCGGCCATGATGGCACATAGGTTGGCTACCTCACGGGAATGTTGTAGCAGATTTTGGCCATAGGAGGAACGGAAACGCATCCTGCCCACCATACGCACCAGATCAGGGTGAAGTCCGTGAATGCCGAGGTCTATGACCGTGCGCTCTCCCGTTTCAATAATCTCATCGTCAATATTTTTGAATGTTTTGGCAACAATCTCTTCAATGCGGGCAGGGTGGATGCGGCCGTCTTGCACCAAGCGGTGCAACGATAGTCGCGCTACCTCCCTGCGCACAGGATCAAACCCAGAAATGATGATCGCTTCCGGGGTATCATCCACGATAAACTCTACCCCAGTAGCGGCTTCCAAAGCGCGGATATTCCTTCCTTCCCTGCCGATGATCTTTCCTTTGATGTCATCGCTTTCAATATTAAAGATAGAGACACAATTCTCTACGGCCTGTTCGGAGGCGGTGCGTTGAATTGTCTCAACAATGATTTTTTTAGCTTCTTTAGTGGCCGACAATTTTGCCTGCTCCATGATGTCTTTAATATAGCTGCTGGCTTTGGTTTGCGCTTCTTCCTTCATCGACTCAACCAATTGATCGCGGGCCTGATCGGCAGAGATCTTGGAAATGTTTTCCAGAACAGCTACTTTCTGGGCATTGAACCGATCCAATTCTTCTTTGCGTTTTTTAACCAGCTCGTGTTGCAGGGCAAGGCTTTGTCTTTCTTCGTCCAAATCGCCTTCTTTTCTTTTCACTTGCTCCAACTCCTTGTTCAATTGAGCTTCGCGCTGTTTTACCTTTTGCTCGTTAGAGATGATCTGGTTTTTCTTGCGGTTCGCGTCCTCTTCAAATTCCTGTTTCATCTTTAGCAATTTCTCTTTTGCCTCTATGATCCGATCCTTCTTGATGTTTTCCGCCTGCAGCTCCGCTTCTCTTAAAATCAGTTTTGCCTTCTCCTCGGCTTCCGTTTTGTTTCGTTTCAATCTCCTTTTGAATAAATAATTGCCAATTAGCAAACTTAAAATGACGGTGACGACCAAAGCGATCAGCCCGATTATGGTTATTTCCATGGATTCCATAAATGAAATTAATTAGGTGTTAAACAAACACCCGGTTAGGCACGAGCCATTAGAAAGGAGAAGGAATTGAAATTTAGAAAGGAATCAGAGCCCCTGAGAAACTAAACGGTTGAGGTGGTCCAATTTCTCCACAACGGTTTGATCGATCACTTGCAGGGTTTCTTCTTCTGCCATTTTATCAACCACGCAGTCAAAAGCTACCATCGCAAGCAGGTCTTGTTTATCATCTATGCCAAATTTTTCACGGTAATTTTTTATTTTTTCACTGATGATTTTTCCCGCTGCACGCACGCGCTCTTCTTCGAGGCGTTTCACTTTCATCGGGTACTCGCGGTCTGCGATTTTTATTTTTACAGAGAGTTCATCCATCAACTTACCGTGCTTTATTGGCTAACGTGGGCAATACAATTATCGATTTCGCGGATATATTCTTCCACCTTCCTTTTCAATTCCGAAATACTTTCGTCTTCCGGGTTTATATAATCTACAATTTTAGTGATTTTAATCTGATTTTTAAAATTGGCCAACTGCTCATCCCGCTTTCGCAAATCCGTGCGCAATTCATGATTTTCCAGCTTGATGGTTCGGATTTCATCTTTCAACGATTTGTAGTCGTTGAGCATCATCACAATTTTGCGTTCTAGTCCGTTGAGGTTGGCTTTCAATGCTTCTTGGTCCATGGTTTTTTGAATAGGGCTAATGTGTTGAATTTATTTTCTTATAACCGCTCCCATCTTGCCCTCAAATGCGGCCATTAATTTAACCATCACTTTTTCAATATCCTCATCGGTCAGCGTTTTATTTTCATCTTGCAAAGTAAATCCCAATGCGTATGCCTTTTTGCCTTCTTGAATTTTTTCTCCCTCATACACATCAAACGCTATAATTTCTTTAATCAATCGTTGTTCCGTTGCTCTCGCCAAGCTTTCAATATCTGCAAACTTCACTTGATTGTCAATTACTAAGGAAAGATCTCTCCTCACTACTGGAAACTTCGGCACTTCCTGTACAACGAACTTAGGGTTTGCCGACTTGAAAAGCAAATCCATTGAAAGATCGGCAAAAAAGACTTCTTGTTTTAGTCCAAATTCTTTGGCCAATGCATTTTTAACTTTACCGAAAAGGCCCAACGTTTTACTTCCTTTCAAAATCTTCATCCCATATTCAAAAGGAGCATCCGAAAAGGTTTCTTTTTTAATTTTTTCCATCCCTGAACGCTCTACTACTTGTTCCACAGCCTGGGCGAGGTCATAAAAGTTCACCGGCCTGCTTTTGTTTTGCCAATTTTCGCCCTCATTGTTCCCTGTAATGAACAAAGCAAGCCTTTCATCTTCCCAATAATTTTTCAGACCAGGCTCGTTCTCCACTGATTTCCCATAGATTTTGCCAAACTCAAATAACTTTAAATCCTTTTGTTTGCGATTAAGGTTGTGGGCACACACTTCAAGTCCGCTGAAGAGCATCGTTTGACGAAGTATGCCTTGCTCCTCGCTCAGTTTATTCAATATCTCTACGGCTTCACTTTCTGATTTGATCTTGTCTTTGTAAGCAACATTGGTGAGCGAGTTGGTGAGTATTTCATAAAAACCATTGGCGGCTAACATGGAACCAATCGCCTTTTTGAATTTGGTGCTATCCTTTTCAGGAAAAGAAGCCAAGAAATCGGCCTTGACATGATTCGAAAGCTCAATGTTGTTAAAGCCATAGATGCGAAGAATTTCTTCGATCACATCAGCCTCTTGAACCACATCGATCCGATAAGTAGGGATGGAAGCTTTAAACCCTTCTAATGTCTTATCGGAAGACTTTATTTCCAATCGACCAAGAATAGAAAAGATTTCTTCATGGGGAATCTTTTTTCCGATCAACCGATCCACATTTTTGAATTTAATGTCAATGGATCGGTTATCTAATTTGTTTGGATAAACATCAATTACTTCTGAAGAAATCTCACCGCCAGCAATCTCTTTGATCAACAAAGCAGCACGTTTCAGCGCGATCAGGGTTAAATTGGGATCTGTGCCCCGCTCAAATCGAAAAGAGGCGTCTGTCTTTAGTTGGTGAAACATTCCGGTTCGTCTTACATAGGCTGCATCAAAACAGGCACTTTCCAAAAAAATATTTTTTGTCTTTGAAGAAATTCCCGAATGCATCCCACCAAAAACCCCTGCAATACACATGGGCTCCTCGGTGTTGCAAATCATTAGGTCGTTCTCAGAAAGAGCTCGTTCTTTATTATCAAGGGTAGTGAATTTTGTGCCCCCCGAAAGAGTCTTTACGATGACCTTTCGTCCTTTGATTTCATCGGCATCAAAAGCATGGAGTGGCTGCCCCATTTCATGCAAAACAAAATTCGTGATATCAACAAGGTTATTGATGGGTGATACACCAATGCATTTCAATCGGGCCTTTAACCAATCCGGTGATTCGCCTACCGTTACACCGGAAAGGGTAACACCCGAATAGCGGGGACACGCCTCGGTATTCTCGACAGCAATGTCAATGTTCAGTTTTTGACTATGGACTTTGAATTTCGAAATGTCTGGCCATTTTAAATCGCGATCCTTAGCTGCTTTAATGTCGCGAGCTACACCAATATGAGAAGCCGCATCAGCACGGTTAGGGGTAAGTCCAATTTCAAAAACAAAATCGGATTCAATGTTGAAAAAATCAGAAGCGAGCGTTCCGTTTTTTTCATCCGTTTTTAAAACAATAATACCAGCATGGCTTTCCCCCAAACCAATCTCATCCTCCGCACAGATCATACCTTCACTTTGCTCACCACGAATTTTGGCAGATTTAATGGTAAAAGACTCACCTTTGGTGGGATAAATTGTGGTGCCAGGTAACGCTACAATCACCTTTTGTCCGGCAGCAACATTGGGCGCTCCGCATACAATTTGAGAAGGCCTTTCAGCTCCAACATCCACGGTAGTGATCGAAAGTTTATCAGCATTAGGATGCTTAATGCACGTAAGGACCTCGCCAATCACTAAACCCTTAAGGCCACCTTTTACCGTTTCAAATGGCTCAATGCGCTCCACCTCTAAACCCGTGGACGTAAGCACTTCCCCGATTTCTTCGGGTGACTCGGTAATGTTTATGTATTGCTGAAGCCAGTGGTAAGAAATTTTCATGCCCAAGGAAAAATAATAACCTCAAAAGTAACGGTTTTAGTGGATTAAAATGAATGATTTTGTTTTGAATTTGGTGCACTCCTTCATTTATATTCGTAAAAAAATGAAATGAAGTTACCGAGGTATGAATACACTGCGGATGCCGAAGCAGTTCTTTTCAAATTCATAAGTGAGGGAATAAAAGGGAAGGTCAAAAAGTTAGTTGTTTATTCGCAAATGCTTGAAAAAGATGTTTACAACCTTGCTTTTGGCGACTATGACGAAAGTACCGACTCTATTGATGACACCGTAATCACCAATAACAACGGTAGCCAAAAAGTATTGGCCACGGTGGCCTCCACCCTGTATGTTTTTATGGCAAAGCATCCTGATGCTTGGATCTATGCAACTGGAAGTAGCTACGTAAGGACAAGACTCTATCGAATGGAATAGCCGCAAATCTTGAAGAAATTATGGTAGATTTTCAAGTGTATGGATTACAAGACCAGGTCTGGCAAGAATTTGAAAAGGGAAAGGACTACGAAGCCTTTTTAGTAAAAAGAAAACTATTTTAAATTTGTGGTATGACAACTATCGAAAAATTAAACAAAAGCAAAACATCGATCATCAAAATCGACAAATGCCTAAGACTAAGAAATGATTTAACAAACAGAAATTAATTTCAATCGCGAAGATTAACCCTTAAAAATTCTTTCCGGGAATCATCGACCGAAAAATTTCCACACACTTGCGATCTTGTAACGTAACATAACAGGTCTTTCCATCTTTTCCGCCAAAAGTAATGTTGCTCGTTTTCTTTCCTTTCAATGGCACTTCACGGATCAATTTTCCTTGCGGGGAAATAATGGCGATCACGCCCTTGTCGTAGCGCGATACAAAAAGATTTCCTTCCTTATCGCACTTCATTCCGTCCATTCCAAAATCTGGGAAGTCGAAGAATTTTCTTTTGTTGCTGATGCCCTTGGCATCCACATCAAAAGCCCAAACCACGCGCTGCACGCTTTCATTCACGTACAATGTTTTTTCATCGGGGCTAAGTTCAATGCCGTTGGTCGTACCCATTTTATCCTGAAGTAAAACAGCTTTGCCATCGGTGTCGATTCGCCAGATTTTTCCTGTGCTTTCTTTCCAGTTTGGATCCGATGCAAACAGCTGTCCTTTTTTGTTAATGCAAATGTCGTTGGGTTGGCTGAACTGATCACTGTGCGAGTACACACTTACCTTTTTCGTTTTCGTATCCACTTTCAAAATGTTATGAGCGGAGAAATCGGCAACCAACATATTGCCTTCTTTATCGAACTGAATGGCGTTGCCTGTACTTCCTTCAGGTAAGGTTACATATAATTCTACCTTACCATCGGGATGAACTAGACCAATTGTTCCATCCTTTTGAAAATTTACCACAAATAAATCTCCGTGCTTGTCCACACTTGGTCCTTCACAATTTACCGTGAAAAGATTTTCAGCGGTGAGGTCTTTTGCCACATAGAAGTCCTGAGCTTCAACTTTGGTAAACGGAAAAAATAGTAAAAGATAGGCGACTTTTTTCATGCGGTTTGTGCTATTGGTTTTTTGCCAACGTTGTGTCCTTTGATGGCAAAATATAAAATATAAAGGTAGCATGGAACCGTACAAATGAAGAAAGCCGTTTGCGAAGGAAATACTTTAACTACCAGGCCATAAACCTGTGGCAAGATTGCCCCACCTGCAATGCCCATAATTAAAAGAGCTGAGCCAATCTTGGTAAACTTTCCAAGCCCTTCGATCGCCATCGGAAAAATAGCTGGCCACATCAAGGAGTTTGCTAAACCTAAAAGAGCGATAAAAAGAATGCTTGTATATCCGTTTGTAATAAAAGCTAATGTTGAAAACAAAATCCCAACGATAGCCGACAGTTTAAGTGCGGTGTCCTGTTTCAGAAAACGCGGGATGGTGCTCACCCCAATCACATACCCGATCACCATGGATATTAATGTATAAGAGGTGAAATTTTTAGTTTGATCCAAACTCATTCCTAATGCTTTTCCGTAAGTGCCGATTACATCTCCGGCCATTACCTCAGCACCCACGTAAAGGAAAATACAAAGCACACCCAACAAAAGATGTGGAAACTGAAATACACTTTTCTTTTCAATAACACCAGGTTTGTCATCGTGGGAAGTTGGCGTTTCTATTTCAGGCAATGGAGAGAGCCACACAATTACGCCAAACAAAAACAGGACTAAACCCATTGAAAAGTAAGGATTGATAACACGGCCTGATAGTTCTTGCAACAACTCATTCCGTGAAACAATATCAGTTGTCACTTTGAGCTTAGCTTCTATTTCGTTGGCCCCTTTTAAAACGATGGCACTAAGAACAATCGGACTTAGCGCCCCGGCAGCCTTGTTGCAAATGCCCATGATGCTTATCCGTTGACTAGCGGATTCGATCGGCCCAATTACAGAGATGTATGGATTGCAAGCAGTTTGGAGCAACGCCATTCCTGTAGCTTGAATGAAAAGGCCTGTAAGAAATAATTCAAAACTCCTACTTTGTGCCGCTGGAATAAACAAAAATGCACCAGCAGCCATCACCCATAACCCTATCGACATTCCTCTTTTATAGCCAGTTCTATTTAATATAAACGAAGAGGGTATGGAGAGAAAGAAATACGCTATATAAAAGGCAAATGTGACGAGAAGGGCTTGACCATCTGATTTAAGCTCGCAGGCTAATTTCAAAAATGGAATCAATGTACCATTTAGCCAGGTCACGTAGCCAAAGATGAAAAACAGAATCCCGATGATGGTGATAGAAAGAAGATAATTTTTTGAAGAAGGCATTTTTGAGGGTTTGATTGTGGGATTAAAACTCTAATTTTGATTTTCATTCGATTTAAACTAAAAAAATCAAACTACAATGGCTACTGGAGAAAGACTTACGTTGTTGGTATTAGCTGCGGGCATGGGGAGCCGTTATGGTGGCATTAAGCAGATTGATGGTTTTGGCCCTTCTGGTGAAACCATTATGGATTATTCGCTTTTTGATGCCCTTCGGGCTGGGTTCAACAAAGTAGTTTTTATTGTGCGAGATGAAATTCGTGAAACGGTAGAAGAAATGTTTTTACCTAAGTTGCAAGGCAAAGCGGAAGTTGAATTTGTCGTGCAGGGCTTGGATACCTTTGTCCCGAAAGAATATCAAAACTCTGGACGAACCAAACCGTGGGGCACTAGCCACGCCATGCTTTGCGCCAAAGAAGTGATTAATGAGCCCTTTGCCGTGATCAATGCCGATGACTTTTATGGCCTCGATGCATTTGCAGCAACGGCTGATTTTTTTAAAACCGAAAGGACTACACATGCTATGGTGGGTTACACGCTAAAGAACGTCTTGTCAGATCACGGAAGTGTTTCGCGCGGCTGTGGCGAGCGCGATGCCCAAGGCTTTTTGAAAAGCGTGGTAGAGCGCACAACCATTGTAAAAGAAAACGGGATGATAATTTCAAAGGAAAAAGATGGTGACCTGATCATGGATCCAGAAACCCCGACTTCGATGAACTTCTGGGGCTTTCATCCTTCCATTATGCCGCTCACAGAGCAGATGTTTCATTCGTTTTTAAAAGACAATGCACAAAATAGCAAGGCCGAATTCTTTATTCCCTTGGTGGTAAATGATATGATCAAATCAAATAAGGGAAAGGTAAAAATAATTTCCGGTGGCAGTACTTGGTTTGGTGTCACTTATAAAGAAGACAAAGAAATCGTGTCACGAAAAATAAATGAGCTTGTGCAAAAGGGTGCTTATCCAACAAAACTTTGGTAATAGTTCTCCGTATATTTTGTTCAACTTAAGTAAATAAAATATGAAAGGGATAAATTATGTGGTGGATCAAAAAGGAGAAAAGACATCGGTTGTCTTTGATTTAAAAAAGTACAAAGAAGAACTGGAGGATTTTATTGACGGACTTGAGGCCGCCTCGAGAGTAAACGAGCCAAGTGTAGATTTTGAAAAAGCTGTGAATAAAATAATAAAATCCAAGTCTCGTCATGGCTTACCGCGGCAGAATAAAAAAGTCAGCTGAGAAAGAGCTATCAAAACTCCCATTGACAGCATTACACGACCTCCGTAAAAAGATAGTTTCCTTAGGAAACAACCCATTTCCTTTTGGCTATAAGAAGTTAAAAGGGTTTCAAGATCAATATCGGATCAGAAGTGGAAATTACAGGGTCATCTATCGGGTTGAGCATTATCGATTAATCATTGAGGTTTTAAAAATTGGAGATCGGAAAAATATTTACGATTAGATCGTATACCGAAAATGATACTTTCTGAAGAAATTATTAAGGAATTTGGAGTCTCAGCAACAAAAATCTCACCGCTCGGGTCTGGCCATATCCACCAGACATTCAAAGTAGAATCAAAGAAAAATTTTGTTCTTCAACGGGTAAACAAAAACGTTTTTACGCACCCGAAAATTATTGCCTCCAACAACCGGATTGCCTATCAATATTTAAAAGAGCATCATCCCGACTATTTGTTTCCCCAGGCGTTACCTGATCAAAATGGTAACGATTTGTTTTACGATGAGGAAGGTTTTCCGTGGCGCCTCTACCCGCTGACCGAAAATACCTATACTCTTGACGAAGTTCGCTCAGAGAAGGAAGCTTACGAAGCAGCAAAAGGTTTCGGTTTGCTTACAAAAAACTTAGCAGGCGTTGATGCTTCACTATTCAAACCGACTTTAGATCGTTTTCACGATCTGACCAGGCGCTATGAACAATTTGAAGATGCCCTTCAAAAGGCAAAACCGGAAGCCCTTCGTGCGGCAAAGAAGGAAATAGCTGCAGCAAAATCATTCAACTATTTGGTGAAAGAATATAACCACTTGATCGGAGAAGGTGTTTTAATCACACGAATCATGCACAACGACACCAAGGTGAACAACATTCTTTTTGATGCCCTTACGCATACAGCCGCTTGCGCTATCGATTTGGATACGCTAATGCCTGGGTATTTTATTTATGACCTTGGCGACATGGTGCGCACATTTGTGAGCCCGGTAAACGAAGAAGAAAAAGATATTTCAAAAGTAAAAGTGAGAGAATCAATTTATGTGGCTCTACTTGAAGGATACCTTTCAGAAATGGGCGACATCCTTACCAAAGATGAAAAAAAGTCGATTCCTTTTTCGGGAATGATGATGACCTACATTATGGCCTTGCGCATGTTGGCAGATTTTTTAAGAGGAAACACGTATTACCACATCACCTACCCTGAACAGAATCTGGTGAGGGCAAAAAATCAATTTCAGTTGCTTACTCTTCTCGCTAACAAGAAATGATTGTCTAGATTCCCTGCAAAATTCTCATGCTGAATTTGCCTACGGTATTTAGGATTATAGACTTGCAGAATAATACCTTTGGGGAAACTGCGATTATTTGGTGCGCTTAACTTTCAATCAAAAAAATTTATTTATGAAAAAACTCCTTTTTGGCTTTGCTCTTTTGTTTTCACAATTAGGCTTTGCCCAGCAAACTTCGGTGGCAACGCAATATGCTGAATTGATTACCCCCAGTGACCTAAAAGATAATCTCTCCATAATTGCCTCCGATGCAATGGAAGGCCGCTATACCGGATCGCGCGGCCAAAAGATGGCGGCCGCTTTCATCAATAATGACTTCGAGACCCTCGGGCTTCTCGGACCAGTTAATGGCTCTCATTACCAAACGGTTGCACTCGCTTCTTCAAAGCCAGGGGGTATTTATCTTAAATCAGGTGTCACGCGTTATTCGAATTTCAACGAAATCATCTTTTTGGGTGATACCGGCAGTGGCGGTGAAGTTTCGTTGGATGCCGTCTTTGTTGGCAAGGCAGCAGAAGCAGACTTCGCCTATATCGATGTGAAAGATAAGGCCGTGGTTATCCTAGCCGATGACCTTTCTTTTAATGTGTTAAGGGGCTTGCGCAAAACGGCTACTTCTGCCCGCGAAAAAGGGGCGCAAATGGTTTTAATTGTAGCCAACGGAAAACCAGAAGAATTCAAGCCGTTTGCGGATCAATTAAAAGGTTTTTTTGGGAAAGGATCGCTGTCGCTAATAAAGCCCGATCAGCAGGGTGGAAACAAGGGGATGTTTATTGTTGAACAAGCCGTGGCTTCAAAAATCTTTAATACGCCATTTGAAAAACTTTTTAAGGCGGCTTCCGCAGAGCCTTCAAAAAAACCGCTAAACAAAATCAAGCCAAGCCGAATTGTTTATCAAGTGGCTATGGAGACAAAAACTGTAAAGTCAGAAAACATGCTTGGCTACCTGGAGGGCACTGACAAAAAAGATGAACTCATCATTATCTCTGCCCATTTTGACCACATCGGCCTCCATGAAGGCGAAGACAAAGTGAATAATGGTGCCGATGATGACGGCTCCGGCACCGTTACGGTTTTGCAATTGGCGAAGGCTTTTACACAAGCAAAAAAAGAAGGCCATGGCCCACGCAGAAGCATTTTGTTTCTGACGGTGACGGGTGAGGAAGAAGGCTTGTTTGGTTCAGAATTTTATGTCACCCATCCCGTATTCCCACTTGCTAACACGGTGGCTGATCTCAATATCGACATGATAGGCCGCATCGACCCTGAACACAAGGACAAGCCCGATTACGTTTATATTATTGGCTCCGATAGATTATCGAGCGAACTCCATGAAATCAACGAACGGAATAATAAAGAATACACCAAATTAGATTTTGACTACACCTACAATGATGAAAACCATCCTACCAACCTGTACAAACGTAGCGATCACTGGAATTTCGCCAAGAACAATGTGCCCATCGTTTTTTATTTTGATGGTATCCACGAAGACTATCACAAACCCAGTGATGAGGTCAGTAAGATTGATTTCGATTTGTTGGCAAAACGAGGCAAAGCCGTTTTCTTTACCGCCTGGGAACTAGTCAACAGAGATAACCGGATCGCAGTAGATAAGAAATAAGTTAATAGTTAGTAGGTTGAGCGTCACAATTAACAATAACTTTTAACGAATAACATTTAGGAAATCATGCACATTGACATCATCACCTGCTTGCCAAAATTGCTTGAGAGTCCATTCGCTGATTCTATTTTGAAACGGGCGATTGACAAAGGCATCGTGGAACTCACGGTACATGACCTTCGTCCGTTTTCTACCAATAAGCATCACGCTACGGATGATTATGCCTTTGGTGGAGGGGCAGGTATGGTGATGATGATTGAGCCGATTGATCGCTGCATTTCTTCTTTGAAAGAACATCGGCAGTACGATGAGATAATCTATATGAGCCCAGATGGAGAACTGTTCACGCAATCTTTGGCCAATCAATTAAGCCTCAAGAAAAACTTGATTCTGCTTTGCGGCCATTACAAAGGTGTTGACGAGCGTGTGCGCGAACATTTGGTTACGCGCGAAATTAGTATCGGGGATTATGTGCTCTCTGGCGGTGAATTAGCGGCTGCTGTTTTATGCGATTCTATCATTCGGTTGATTCCGGGTGTTTTGTCTGATGAAACTTCTGCACTAACCGATTCATTTCAAGACGGGTTGGTTGCCCCACCGGTATATACCCGCCCCGCAGATTATAAGGGTTGGAAAATTCCTGAGGTTCTTTTATCGGGCCATGGGGCTAAAATTGAGGAGTGGAGACATGATATGGCTTTGGAAAGAACGAAACAAAGAAGGCCTGGCCTAACTCCCTGAGGAAATCCGTTGAAAGCCTACCTAAAGTTTAATTGGGTAAAATTCGTTTATGAATTTCCAAATACGCCTTCAACTGCTATATTTGCAGTCCGATTTTAAAAATAGAGCGATATGGCTGATTTAATGAAGATTGTTGAACAAGAACTAGCCTCCAAAAGGGCTTCCATTCAAAGTTTCAAAGCAGGCGATACTATAAATGTGCACGTAAAGATTAGAGAAGGCGCTAAAGAGCGTATTCAGCAATTTCAAGGCGTAGTGCTTTACCATCGCGGTAAAGGCACCAATGGCGAAAGTTTTTCCGTTCGTAAAGTATCAAATGGTATAGGAGTGGAGAGAATTTTCCCTATTCTGAGCCCAAGTATTGAGAAAATCGAATTTGTGAAAGCCGGAAAAGTGCGCAGAGCTAAATTGTACTATTTGAGAGGCCGTCAAGGAAAAAGTGCAAGGATCAAAGAAAAATTGGCTCCTGTTGCTAAAAAAGTTGCCTAATACCTACTAAACAAACACAAACCCATTTCAATTGAAGTGGGTTTTTTGCTTTCACCGGGCATGTAATTTAACCCTTGTTGAAAGATACCCGAACGCTTATATTTGTTTCCCTCACCTAACTAAAAATTATGTCTAAAAGTAAAATCACTGAACTATTAGGAAAAGATGCGGAGTCTTTGTTGACCCATAAAAGCAAAACGATTTCCAAAAGTCTGCTTCATCTTCCAGGGCCGGATTTTGTTGACCAGATCTTTTTACAATCCAACCGGAACACACAAACCCTAAGAAGCCTACAAACCCTTTTTGGCCATGGTCGGTTGGCGAATTCTGGCTTTCTCTCCATTCTCCCTATCGACCAGGGCATTGAGCACAGCGCAGGCGCATCGTTTGCCAAAAACCCCATCTACTTTGATCCGGAAAATATTATCAAACTGGCCATCGAAGGCGGTTGCAATGCGGTAGCAACTACCTTTGGCGGATTAGCCTTAATGTCAAGGAGGTATGCGCATAAAATTCCATTCATTGTAAAAGTCAATCACAATGAATTGCTCACGTATCCTAACAAGGCCGATCAGATCATGTTTGGTTCTGTGAAAAGTGCCTATGATTTAGGTGCCGTAGCCATTGGGGCAACCATCTATTTTGGTTCCGATGAATCTACTCGCCAAATTCAGGAGGTATCCAAAGCCTTTGAAGAAGCGCATGCGTTGGGCATGGCAACGATCTTATGGTGTTATACCCGTAACAGCGCTTTCAAAAAAGATGGAATCGATTATAACGTTTCAGCTGATTTAACCGGCCAAGCCAACCATTTGGGCGTGACGATCCAAGCCGATATCATTAAGCAAAAATTAGCGGAAACCAACGGAGGCTACAAAGCACTGAATACAGGTGGTAGCTCTTATGGAAAGCTGGATGAGCGAATTTATACCGAACTAACTTCTGATCATCCCATCGACTTGTGCCGCTATCAAGTTGCGAACTGTTATATGGGAAGAGCAGGGCTGATCAACTCGGGGGGCGACAGCAAAGGATCTAGCGATATGGCCGATGCAGTTCGTACTGCTGTTGTAAACAAAAGAGCGGGAGGAATGGGCTTGATCTCAGGCCGCAAGGCATTCCAGCGCCCCATGAAAGAAGGAATTGAGATTTTGAATATGATTCAAGACGTTTATTTGGATAGCTCAATAGATATTGCATAGTAGGGTGTCAGAAACTGGTTCTTGATTCTTACGAGCAGTTGTAAGGATCGAGAATCATTGACTAATTGGATCTGTTGAAACTTTGACTAATTGAAAGCGAAATGCCTTGGTTTAAACGTACTGATAAAGGGATTTTAACCCCTACGGAAGCTAAACGTGAAGTGCCCGATGGCTTATGGTTTAAGTCACCTTCCGGAAAAATAATCCACACCCGTGAATTAAAAAGCAATGCTTATGTGGTGCCTGAGGAGGAGCACCATGTAAAAATTGGATCGAAAGAGTATTTTGAGATTCTATTCGATAATAATGAGTTCACCGAGCTTGATGCCAATATGGAATCGGGGGATCCACTCAAATTTGTTGATACCAAGGCCTATCCGAAACGCATCAAAGAATCGCAGGTCAAAACGCAACTTAAAGATGCCCTACGATCCGCTTTCGGAAAAATGGATGGATTGGATATCGTTGTAGCGTGCATGGATTTTAGTTTTATTGGTGGCTCGATGGGTTCTGTGGTGGGCGAAAAAATCGCAAGGGCTATCGACCATTCCCTAAAAACGAAAACTCCTTTTTTGATGATCTCTCGCTCCGGGGGGGCCCGAATGATGGAGGCGGGGTTATCGCTGATGCAAATGGCCAAAACTTCCGCAAAACTTGCCCTTTTAGACGAAGCAAAGATTCCATACATTTCTTTACTCACGGATCCAACCACGGGAGGCGTCACAGCTTCCTACGCCATGCTTGGCGATTTTAATATTGCCGAACCCGCTGCCCTTATTGGTTTCGCTGGGCCTCGCGTAATCCGCGAGACCATTGGCAAAGACTTGCCAAAAGGCTTTCAGAGTGCCGAGTTTGTCCTCGAACACGGCTTTTTAGATTTTATTGTAGATAGAAGAAATCTGAAAAGCAGATTGAGTACCTTGCTAAAGATGCTGAAATAGATTTCGAGGCAAATAGAATCGGGTGCAACCCAAATTCACCGCGTAGCCGAGCCGCAACAAAGGTTGCAATAAGCCTCCAAAGTCTAATTGCTTTTGGTGAAAAGACCTTGGGGGTTGTACTAAGCAAGAAGAGCTATATACAATTGACGCAATTGCCTGTCGTTCCTACAGAACGCGTTTCCAATTAATTATTTTGATTCTACCCACGAAACGATCCGATAGGAACGAATGGAGGGTAGAAAAGGCAAATAAGTAATATTTGCGTTCCGTAGGAACGTTTGGTGCAGAAGCGACATTTTGAAATGCACCTAATAGAATCGAAGGTCTATCGAAAAGCAGAAGTAATTTTCCTACCAAAATAAATAAGCGCACTGGGTAGGTAAGAAAGTGAAAATGGGGCTTTCGCTATATAAGTGAAATTCTTCTTGATCAATTCTTTATAAAGGAACTTGTTAAGTTGACGTTGAACTTTTCTTCGTAGCGCAACATCATTTACCTTGTATTTTTCATTAACCCCCAGTTCAGCTAGCCATTTTTCAATAGCATGATCCATCCCAAAAGGCTCTGCCGTTTTGTACGCTTCACTACTCATCTTTGCTCGCAAATTTGCGTCTTCCAACGAAATAAAAGCGTTGATCCAATCCTCGGCTGAATGGCAAATTATTAATCCTTTCCCACTTGTGGCCACTTGTTCATAAGAAGGAATAGAAGAACAAATTACCGGTAGTGATAAGGCCAATGCTTGAAGTACCCGATTGGCTGATTTGACTTGATTCTCATCCCGTTTATCAAACACGGGGACGGCTACGATATCCGCATCGCTCTTTATAATTTCTAAATAATCAGGTTGCCATCGCACGGTGGATTCAGGGTGATCGGAAACGGTGATCAATTCCCAATTTGTCAGTCGGGGATCGCTCATAATTTGTTTCAACAAAATCACATCCTTCCATCGCTGATCTACGCCCTCACCAAACCAGTAGCATTTCAATTTTTTACTCTTTACTGGTCTAATTGAGTCGTTGATCGCTGGTCTTTTCCTAAAGAACAATTCCGGGGCATCCTCTATAAATGAAGCGATTATACCAACTTCAAGATATTTTTCACGTAGGGCCTCTGATGTACAAATAACGGAATCCGAAATTCTTGCTATTTCAAGAGCTATTGGCAAATCGCAGTCAATTAAAATTACTTTAAGGCCGTTTTTTTTGAAGTACTCAAGTGCTTGAACATTACCTGCGTTTTTAATTTTTTGAAGGACAATTAAGTCATCGGGTCTGACGCAAGAAGAGAACGAATCATAAGCGGATTGGGGAAGGGGAATCTGTTCTTCAATCCATTTTGGAACATAGGCCAGATAGGAATTATACCCGAGTGCCACCAACTTCTTATGAATGGCAAACCCATGTATCCTTGAACTGGCCGTAAACGTTGGATTGCCCCATAAAAACCAAATGATTTTATTTTGGTTTGGAGTTTCCATTCAAAAAAAAATTAATATGCTCGGGCAAACAAAACCCTTCTGTCAGAAGGCTTGCCAGAATAAATGCATTTTCCGATTTCGGTTGGCGCATCCAAGGGGATGCACCGAATAGTAGCTTTGGTTTCTTCTTTTATCGCAGCTTCCGATTCTTTCGTCCCGTCCCAATGTGCTAAAATGAATCCAGGGGTTTCGTCCAACGCTTTTTTAAAATCATTGTACGAGTCAACCTTCCTTGTGTTTTCCGTTCTGAACTTCAACGCTCGCTTATAAATATTTTGTTGAATCGCCTCAAGTAATTTGGGGATCTCATCCACCACATCTTCCATCTTCATCACTTGCTTTTCTTTGGTATCCCTTCGCGCTACTTCTACCGTTCCGTTCTCCAAATCACGCGGGCCGATGGCAATACGAACTGGAACACCTCTCATTTCATATTCGGCAAACTTATAGCCTGGTTTATACGTATCTCGGTTATCGAACTTTACAGCAAGGCCTAGCTTACGCAATGAAGTTGCTATCGATTCTACTGTCGCAGAAATTTTTGCGAGTTCTTCCTCAGTTCGAAAAATTGGAACGATTACGACATGGATTGGAGCTAGTTTTGGTGGCAAAATCAGCCCGTCATCATCGGAGTGTGCCATGATCAACGCGCCCATTAACCGTGTGCTTACCCCCCAAGAAGTACCCCACACTAACTCTAGTTTCCCTTCTTTGTTCGTGAACTGCACATCAAAGGCTTTTGCGAAATTCTGCCCAAGGAAATGCGAAGTTCCTGCTTGTAGTGCTTTGCCATCTTGCATCAATGCCTCAATGCAATAGGTGTCAATGGCTCCAGGAAATTTTTCGCCCTCAGATTTTTTTCCTTTAATCACAGGTACGGCCATAAAGTTTTCAGCAAAGTCGGCATACACATCTAACATTTGAAGTGTTTCTTTTTCTGCCTCTTTCGAAGTGGCGTGTGCGGTATGCCCTTCTTGCCAAAGAAATTCTGATGTACGCAAAAATAATCTCGTGCGCATTTCCCAACGAACCACGTTACACCATTGATTGATCAAAATAGGTAAGTCACGATACGATTGAATCCACTTTTTGTAGCTGTTCCAAATTACAGTTTCCGATGTCGGACGAACAATCAACTCCTCTTCCAGTTTGGCATCCGGATCAACCATTATTCCGCTCCCGTCCGGATTGTTTTTTAATCGGTAGTGAGTGACGATAGCACATTCTTTGGCAAAGCCATCCACGTGACTTGCCTCCTTGGCAAGAAATGATTTTGGGATGAAAAGTGGGAAATAGGCGTTAGAATGGCCGGTGTCCTTAAACATTTTGTCAAGGGCCTGCTGCATCTTTTCCCAGATACTAAATCCATAAGGTTTGATAACCATACAGCCCCTCACATCTGAATTTTCAGCCAGATCGGCCTTTTTTACAAGGTCTATGTACCATTGCGAATAATCGTCTGCGCGATTCGTGATGTCTTTACCCATTTCTAATGTTTTTCTAATGACAAATGTGCGGCAAATATATTCAGAGCAGCCTGCAGTTGGTGTATTTTTAATCAAAGAAACTATTCAATTAAATAACCGAATTGCTTAGCTTTACGTTAACAACCAAGGAGTTAATCCTTAAGACTATGAAAACGAAATCGATTTTGTTGTTCTTGTTGACAATGGCAACAGGAATTTCTGTGTTCGCCCAAGAAGATGATGATATGTATTTCAATTCAAAGGATCGCGCAAAAACGAGTTTGCCAAAAAGGGAATCAGTTGTTTTGGCATCTGCGAAATCAGTTCGGAATACGAGCTATCAAACGATCAATCCTTCGGATAGCTATTCCGCACGAAATGAAAATCCTGAATATATGGCAGGATCAAATCCTTCTACTAGCTCGTCATATTTCACATCTAATTATCAACCCAGCTTAAATCAAAATTTGTATAGCAATACCTGCAATTGCAATACCAATACGAGCGGGTATGCCAATAACGGTTACGGAAATAACTATGGATACGGAAGCCCTTATTCTAGTATGTATGGTGGGATGGGTTACGGAATGGGAATGGGATCAATGTACGGAATGGGTTACGGAATGGGTTCGATGTATGGTATGGGAATGGGCTATGGTATGGGTTATGGCAGCATGATGTACGGCATGTATAGCTACCCCTTTATGAGTTACGGAATGGGCTATGGTATGGGGATGGGGTACGGAATGGGGATGGGGTCAATGTATGGAATGTATGGCTATCCTTATATGGGTTATGGATATCCCTCAGTGGCGGTGGTAAATTCTGGCGTAGCTAATGAAGGTGGAATGCCTTCTTACGGGAGACGCCCTACAAGCATGGGAGTCTCTACTAGGGGTTACTCATCTGCAGGTGCTCGCGGAAATACCGCCTACTACTATGGAGGCAACACACGCACATCAAGTGCTTTTAGAGGTAGCAACGTAGCATCAACCAACCGATCTTCATCTTCCTATTACAATAGTGGCTGGAAACAAAATTCCAATGCCGCATCCAATCGCGGTTCATTTGGCAATTCCGGAGCTCGCCAAAGTACATGGGGGGGCGATTCAGGTGCACGACAAAGCTCTTGGGGCAATTCTAACAATGGCGCATCAAGAAGCAGTTTCTGGAATAATAATTCTGGGGCGCGTCAAAGTTCTTGGGGCAATTCAGGGGTTCGACAAAGCACTTGGGGTAACCAGGGAATGGGAGAAATGCGCAGTAATGGGTTTCAAGGAGGTGGATTCAACGGTGGCGGAATGCGCGGTGGATTTGGTGGTGGTGGAGGCGGAATGCGAGGTGGATTTAGTGGCGGTGGTGGCGGTGGACACGGTGGCGGCCATCGATAAAGTAGCAAATCTTTCTGCTGATTTAATTTTATATTTTGATGAGAAAAGTGATTGGCCTTGTGCTGAGAGGATTTATTGTGTTCATTTCATCAAATGTTTGGGCACAAAGCTATGCTGATGAAGCATTGCTTTTTGGCCGAACCAGCCCTGGAGGTAGTGCCCGTATTCAAGGAATGGGTGATGCCCAGGTAGCCTTGGGGGGTGATTACAGTTCAGCTTATTCGAACCCTGCTGGTTTAGGGTTTTTTAACCGATCTGAGGCCACTCTTTCTTTAGGTACCAATTTTTATAATTCCACTTCTAGTTATCTGAACAATCCCACAACGGATTCAAAATCGAATTTCAACGTACCGGGATTTAGCCTGGTTCTCCACACAGATAAGAACAGAGGGAAGTTATTGAGTGGGAACTTTGCTATTTCATTTACCCGCACTAACAACTTCAACCAAAATTTTACTTATCAAGCAACGAATACGCAAACTTCGATGATTGATTCATTTATTGCGCAAAGTGATAATTATTACGACCCTCAAAGTAATACCTATGGTGCAGCGCCAAGTAAATTATTTGACCCTAACAACCCCAATAGCAATTACTATACAATACCATGGTTGGGTTATAAAAATTACTTATTTGGACCATTGAGCGAGATTGTTCCAAATGGAGACTCGACCCAATATCATACCTATGCAACTCAGATTCCGTTTCAGCATGAACGGGTGCAAATTTCTGGGGCCCAAAATCAGGTTAACCTTGCCTATGGCGTCAACTTCAATGATTTTTTTTATCTAGGAGGGGGCATCGGCATCGCCTCACTTAACTATCAATCGAAAAAAGTTTATAGGGAGACTTTTTCCAGCGGCCCGCTTTTTGGTTTCGAATTGGATGAAAATTGGCATGTAACGGGAACAGGAGTAAATGCAACGATTGGAGGAATAATCAAACCCAAGGATTTCGTTCAATTTGGCCTTTCCATCTCTACACCTACTTATTACCCCACCGTAAGCGATGATTACAATGCAACCTTAAGCTCTGGATGGAACAATTATAATTACGTGGATGTCACTCATCCAAGCAATAACACTATACTTAACGGATTAAGGGATTCAATTTATTATCAAACCCCGCTTTTGTATGCTCTCTCCACACCTTGGCGATTGAAAGCAGGGGCAACTTTTTTTATCCAGAAGCACGGGTTGATCACTGCAGAGATCGAGAAAGTTAATTACAGCAATGCTCATTTTACCTCCAACTCCAATACGCCTACTGATTTTAGTGCCGATAACAAACAAATAAAAACCTTGCTTCGGAACGTGTTCAATTTAAGGCTTGGAGGCGAGTATCGCTTTGGGAGTTTTCGTGCACGTCTCGGGTATAGTTATATGCCCGATCCCTACACCAGAATTCAGAACAACGTTAATAATACCAGAACCAGCTATAGTGCAGGTATCGGATACCGCAAGACCAAATTTTTTGTGGATTTGGGATTTGTACAAACTCAATGGAATTCCTCTTACATCCCCTATTCCATTAGCAGCATCGTCACCATAAAAAACACCAACTCTTCTGCTATGATTACGGTAGGTTACAACCTTTGATCCTTTACTTATGCAATCGTTTCGATAATCTCTTGCACCATAACTTCACTTCCCGTGAAGGTGAAACTTGCCAGCTTATAAAACCCGATTCGCTGAGACCGCAAAAACTCAATTTTGTCTTTGAGTACTTCGGTAGTCATTTTCGCGAGTAAGGGCCGCTCGGTAAGATCGGTCTTCAACAATCGGTCGGCTATTTCCTTAGCTGGAACATCCAGAAAAATAGTTTTTCCGTATTGGTTCATTACTGTCATGTTGTTGTGGAAGCAAGGTGTGCCTCCACCTGTAGCCATCACAAATTTTTCGGATGAAACACAATATCGCGTTAGCAATACCGATTCTACTTCCCGAAAATAATCCTCCTTTTTCTTTTCAAAGATCTCGGTGATGGTCTGCTCTTGTGTTTTCTCAATTTCCTTATCCAGATCTATAAAAACCAAATTTAATTTCAAGGCAAGCTGTTTTCCAAGTGTAGTTTTTCCAGAGCCTGGAAGGCCGATCAGAAAAATTTTCATTTCCCTGAAATCAGTTTCAATACTTCATTGGCTGAGGGCGTATCATTATAGTGCCAATTGCCCAGTACATTTCCATTTTGCCATAAGGCTATGCCCGGATTAGAGCGGATGATCGTCTTCAATACGGTGGCATCGGCAAAGTAAAAAGGGATGGCCAGTTGGTTTTCGTGACGGAATTTATCGGTGGCTTCCGCACTAGAGGAAGTGAGGATAAAACAATCAACCTTGCCCTCTAGTTTCTGCGTAATCTCTCTGATAGCCGAAATATTTTTGGTTGAGGCTTTGTTGATGTTGAAAACCACGATCAACAACTTATTGCCCTCAAAAGTATAAGCCGTTTTGTCTTCACCTTCCGGGGAGGTCACGTTGTAGTCCGTAATTTTAGGTTTCGCTTCCTCTTCATTCAAAACGCGCGAAGAAATATATTTATACCCGTCATCGGCCGATAAATACTTTCTGGATTTTACTTCGTCACCATTTTTTCCAAAGACATATTCGATTATCGGTTGTTCCGCTGGGAGCATTTGCTTGGGAATATTGTTGCCGATTCGATACGCCCGGAAATCAATAAAAGGCAAGTGGTTGATCGCGTATATCCCTGCAAATAAACTCACGGCAACTACGGCAATGATCACCCCATCTCCTATTTGAGTTCGTAAGGCTGGAACATAGCTGCGTCTATACCAAAACAAATGAAACACAAAAGCCATCAACCCCACATCCTTTGTGAACGATTGCCAGGGCGTAAGTTTGATGGCATCGCCAAAACAACCGCAGTCCGTGACTTTATTAAAATAAGCCGAATAAAAAGTAAGGAACGTAAAGAATACCATCAACAGAAGTAGAATCCAACCCGTCCACTTCATGCGCCAGAAAATAAGGATGGCCACACCAAGGGCAACTTCAAGCACAATCATGACCATCCCAATCTCCAAAGACCAAGGAAGAAAGTGGTGAAAAAATGCCCCGAAGTCATTGGTGAAAACTTCAAAGTATTCTTCCATTTTGATTTCAGTGCCAATGGGGTCATTGAGCTTAATCAATCCGGAGAAGATGAAAAGACATCCTACGAAATAGCGTGAGAATTGGTCAAAGAATTTTTGCATAGTGTGAATGTCCACGGTCGTTTGACGACAGTCGACCATTATTTGATTGGTATAGATTTTTTTAGGGCTTGAATCCGCATTACTAAACTGTCCGTCAAAGAATAAATAGAATTAAAATTACTTTCATTGATAAGATTCCTTTTCTTAGCTAAATAAATACATCCAACTACCTCTATTCCAGAGCGAATAGAGAAACTTAAAAATCTTCTGAACTCAGCATTGGATTGTCCCGTTGAGCCTTCAGCAATATTTAGTGAAACTGAGTCAGCGGCACGTTTCATTTGAGAAGTCAATATATACAACTCATCTTTTGGAAAAGACAAGGTCACCTGGTGAACCAGAGAACTTAATTCAACAGATGTTTTCCAGACTTCCAGTTTTTCAAACTTAAATGCCATAAGTTACTTTTCTGCTGTGGACTGCTGTCTGTCGTTTGTGGACATTTTAATCAAACAAAACACCGAATAATTAATCATATCCTGATAGTTCGCTTTTACACCTTCGCTCACCAATGTCTTTCCCTCATTGTCTTCAATTTGCTTGGTGCGAAGAAGCTTCATTAAAATAATATCAGTCATCGAGCTGACCCGCATATCGCGCCAGGCTTCGTCATAGTCGTGATTTTTATTTTGCAGCAAGGCAAATGTCTCGTCAGCAGCCTTATCATACATCGGTTCTAGTTCGGCAAAACTTAGATCCATTTTATCGGAATGAATCAAGTTTATCTGAATTAAGGCGATAAGACAGTAATTAATGATTCCAATGAATTCATCTTTAACGCTGTCTGCTACTTTTTGCGCCTGCTTTTCCTGAATATTTCGGATGCGCTGGGCTTTGATGAAAATCTGGTCGGTAATGGAAGACAAGCGCAAAACACGCCAAGCCGTGCCATAATCTTGCGTCTTCTTGGCAAAAAGGGTTTTGCACACCGTCATCACCTCTTTATATTCGTGGGCAGTTTTATCATTCATAAAGGATGCAAAGTAAAATATTTTCGGTCAACAAAACACTTAACCTTCGGGGTACGCTGATGGATTTATCCGTGCCGAAGGTCATGGGCATCCTCAACGTAACCCCCGACAGCTTTTATGATGGACTCCGGTACACCGATGAGGCATCTATTTTGAAACAAGTTGAAAAAATGATTGCTGAAGATGCCGATTTTATAGATGTGGGTGGTTATTCCACCCGTCCCGGTGCGGAAGAAATTTCGGAGGAGGAAGAAGTAAAGAGGGTTTTGCCCGCCATTGAACTTATTGTTAAAAATTTCCCAGACGCAATTATTTCGATTGACACGTTTCGGTCCGCGGTTGCCCGGCAAGCGATTAATTCGGGGGCTTCCATGATCAATGATATTTCGGGAGGGAACCTGGATGATGCCATGTATCAAGTAGTTGCTGAATTGAATGTGCCTTACATACTCATGCACCTTCGAGGCACGCCTCAAACGATGGCCAAGCAAACAGATTATGAAAATCTATTAAAAGAGATTACGGATTATTTCCATCAAAGAATTTATCAACTACACCAACTTGGCGTAATGGATATTATAATTGATCCGGGATTTGGTTTTGCCAAGAATGTGGGGCAGAATTTTGAGTTATTAAGAAATTTGGATTACCTAAGAATTCTTGGCAAGCCGGTGATGGTTGGCCTATCGCGTAAATCAATGATCTGGCGAACCCTTAAAATTAAGGCAGAAAACGCGTTGAATGGCACCACGAGTTTAAATACTATTGCTTTGCTGAAAGGCGCTTCCATTCTTCGGGCGCATGATGTGCGGGAAGCGAAGGAAGTGATTCAGTTGATCAATAATTTCCCTAATCCTCTTGGTATTGAGGGTGAAGATTAAGATTCATGAAAAAATTAAAGCTGGAAGAACTCGGAAGGATTTCTGTGGATGAGTTTAAAGACGTGGATAAAATTCCAGTGTGCATTTTATTGGATAATGTGCGTAGCCTCCACAATGTGGGCGCTGCATTTCGCACAGCGGATTCCTTTCGCATAGAAAAAATTTACCTTACCGGAATTACAGGAACACCACCTCATCGGGAAATCCATAAAACGGCTTTAGGGTCGACCGATTCTGTAGCCTGGGAATATGTTGAAAAACCGGAAGAGGTTGCCGCCAAACTTAAAGACGAAGGCTATCAAATCATCATTGTTGAGCAAACCACAGAAAGTTTGCCGTTGCAGGATTTCAGTTTTTCGAAAGAAAAGAAATATTGCTTAGTCTTTGGAAACGAAGTGCACGGAGTAAGTGAATCCGTCATTGAATTAGGGGATTTAGCCCTAGAAATTCCGCAAACGGGCACAAAACATTCGTTAAATGTCTCTGTTTGTCTTGGCATCGTTGTCTGGGAGGTATTTTGTAAGTTGAACTTTTCTGATTAACATACCGGTCTTTATTATAATTTTGAAAGTCAAAAGGATAATTATTGCTTAGCCTTATTTAGGAAAACAACTCTTGAACTTACGCCCTATGAATCAACAACTTAAATTTTCAATTTTTAGCACAAGCACCGTAACGTATGGCATTAAAAATCTTATTGGACTCATTCTATTGGGGTTTTCTTTTTCAGCTTTAGCGCAAAAAGGAATTCATGAAAGCATTGCCTTTGAGAAACCTCCAGTTATTGATGGGAAAATGGATGATTGGCCTATAGAGTGGTGGCTTGACCCCGATGGGAAGTTTCTTTCTAATGTGGGTAACGATGCGGAAAATTTGTATTTCCGCTTAAAGGTATCTGATGATATCACACAGGCGAAGATTGGTATGTTTGGCTTGTCGCTTCGCCTAAACCCCAAAGGGAAAAAAAAGGGGAAAGTTGGGCTGAAGTATCCGGTAGGTAAAGACGAGAGTGAATTAAAACACGCTAAACCAATAAATATAAGCAAGGATGTGGATCTTGCTGAAAAAGTGCAGATGAAAAAAGAATGGATCAGCGATGTGGAAGTGGTTGAATTGATCGGTCTGGCCAAAAATAATATTGTCTCAAGCCGGCTTGGATTGATGAACGGTATTGAATCAACTATTATTGCGCAAGAAGATGGCTCTTATATTTACGAAGCTAAGATTCCATTCAAAGCCTTTAATATCAAAAAGAATGAGGTCGATTTACTTGGGGTGGAATTTGAGACGGGAAGGTTAGTTCAGAAAAGCAATAACGCTACCTCAAGTAACCCTGGGTATAATCCAAACTCTCGTGGGCCAGGCAGTCAGCCTCGTCAATACTATAGCAATTATTCTTACAACCCACTTTCTTCACCGGGCTATCTTTGGATTGGTCTAAAGTTGAAATAGCTTCAATTGAATACAGATCGTTATACACAACGTGGTGTTTCGGCTTCCAAAGAAGATGTGCACCATGCTATTAAGAACTTAGACAAAGGACTCTTTCCAAAAGCATTTTGCAAAATTGTTCCTGATCTTTTGGCACAAGACGAAAACTATTGCACCGTGATGCATGCCGATGGTGCTGGAACAAAATCTTCATTGGCCTACATTTATTGGAAAGAGACGGGAGACTTAAGTGTTTGGAAAGGCATTGCACAAGATGCAATCATCATGAATGTAGACGACTTACTTTGTGTTGGCGCGAAAGGGCCTATTTTACTCTCCTCTACAATAGGAAGAAATAAAAATTTAATTACGGGCGAGGTAATCTCTACCATCATTGAAGGAACTGAAGAAGTATTAACGATGCTTCGACAATCTGGTATGGAAATTCATAGCACAGGAGGAGAGACTGCCGATGTAGGTGATTTGGTTAAAACTATTATCGTAGACAGCACTGTGACAGCCCGCATGAAGAGAAGTGAGGTAATCGATAACAGCCGCATACAGGGAGGTGATGTGATTGTTGGATTGGCGTCTTTCGGAAAAGCTAACTATGAAAGGGAATATAATGGCGGTATGGGCAGCAATGGGCTCACTTCGGCACGGCACGATGTCTTTCATAAAGAATACGCATCCAAATACCCGGAATCTTTTGATTCGAATGTTCCCAATGAACTTGTCTATTCGGGGAAATATAAAATGGCCGACACATTGCCGGAAGTCCCTTTAACCATTGGTAAGCTGGTGCTTTCACCGACACGGACTTATGCTCCGATTGTGATTGAACTATTAAAACAACTCCAACAGCAAATACATGGCATGGTCCATTGCAGTGGCGGAGCGCAAACCAAGGTGCTGCACTTCATCGAAGCGTTGCATGTGATTAAAGATAACTTATTTGAAGCCCCTCCTCTTTTCCAGCTCATCCGCGATTGCAGTGGCACGGATTGGAAGGAGATGTACAAAGTCTTCAACATGGGCCATCGGATGGAAATCTACCTGGAGGAGAAATTCGCAGATCAAGTCATTCAAATTTCAAAAAGCTTTGGGGTAGAAGCGCAGGTTGTTGGACAGGTGGAAAAATCTAATGAAAAGAAAGTTACCATCAAAAGCGAATATGGCGAGTTCGTCTATCGTTAGATTAAAAAGATACGATTGGAAACCACTTAAAACTTATCGTCATTCACTTCTATCCAATTGTTGTCAGGATCCTGTAAATAAATTTGCTTCACTCCGTCAGCACGCAATTGCGGAGTTTTAGAAGTCTGCTTCCAATTGCCATAGTTCACACTCATCGCGTCAAGATGTTTAATGAAATCAGGCAGGTTGTTTACAGAATAAGCGAAATGAGAATTGATATCATGTTTGGTTACATCCGCTGCTCCTTGTATTAAATGGATTTGACTGTGGTCGCCAGTTTTCAACCACACGTGTTTGCCATCGTGGAAGGGTTCTGGAATTTCACTTAGTTGAATCACATCTTTATAAAAGGCCGCGCTCTTGGCTAAATCCTTTACATACAACGCAACATGATTGGCTTTGACACCATTTTGGGCGGAGGCATTTACAGCGATTCCGCTAAGAGCGAAAACGAGTAGACTAAATGTGCTTATTTTTTTTATCATAGCGATAAAGTACTTATTTGCCGTGTTCTAATTTAGAAATATATTTAAAATCATAGGCAAGGCTTTCCAATGCCGTAGCTGAATACTCTTCTTGCTCGATGAAATAGTGTTTCAGACCAGATTTTTTCGCGTAGCCAAGGAGTTCTTTAATATTCACATCGCCTTTACCAAATTCTGTGCTGTGCTTTTCCTTGAGGTTCATGTCTTTGAGGTGCCATAAGGGGAATCGGCCAGCGTATTTTTCAAAATAAAAATCTGGTTTGGCTCCTGCAGCGATCAACCAGCCGAGATCAAGCTCCATGCAGACCAGCGAAGGATCAGTTTTATCCAACAAAATATCGTACAAGGTCTGTTGCCCTTCCTTTTCAAATTCAGAATCATGATTATGGTAACCAAACGTAATACCTACTTTTTTACAGTCTTCCCCGGATTTCGAAAAAATATCTGCACTGCGTTTATAGTTATCGACAGTTTGACCTTGACTCGGCAATACCGAGCAGATGAGGTAAGCCTGCCCAGCCTCTGCCGCCTGATCGATAGATTTTAGCCAATCGCTATCAATGTGAACATGTCCGCTCACCAGCTTAATTCCCAAATCAGTGGTGATGCTTTTAATTTCTTTGGGCGACAGCCCGTAATAATTTCCTTTCTCGCTTTTGGCAGATTCGATTTCATTGTACCCAATTTTGGCCAATTTTTTTAGTGTTCCCGTTGCATCAGCAAGCATTTCCTTTCTTAGGGAATAAAGCTGTATCCCGACTTTTCCTTTTTTCTCACTGGCATGCAAAAATTCAGGGACAAAAAGAGCGCCTACGAGAGCACCCGAGGCTTTTAGGAAATTTCGTCTGTTGGGGTTATTCATGATACAGGGGTTGATGATTCGATCTTCCTATTTTATTTAAAGGTACTCCAATCAATAGAATAACACGCAAGAATAACATTGAACGGATGCAAATACGTTTATTCGGTGAATGTTCCCTTTTAAATGAACAAATACGGGCAACTAAGTTCTGCGTTTATACAGCACCCGCATAAAACTCGGCAGTACCAAGAGTAATAAAGGCAGCCCGGCAATAAACCCACCAATGACAGCAATAGCCAACGGTTGCTGCATCTGTGCACCAAGTCCAATCCCAAGTGCCAAAGGCATAAGCGCAAGAATGGCCCCAATAGCAGTCATCAATTTTGGACGGATGCGCAGCGCAATAGCATAGTTGATGGACTGATCTACATCATTGGTTGCAAGCATATTTTGACGGAATTGATTTACCGTAAAAATCGCGTTCTCGGCAATGATCCCCACGATCATGATGATCCCCGTATAGCTGCTCACATTAAGCGGAATGCCTATAATGTAAAGCGCAAGAATACATCCGCTGATAGCGGAAACAGAAACGAATAATAGCAAGGCTGATATTCTCCATTCTTTGAATAAAAACATAAGCACCCCAAAGACGAACAAAGTGGCCATTGCTAATATAGTCAGCAATTCTTTGAAAGATTTTTGTTGCTCAGCATACGCACCGCCATAAACAATGGTATAGCCTAGTGGTAAGGGTAACTCCGCCTTTAATTTCTTTTGAATATCTTTGATGGCACCGCCCAGATCACGATTCTCTAAGCGCGCAGTAAGAATCACAGTCGATTTGAGATCTTCTCTTCGGTATTCAATCTCACCGGGAATTATTTTCACGTCACAGAAAAAAGAAAGCGGCCGTGTAGTTCCATCAGGCAAAAAAATCAATTGCCTTTTTAAAAGGTTCAAATCATTGTCTTTGAAATCAGTAAACCGCAACAAAATTCTACGCATTTGCTCACCTTCTTGAAATTGGCCGATTTGCAATCCGCCTGTCATGGCCGCTTGAAAAGGCGAAGGCGTTGCCACGTTTGCATTTAACCCCAGCGGCATCCCGGCCGTGTAGGTGGTCAGTTGATTCTGAAAATCAATCAACGAAATTTTGTAGAGGCTCAACTTTTCCTGATCGGGCAGGAAGATGATGGAAGGCCCTGCGGTCACCAAACCGCTATTAATATCGGCAATGCCCGGTATTTGCTGTAAAAGTGTGTCCGATTTGCCTGCTAATTTTTTCAACACTTCGTAGTCATTGCCAAATATTTTTATCTGAATAGGTTGTGGTGTACTCATCAGGTCACCTAGCAAATCGGAAATGCGTTGGCCGAAAGAAATTTCTTCCATGGCCACTACTTTACCGCTAATGTCCCTGCGAAGTTCGTTGATTACTTCATCCGTGGTTTTCGTTCTTGATTTTTTTAATTGGATAGAATAATCTCCGATGTTTGATGGATCACTCTTGAAGGCCATGTGTATCCCTGTTCTACGCGAATAGGATTCTACATCAGGATGAGCGTCCACAATTTTTTCTATTTCTTTACAGATGGCATCGGTTTCTTCGAGTGAAGTGCCTGCCGGGGAAATGTAATCCAGCACAATCGTGCCTTCATCTAACTCAGGCAGAAAACCTGTTTCTAATTTGCCGGAAGCCCACCAGGCTGAACCGACCAAACTAACTACCAATAAAAAGGCTATTATCGGTTTATTGAAAAACCAGGTAAGCCAGGAAAGTCGGTTGATGGATTCTGAAGCCGAATGCGTGTGTGGTTTCAAAGATGCCTTATAGCCGATCATCAAATGGAGTACGGGAAGTAAAAGCCAAGTCACCAGAAAAGAGGTGATCATCGTCAACTGCATGGTGTCAGAAAGTTCTCTGAAAAAACTTCCGGCCAAACCGCTCATCAAGCGAAAGGGAAAGTGGATCACAATGGTGGCCAATGACGAGCCTACCATCGCAGGGAAAAGACCATGGATGGCTTCTCGTACAATAGTAAACCGGTCTTTTTCGGGGTGATCTTCATGACCCCGATAGATTTGCTCAATGATCACGATGGCATCATCAATGATCAACCCAATGGAAGCGGCTATCGCTCCCAACGACATAATGTTGATGGTGATGCCCGCCAGATAAAGCACTAAAATTGTAAAGGTCAATGTAACAGGGATCGTGAGCATCACGACTAAACTCGACCGCCACGACCGCAAAAAAATCACCATGACGATGAGGGCAAGGATTAATCCTTCGTAAATTGTTTTGACTACACTGTCAATGCTGTCGCCTACAAATGCACTTTGGTTGTAATACGGTTTTAGTTCATAGCCTTTTGGCAAAATCGTTCGGGCTTCGGCCGCTTTTTCTTCCACTTCTTTGGCAAAGTCAATCAAGTTAATGCCCGGTTGTTTCACCAAATCGATCAATACGGCATTGCTTCCATTGGCATTGATGATCACAAACTCCTGCATTTCCTGTATCTCGACAGTAGCCACATCTTTCAGTCGGATAATTCGGTTGCCATCGTTTTTCAGGATAATGTCTTTTAAGGCTTCAAGGTTATTGACCCGAGTATCCGTAAGTGATAGGTAGAGCCTGCGATAATCGGAGATGAAGCCGTTGGATAAAACAAAATTGTTGGCATTGAAGACGGCAATAAACGATGCTGGAGAGAGGCCAAGCGATGAAAGCTTGAGCGGATCAGGAATGACCACAAAATCTTTCGCTCTTCCTCCCCTCACCACTACGTTTGAAATCCCTTTCACTTGCGAAAAGATGGGGCGCAATAAAAGATTCGCCTGATCACGCATGGCCACCTGACTGTGTTCATGGCTTTCCAAGGTATAACCGTAAACAGGGAACAGCGATTGGTTCATCGCTTCAATAGAAAGGTTTACGCCTGGGGGCAAAAAATTCTTGATCTCATTGATCCTGCTTTCTATTTGCAACTTCTTAGAGTAAGTATCTAGCCCCCAATCAAAGAAAATATCGATCGTGCAAACTCCACGGCTTGTGCTGCTCTTCACGATCGTTTCGCCTTGCACTCTTTTCACGGCACTTTCCAGTGGTTTTGTCACCGTGATCATCATCCGGTCGATGGGCAATTGTCCCGCAGCAGCTATGATTGTGATCCTTGGAAATAAAACTTCCGGGAAAAGATTGGTTTGCATGCGGGTGTAGGAAAATGCACCTGCAACCAACAGTAAGATCCCGATGAATAAAATGGGTTTGGCGAAAATCTGGAGATAACCTTTGGAAGAATTCATAGCTGCGAACCGATTAACGATTAACTTTTACAAAAGCCGTGTCTGGCAGCCCGTAATTTCCTGTTGTGAGAAATTTATCATCCAATTTAAATTGTGGTTTGATAATTTCGACCAGTTCTTTGTTCCGCGTTCCGGGGATAACTTCAACTTTAACAGCCGTGCTGTCGTTTACTAATTTCATCACCCAAAAGTTTTCCATCATCTCATCGCTAAGCACGGCTACTTTGGGAAGGATTTGTTTTTTTGCTTCCACATTTTTGTTCACTAATACTTTTATGATGAGGTTTTCAGGAAGGAAAAGGGGCGCGTCCGATTTTGCCAGGATCGTTTGCGTCTGGGCTAATACGTTCATAGTAGTAAGGGGCGTGGTAAACCGGGCTGGATGTCGAGAGTTATCAGGCATTAGTAATATACAAGACGCCCCGGTTTTGGTGAACGGCTTATATTCATAGGGAACATTGACCGCAAAGGCAAGGGCATTACTTTCCGCAATAGTGCAAAGTTGCCCACCTTCCAACACATAATCTCCGATCTGTTGTTTGTCCAAGGTACTGATGATTCCGGAGGCTGGGGCTTTGACGTTTATTTTACCATAAGAAGTGGCAGCCGAGTCGGGCATTACTGCTCCGACACCAAGCGCTCTTCGCTCTTTAGTTTCAAGCACATAAAGAATTTGCCCTTCTTTTACTGGATCGCCAAGTTTAATAAATACATTGGTGATAAAGGCCGGAATTTGGGCGGTCACCACATTTCGACTGAGATAGAGCGTATTGGCAAACAACGTGAGTTCATCTTTAATGATGCCTTTGCTCAAGCCAATTACATCAACAGATACCTTTGCCTTTACCGCTACATCTTCATGCACAGCAGGTCTTTGACAAGCGGCCATCACCAAAGTGAAACCGATAAAAATTTTTAATTCTGTTCGCATAATTTACCAGTTCCAGTAGTTGTAAAGATTGATAAGCAGTTGTTTATTATTTTGAAGTAACACAAAATCACGTTGGGAAATGATCATGCTCTTTAAGGTGGTGATGTAGTTGATCACCGAAATTTGTCCCCGGCTTAATTCCTGTTTATAAAACGATAGAAGTTTTACGTATTCCTGTAATTGTTGTTCGGTAAGGATGAGCCGTTCATTTAATGATTTTAATTCAGTCAATATCCTGCCCTTTCTTACCGTGTTTTGTTTATAAAATAAATCCCTATAACGTCCCGTGGAGCGCATCAAAACAGAAGTGCGCTTCTGGGTAATCTGCCTTTGCTTTCCATCGGTCAAATTCATGGTGAAATTTAGGCCCGCACTCATGCCAAACCGATTGGGAATAGTAGGCGCATAGACTGCATTTAATCCGGTATTGGCATACAGGCTCACCACAGGTTTATATTTTAATTCAAATAGCTTTTGAGCCGCCTGCAAGTTGAGGCTATCCAGACGATACCTTTCCACCCATCCAGATTGAATAATGTCTTCCCTTGGTTGTAGGTCGATATCGTCAAGTACCTGATAGGTGGTGTCGGTAATACCGCAAAGGACACGTAAGTCCATCAGGTCTCTGCGATAGGTTGCACGGAAAGTATTCAAAGCGGTTTGCTGTGTTTTTTGCTCGATAGCAAGCAGGGCGAGATCAGATTGTTTGGCGATCCCGCTTTCTACCAATTTGGAAACAACATTCTTTTGATCACTGATAATCTTGGTCAAATCGTTAAGGTATTCCGTTTGTTTGTAGTCTGTGAGGCAAAGAATGTACTGATCGGTAATAAATTTTTCTAGGTCGTGGGCAGAAAGCCGGGCTGTGTTCTCATTGATCTGCGCCCCGATCAAAACTTGCCCGGCTGCCGCTTCATAGCGTGGATTACTAAACAAAGGCTTTGCCCAGTTGATCATCCCCTGGTACATTCCTGCGTTACTTGCGGCAATATCATAACCTGAATAGTTAGTATCTGTACCGGCTGAATTCAATACCAAGTCAGATTTGTTGTTGTCCCGTGAGATAATAGGCGCAAACATGTAAGCACCCGTTAAGGACACTTGGGCTTTTGTATAGAACGCTTTCAGGCGTTCGGCCTCGAGCCGAGCGGCTTCGCTTAAGTTTCTATTATCCTGAATCAGTGCACTATTAATTTTTGCCTGTTCGATGTAGAAAGCCAGATCCTGCGCTTTGATCAATGACGAACATGACAACAAAAAAGAAAACAGAATGGCAATTCTCATTTTTTAAACAAATAGGGTTTACTAGTATTTTACTTAATTAAGAAGTCCAAATATCCTGCGACAATCTGAAGTAATTCTGGATGTTGACTAATTATTGACAATAAAAGGGAAGTATTTATTCCCTCCCTCCATATTTATGACAAAAGCTACTCCATTTTGGAGTAGCTTTTGTGTCTCTGCAAAATTTATTTGCTTAAAAATTATCGTTAATGATCCCGCCTAAATTAACAATAAATAAACTGAAGGTTTAGTACGGCACCATTAGTCTTCATCATCTTCGTCATCTTTTTCTTTTTTAATCTCTTTTGCTTCCTTCACTTCTTTTAGAAACTTACCATTGCTATCAAACAACAAATCCATCCCTTTGACTTCTGCTTCATACGTAACTTTGCCAGAAGCATCTGTAATTTTTGCGGCCTCTTTCACATTCATTCCCTTATAGTTAGCCTTAACGTATTCCGTTACGCCTTTTGGCAATTGGCTCATTTCAATTTCTACTTCCGTCTCCACGATTTTGCCCGATGCGTCAAACAACACAGATTGATCAGCTTTATTCAAATCGAAGCTTGCCTCGTATTGGTTCTTTTCTTTGTCCCACTTCACATCCTTGGCGGTAGGAAACTGTTTTTGCAAGGCACTTTTTACAGCGGCAGGAACTTCCGCTTCTTTCATTTTTTGAGAAAACCCAAATGATACTCCCATCATCAAGGCTACAAACAACATTAATTTTTTCATTATTTTGTTTTGTTTAAAATTTTAACCAAAGGTGCGCTATGAATTTGAAGTTTTTTTGAATTTTAAAAGGTAAGCAAAAAAATATGTTCACTATTTTCATGCTTGTAGCTTATTTGCCAACCGTGCAAATCGCTGATTTTCTTAACGATAGCTAAACCAAGGCCATTTCCACCATTTGATCCTGGAAGAGAAAAGCGTTGAAATAATTTATTTCTTTCCAGCACAAACGGCACCCCCGTATTTGAAACAGCCAATTCATTTTGTTCCAATCTGATCGCAATTCTACCATTGACCTTATTGTGGCGGACGGCATTCAACAATAAGTTGCTAATCGCAATTTCGAACAAAATTAGATTCCCTTTGATCGTGCAACTGCCCAAATTCTGTAAATCTACCACAATGTTCATGTTTTCTGCTTGCTCAGAAAAGAAAGTGATCTGCTTTTTCAGCACTTCATTCACCGCTATTTCCTCACCCCCAGCGAATTGGTTGTTCTCCATCTTCGAGAGAAGCAAAAGATTTTTGTTGATCCGAGAAAGGCGTGTTAATGAATCATTCATGTCTGATAGCGTTCTACCAATGGCATCCGTAAAAGGCATCTGCTGTGCCAGCGTATCCAATTTTGCCTGGAATATCGCCAGGGGTGTTTGCAGCTCATGGGAGGCATTCTCAATAAATTCATTTTGGTGGTTGTAGCTATTCATGTTCCGCTCAAGCAATTTGCCCACCGATTGATTAAGCCGCGAAAACTCCTCAATATCCGTTACAACAAACTCGACCCTGGTATTTTTACCCAATTCAAAGTGTTCTACATTTTCTAAAGTAGAATAAAATGGTTTCCAAAGGCGGGCAGAAAGATATTTCGTTATAAAGTATAGCCCCGTTAATAACGTACTGAGAATGATTACAAACAATAATGCGATGCCCGTTATCATGTCAGCGGACTCCACCAGATTGATGCGGGCAACAAATACATAAGGCATTTTTTCGATGCGCACGGGCGAGTGCAAAACACGATAGGGTTCATTTTCATTGGCCAGCGAATCAAAATGAAATTGATAAAAAATCGAGTCATGCATAATCTTAGCCTTATTCGCCTCCAATTTATCATCGCGATTGAAAGCGTTCCAGACGGAAACATCGGTTGCTTTCAATGAAGGAAGATGATTGGCAATGAATTCATTTTTCCTCAACTGGAGCGTCTCGTCTGCTTCATCAATAAAAATTTCGTTGGCTAGAAAATAAAATAAGGGTGCACTGACAAACAACACGATCACCGAAAAAAGCAGATATACGCGTAACGTTTTATCTAATAATTTTTTGCTCATACTTCCCATTGATAGCCAAACCCATAAATTGTTTTTATATAATCATTACACCCGCTTTCGCTCAACTTCTTTTTCAAATTCTTGATGTGCGCATAAACAAAGCCATGATTATCCAGCATATCGGCCATGTCTCCGCTCAAATGTTCGGCAATTGAATTTTTGGAAACGACTTTTCCTTTATTCGAGATCAGGAACAAAAGGAGGTCATATTCCTTTCTTGTAAGGGGCAACGTATTTTCTTGCACGCTCACTTTTTGTGCAGGCACGTCAATGGTCAGTTCATTGAATACCATTTTATTTGAACCCATGAAATTTTTTCTCCGAATGAGCGCTTCAACTCGTGCCCCCAGTTCAGCGAGATGAAAGGGTTTGGCGAGGTAGTCATCAGCGCCTAACTTTAGTCCCTGAATGCGATCATCTAATGAATCGTGGGCTGAAATGATGATCACGCCATCTGTCTTTCCCTCGCTTTTAAGCTGGTCTAAAACCGTCAGTCCATTACCATCTGGAAGGGATATATCCAGTAAGATACAGTCATAGTCGTACAGCATAATCTTTTCTATGGAAGCGCTCACCGTATCGGCCACCTCGCATTGGTGTCCTTCCCCTTTGAGATACCCAACAATACTTTCCGCAAGTTGTTTCCCGTCTTCAATTACCAAAACCTTCATGCGGTAAAGCTACCACTACATTTTGAAGTTCTTTAGAAGAATGATATTGAATCTACATCGCTTAGAAACCGCTTCATAAGAACCTTAGCTATTCGGCTTATTCCAATGAAGTCCATGTCAATTCCAACCAATCATCCCCTTTTTACAAATAGGGATTTTAAGTTTTTGTTAGATTTCGAACTGATAGGAACGCGTGACACTGAAGGCGATGGGTCTGGAGGAAGGGTTCACCCGCGATCTCCTCCATCTGATCCACCACGAATCAATTCAGGTGCAGACTAAAGTGATGAATGAATCGGAGGTGAAGGTGTGATTTATTCCAATTTTCGATTCGAAATTTATTAGTGCCGTTCGTGGTCAATGGGGAAACTAGTATAGTGACAATTTAGTTATGCGACATAATATTTAGATAGCTTTCTATC
>DAHVFH010000206.1 GCA_027317105.1 Cytophagales bacterium
GTGTTTATTACGGCTTGGGCATGGGAGCGTTTGTTAAATGAGGAACGAATGACAAACGCGACTACACCGAAACTGCAAAACGAGGCCGCAACAAAATTAATAAACTAAACTTCAAATACTCACCGTACGCCCAAGCTGGAATAAACACGATGTTGTAGCCTGTGCGCTTCCGGTCAGCAAGGCGGGCTTGTTCTTTCTCCCCGAGTCCGGATGTCGTGCGTAACAACAACACTAAACGTCCTGTGAAACATAAACTTCAATTCAAACGGGTCTTCAACCTGTAACCCAATCTACATCGCGCATTGGCTACAACACCTGTGTTTGTGTACGGTAAATATATATTAATTATGGCATTAGGAAGGGAAAAAGGACTACAATTGTACGTTTTTAGTATCATAAGGCCGGATATATTTTTTGTGCACCACCGATTATTCATCACCGGATTTTAAAAGGTTGTTGGAAACCAAACGGTCAAGCGGGCTTTGCAATTTGTTCAACGAAAAGGAGGTCACTTGGGTATAAAGTTCCGTGGTCTTGGGCGATTCGTGCCCCAGCAGCACCTGGATATATCGCGTAGAAGCACCTGCCTCAAGCATATGCGTGGCAAAAGAGTGGCGCAAGGTGTGCAGCTTTACCTCTTTTACAATGCCTGCCTTTGCCACGGCCTGCTTTAAAATTTTGTGCAACGAACTCTCTGAGTATCGCGCTTTTCCGGCCCCTTCAAATAGCCAGTAGTTTGGCTTGTACTCCTGCAAATAATTTTGAAGGATAGGTTTCAGCGTTTTGGCTAACAAACTTTGCCTATCCTTTTTGCCTTTTCCTCCACGCACAAATACCACACTGCGCACATGGTCGATATCACCTTTGCGTAAGTTCAACAGTTCGCTCCTTCGCAGGCCAGCCGAATAGATCAGCATAAGCATAGCCCGATGCTTCAGGTTATTCACGGCCTCAAAAAGTGCCACTACTTCTTCTGTGTTCAACACAGTAGGCAACCGATGTTCAGCAAAAGGCCGCTCGATGTGATAGACCTTCCGCTCCTCGCCAAGCACTTTTTCGTAGAAGAATTTTATGGCATTAATTGCCTGGTTTTGAGTGGACTTACTCATCTTCTTGCGCTCCACTAAATAGAGTATATAATTTCGGATCTCTGCTTCGCTCAATTCATGAAGCGGAGCCGGGTGATAAAATCGCATAAATAATTTAAACTGCTCTAAATAAGTCTTACACGTAGATTTCGCATAGCCCTTTAGGTGAAGCTTTTGCTCCATGATGCGCAGAATCTTTAATGCCTCTTCAGTTTCATTTTTACTTCCTGCATTCACCTTGGTTTCTACCGCTGCAGGCTTCACAGCATTTGCCAACATACTATAATCCACCCAAGCAACTCCTTTGCAGGCACTCACTATTTCATTTAGCAAATTACTCCTCTCAATCACATACCAACATCTATTCGTTTTAGAGAAGGTTACCCCTTCCACTTTCTTGATTGCCGCAATCACCTCTTGATCATAAGGAAAACGAAGGGCCAGGCATTCATTGCCCCGGTGAGAAAGTTTTCCAATCAAGACCGTTTTCTGTTCAGCCATGCTTCGAATTTGCAAATTCAAAACCTAAAAATCAAAAAAAAGAATGAACCCTTCGTGGTGGGAGCCATTAATTCCATTTCGGGGGTATTTTTTACTATTTTACTGCCCTAAACCGACTCACCGATGCTCCAAACGCTACTGCGAAAAAAATCCTTGCCTGATATTTTAAGAGATGCTAAAGCCGGCCTCACCGATGGGCACAGCAGCCCCGAACTAAAAAAAGTACTAGGCGTACGTGATCTTACCTCCATGGGTATTGCCGCAGTGATCGGAGCCGGAATTTTTTCTACCATCGGCCAAGCTGCTTACAACGGAGGTCCAGGTGTGGTCATCTTATTTTTAATTATCACGGTTACGTGTGGCTTCACCGCACTGTGTTATGCAGAGTTCGCCTCGCGCGTGCCGGTAGCGGGTAGCGCCTACACGTATTCGTATGTCACCATCGGTGAAATTGTAGCCTGGGTAATTGGCTGGGCATTGATATTAGAATACGCCATTGGCAATGTCGTGGTGTCTATTTCCTGGAGCAGTTACTTCGTTAATTTATTGGAAGGAATAAATATACACTTGCCCGGCTGGCTGGTGACAGATCCGAAAACTGCGCATACATTGTTTGATGCCGCAGTGGCCGCAGGAAAATCAACCGAAGATTTAGCGTGGGCCGCAGCTCCCCAAATCGGAGGGTTGCGCTTGATCCTCAATATTCCTGCTTTTACAATTGTAATCCTTGTTACTATGCTCGCTTACATTGGCATTCGCGAAAGTAAGAAAAGCGCAAATTTTATGGTGGGCTTAAAACTCGTTGTGCTAGCCTTTCTTGTTGGCATCGGGGTCTTTTATATCTCTACCGATAACTGGACGCCCTTTATGCCCAATGGATTTACCGGAGTGCTCCAAGGCGTGTCTGCCATTTTCTTTGCCTACATCGGCTTCGATGCCATCTCTACTACGGCCGAAGAGTGCTCCAACCCACAACGCGATTTGCCCCGAGGGATGATCTACTCCCTATTGATTTGCACCGTAATCTATGTGGTGGTTACACTCGTGATCACCGGCATGGTCAATTATTCGGAGTTCAAAGGTGTAGCCGATCCACTCGCTTATGTCTTCGATAAAATCCATTTACAAAAAATAGGTTACATCATTTCAGTCAGTGCCGTAGTGGCCGCCACCAGTGTGATGGTAGTCTTTCAAATTGGGCAACCGCGGATATGGATGAGTATGAGCCGCGATGGATTGCTGCCAAAAAAATTCAGCACCGTACACCCGAAATTTAAAACACCTTCTTTTGCTACCGTGGTTACCGGTTTTGCCGTGGCCATTCCAGCACTGTTCGTTGACATTTCTATTGTCACTGACCTGACTAGCATCGGCACTTTGTTTGCCTTTGTACTGGTTTGTGCCGGTGTTTTGAATTTGCCCCGTAGGGAAAAAATTCCTGACGATAAATCGTATCACCTTCTTTACATCAACGGGCAATGGATCGTACCAATTTTGCTACTTCTATTTATGTATGCCTATTCAAACCGCATCGCAAATTCGTTTACCAATATTCGCAATGAAGCTCACCAAGAAATTTTGTTTTTGGTTTTTTTGATCCTCGCAATTTTTATTGGTGTTCGCACCTTTATAAAAAAACTATCTCTTATTCCCGTGCTCGGTATGTTGTTTTGTCTTTATCTAATGATCGAAATCCCGGCCAAAAGTTGGATGGTATTTTTTGGTTGGATGAGCCTGGGGCTATTGATTTACTTTAGCTATGGAAGGAGAAAAAGTAAGTTGGCCATGAAGTAGACACAAGACCATAAGACGTAAGACGTTAGAATCAAGATTCAGAAAGAAAGTCTGAATAGAATGCAATCCTTTGGTTGGTAATTTTGATTTGGGAAACGAAACCATTTTTCAAGTGTTGCCTCCTCAACCAAGCCGCATTTTTTTAAAACGTTAAGGGAGGCCAAGTTTTCCTTATCCACAAAAGTGCCGACACGAAAAATATCCGGTTGATTTTTTAATTGCGCCAACATCGCCCGTGTAGCTTCTGTGGCATAGCCCTGATGCCAGTGCAACGGACCAAGCACGTACCCGAACTGCACCTTACCCGCTTCGTTGACTAACCCACAACTGCCGATCAAGCGGTGGCTGTTTTTCAACCTTATCGCAAACGAAAAATCAGTGCCGCGCTTCCAGCCAAGGCTCGTATAATTTAAAAACATTCGGGTATCCAGAATTGAACAGTGCGTAGGCCAGGCCATAAATTTAGTGGCCTCTGGCTTGCTGGCATACGTATAGAAAATCTCCTCAGCATCTTGAAGGTGAAAACGCTCGAGCGATAAGCGGGCAGTCTCAATGCGCTCTGGAATAGACATCGCACTAACCTAAGTTACGAGAAGTGTACATTTCTAAATAAAAGAATCTACTTACCTTTTTTTACCAACCGGTAGCCTAAAGACACCTGAAATACTTGATTTCGTGCGTAGGTGGTGCTAATGGAGGGCGTTGTTATATTCCCATTACTATCCGTAGGTCGACTGTATTGAGGAGCATTCGTATACTTATTGATATTCGAAATACCAAGGCAGTAGCGAACAGCGAGGGTGCCACCAAAAGGTAAATCAATGCCAGTGCCAAAAACAAGTGACAAATCGATAGGGTTTATATAGGGTTTCAAAGATTGGTTCTCTTTAGCTTGGCCAACAACATAACTTGTGACCGGATTAATTCGCAGCAAATCTCCTCTTGACCCGGCTAAAATGCCAATCTGCGGGCCGAACTGAAAATTGAGCCCACCCACCAAATAATACTTTATAAGGAGCGGAATATTCACATAATAAAGGGCAGTGCGAAGATTGCTATTATAAGGCGTTGTAAACCGTTGGCCTTGTCTTGAAAAAAGAATTTCAGGTTGAAACGCAAAGTTCTTAAAGGTATGATTTCTCGGCAACCTAAAGTTGCCATACACTCCTAGATTAAAACTTGGATTCCAATGGTAGTTATTGATCACCCCTGATCCCAGCCTGCCCACAGTGCTTAGGTCAAGACTTGAATAATTAAATCCAGCTTTCACACCACCTTCAAATTTCAATTGGCCAAACGCTGTCTGTGATTCTATCATCACCCCCGCCACCAAAAACAAAATATAAAATCTCATAACAATTAGTTTGTACGCAAAAATACAAAAGACTTGCCGTCTCCAGCAAAAAGAAAAGCTGCACAGGGGCAGCCTTTCGATCAAAGTTTTAATAATTTATTTTCCGAATTTGAATAATCGGTAACCCAGAGAAATTTGGAGTACCTGATTCTTCGCTTGGGTTGTACCCAATGATGAAGTGATCGTAGGTACAGTATTAGTTCCAGTAAGCTTGTTGATATCTGACAGTCCAATATTATACCGCGCTGTAAGGTTAAGCCCAAAAGGCAAATCCCATCCCGCCCCTACAGCAAGCGAAACATCTGAAGACTTCACAAGACTAGTTAAGGATTGCGTTGTAACTTTATTGTTAGCTGTATTAATAACATCACCTGATGAACTTGCAAGGAAACCAAACTGTGGGCCAGCCTGTAAATTTAGACCACCCGCAAGGTAAAATTTGATGATGATCGGAATGTTAATATAATCAAAATTCGATTTCAAGTTTGAAAAACTAGGCGTAGAATAAGACTGGCCCTGGCGGGAGAACACAATCTCAGGTTGAATGGCAAACTTCGTAATCTTAAACATGGCATAAGCCCCAAAATGGTAGCCCGTACGATTGCCATAAGCTTGGGCAATCGAGTTACTACTGCTCGCATTGCTAACGCTCGCAAAATTTAGCCCTCCCTTTAAACCCAGATCGAACCGCACTTGACCAAAAGCCATTCCCGATAAAAGCATAGCAACGACAACTGGAAAAATCTTGATTAGTTTCATAGTGAATTTATTTATTTGCCACAAAAGTACAAAAACCTATTTATGGTTAAATCAACCACCAATTTTAAATAGACGATAACCTACTGAAATCTGCAAAACCTCCGATTTAGCTGCCGAAGTGCCAAAAGGAGAACCCGGCAGTGCACTTTGATTATTTCCCGTCAATTTATTTATATCCGATAAGCCTGCATTGTACCGCAATGTAAAGTTAAGCCCGAAGGGAAGATCCAGACCGGCTCCCAGACCTAAGGAAACATTATAAGCCTTCACATAATCACCCATTGACTGCGAGGCAACTATTGGAGCGCCATTTGCCGAATATTGGTAAGAATACCCTTTAGAATTGTTTAAATATCCAAATTGAGGCCCCGCTTGAAGGTTAAATCCACCGGCTAAATATACTTTCAACATGATGGGGATATTGATGTAACCAAACGTTGATTTTAAGCTGGGGTATCCAGGCTGAACGTATTTATATTGTTGTCCTTCAGTAGAGTAAATGATCTCAGGTTGAATGGCCACTTTGCCCAATCTAAATGACGCATAGGCACCTCCATGATAGCCTATTTGGGTGCCGTAGGTTGACACTACCGTAGAAACAGCGTTTACATTGGCAAAATTTATCCCGCCTTTTAGTCCCATATCAACTTGCATTTGTCCATGGGCAACGCCTCCAACAAGCACAAAGAAACTCAGCACCAATATCCCCCCCACTCGTTTCATAAATAGAAAAAATTTTATTGGGCGCGAAGCTACAAAATGTAATTGAGATCAAAGTTTTAGTCAATCCCCAACGCAGGATTCCTACCCTTTATTGCCCGATAGAATTTCATGAGTACCTCCATGTCTGGTTCAATTTCACCTGTTGGATAAAACGGGCTACCGATAACCACCCGCTTTCGCTGATAGTCAAAACCTGCAGGAATAATAGGCACTTTCGCCTGCCAGGCTATATAATATAAGCCGGTCTTCAGCCTAGCTACCTTTTTCCTCGTACCTTCAGGGGCAAGCGCCAAAATAAATTCTTCGTGTCGGTTAAAAATGTCAACTTCCGCGTGTACAACATCATGGGAGGACGTTCGATCAACCGGATATCCACCCAACCACCGGAACAAAAACCCAAAGGGAGGTTTAAAAAGCGAACTCTTTCCTAAAAATTTTGACCGCTGCAAACCCACCACACTGCGGGCAATCACGCCAATAACAAAATCCCAATTGCTGGTATGGGGTGCCACCGCCACAATGTATTTTTTAAGGTGAGCCGGAAAGGCGCCTTCCACACGCCAGCCAATCAATTTAAAAATCATTCGATAGAATGCCCTGAACATCTATACGAGTTTATCGATCAGATCGTCCTTTGCCAAGTAAGGAATCGTAATTTGTAACCCCTTATCTTTTTCTTTTTGGATGGCACTCAGCGCTCCCGGATTTCGCGCCCACGCTCTTCGCGCAATGCCGTTGTTCACATCAAAGTAAAGCATGCTCTTCAATTTTCGGCTGGCATCATCCGTCCCATCAAGCAGCATGCCAAACCCACCATTGATCACTTCCCCCCAGCCTACTCCTCCCCCATTGTGAATCGACACCCAAGTGGCCCCGCGAAATGAATCGCCTATTACATTGTGAATCGCCATGTCTGCTGTAAATTGAGAGCCGTCATAAATATTGGACGTTTCCCGATAAGGGGAATCCGTTCCTGATACATCGTGATGATCGCGACCGAGCACCACAGGGCCAATTTTTTTTGATTTTACGGCTTCATTAAAAGCTTCTGCAATTTTCATCCGCCCTTCAGCATCGGCATAAAGAATGCGCGCCTTCGAGCCCACCACCAGTTTGTTTTGCTTAGCCGCTTTAATCCAGTTTATGTTGTCTATGAGCTGGGGCTGAATTTCTTTTCCCGCCTTTCCCAAAAGTGTTGACAAAATTTCAGCTGCAATTAAATCGGTATAATCCAAATCTTCTTGTTTGCCTGAAGTGCACACCCAACGGAACGGACCAAAACCATAATCAAAACACATGGGGCCCATAATGTCTTGCACATACGAGGGATAACGAAAATTGATTCCATCTTCGGCCATTACTTTGGCTCCCGCTCGTGAGGCCTCCAATAAAAAGGCATTGCCATAGTCAAAGAAATAAGTGCCACGTTGGGTGTGCCCATTGATGGCGTCTGCCTGTCGCTGCAATGAGGCTTGCACCCGTTTCATAAACTCGTCAGGCTGGCTCGCCATTAACGTATTCGATTCTTCAACTGTCATTCCCACCGGATAATAACCGCCAGCCCATGGATTATGCAAAGACGTTTGATCGGAGCCGAGATCAACATAAATATTTTCTTTCAAAAATTTCTCCCAGACTTCAACAATGTTTCCCCGAAAGGCCAACGACACCACTTCCTTTTTATTCTTGGCGACCGAAACCCTTTTACACAGCGCATCTAAATCATCAATCACCTCATCCACCCAACCCTGCGAATGCCGTTTGGTTGTTGCCTGGTCATTCACTTCCGCAATTACGGTAATACAACCTGCAATATTTCCAGCCTTCGGTTGCGCTCCACTCATCCCGCCAAGGCCAGAAGTAAGAAACAATTTTCCAGAAAGCTCTTCTCCTTGCTTTGAAATTTTTCTTCCCGCATTTAAGATGGTAATGTTCGTGCCATGCACAATTCCTTGCGGCCCAATGTACATGTAACTGCCGGCTGTCATCTGCCCATATTGCGTTACGCCAAGTGCATTATACTTTTCCCAATCGTCTTGCTTTGAATAATTGGGAATCATCATGCCATTCGTTACAACAACTCGAGGCGCTTCTTTTGAAGATGGGAACAATCCCATCGGGTGACCGGAATACATGTGAAGTGTTTGATCCTCGGTCATAGTGGCCAAGTACTTTATTGTGATAAGATATTGCGCCCAGTTTTGAAATACCGCGCCATTGCCACCATAGGTTATCAACTCATGGGGATGTTGTGCCACAGCAGGATCCAGATTATTTTGTATCATCAACTGGATGGCTGCTGCTTGTTGGGTTTGATGTGGATACTCACTGATCGCTCGGGCAAACATTTTATACTCCGGGCGAAACCGATACATATAAATCCTACCGAATTTTATCAGTTCCTCGTAAAATTCAGGGGCTAACGTTTCGTGATGCTTAGGGTGAAAATACCGTAATGCATTTTTAATCGCCAATTTTTTTTCGGCCACTGACAAAATATCCTTTCGCTTCGGTGCATGGCTAACCGAAAAATCGAGTGGTTGGCTATCAGGAAGCACATCCGGTATTCCTAATAGAATCTGTTCTTTAAAAGATGGATCAGTGAGCGTCATGCGGCTGTTGCTTTTTGGAATTGTGCTGAATGGAAATTGTCTTTGGTGAACCGGTAGCCATAGTCAAAAATTTCTTGTGCCTTGCCGATATCAAATACCGTGAAGCGATCCATTGCAGGAGGCTCAATCACCATATCACAGAGTTGTTTGCTCAGCTGAGTATTGGCAGAAATAGCGATCAGTAAGCTTCGTTCGATAACCACTTTTACATTCTTAGGGTCAAAGTCTTTGCTGATTTTATTACAATGCGAGCCAATCAAAAAATCGCATTGATTACGAATGCACGAAGATGGCAGGTTGTCAAGCAATCCGCCATCGACATAAAGATTATCTTTAATATTCAACGGACTAAAAACTGCCGGGATGCTACAAGAGGCTACCACGGCCGAAGTCAATTCACCCGAAGTAAAATAATTCACTTCGCCTTTGCGGATTTCCGTAGCCGCAATAGTCAGTGGAATCTTTAGGGCTGAAAAATTATTTTCAGGAATGTTTTTAACGATCAGTTCTTTTACGCCATCCATGGTAAGCAAACCTGCCCATGTCCAGGCCGGCCGCACAGATTTGAGTAAACTCAACTGGCGAACATTCTCCAAAATTTTATCAGGCTTTATTCCATAAGCATATAGCGATGCCACAATCGAGCCGGCACTTGTTCCTGAAATAACGGAAATCTCAACGCCAATTTCTTCCAGCGCTTTGAGCATGCCAATGTGCGCTATTCCGCGCGCGCCTCCTCCGGATAATGTTAGGCCGATTTTCATTTCCTTGGTGGTATTAGTTAATCGTTAACAGTTAATTGTTAATTGTTAGCAGTTAATAGTAGACCAAAGAATCTACGATTAACCAATAACAAACAACGGATAATCCTCATAAAATTTCCTTCAATTTAAAAACCCTATCCACCCTCACTCCCTTCTCCGTTTCTTTCACCGTGCAGCATTCGTTCACCGGATCATGTTCAAAAAACAAAATAAAATTGTTGGCGGCTGCTTCTTTTAAAAATAATTCCTTTTCTTCCATGGTAATCAATGGCCGGATATCGTAACCCATCACATACGGCAACGGAATATGACCCACCGAAGGGATCAAGTCAGCTAGGTAGCAAATGGTTTTGTCTTTGTACTTGATTTTCGGCAGCATCATTTTATCGGTATGGCCAGAAACATACGTGAGGTCAAATTGCAGAAAAGGTGAAGGGCCTTCCATCGGGACAAAGTTCAAATGCCCACTCTCCTGCATCGGAAATATATTCTCTTTCAAAAAACTGGCTTTCTCACGCGGATTGGGTTGGGTAGCCCATTTCCAATGGTCGGCATTGCTCCAGTATTTCGCATTCTTAAACACCAGTTCTAGCTTCCCTTCTTTTCGTTTCACTCCGCCACCACAATGATCAAAATGCAAATGGGTAAGGAACATATCCGTCACGTCATTTTCACTGAAGCCGAGCGTTTGCAAACTTTTTGTGAGGGAATCATCGCCATGTAAATCGTAATGACTGAAAAATTTCGCGTCCTGTTTATCACCAAGACCGTTGTCGATCAGGATCAATTGGTTGTCGTCTTCAATCAGCAAACATCGCATCGCCCAACTGCAAAGATTATTAGTATCAGCCGGATTTAATTTTTGCCAGATGGATTTTGGCACTACACCAAACATGGCACCGCCATCTAATTTAAAAAAGCCGGTATTGATTACATGAAGTTTCACAGGCTAAGGAGTTTAAGAATCAAAGTTGAAAATTACAGATTCAAAATTGAACATTCAATATCGAAAATCTTGTTACGGAATATTGTTTTGGAATTACGCGATCATTTCCGATTCTCTGCGAAGAAATGCTCCATGGTCAGCACTTTCGCCTCCGACAGCCGGTCAATTTTTGAGATACGAACAGCAACGGAGAAAGAAAGCATTAACCCAAGAACCATGAAGCTGATGTCATAGATCATCATGTTCATTTCGAAAAGACCGAAATAACTGATAATGGCATAACCAAAGGCGAGCGATCCCATGAACATGCTGATCAGCATCATGGTTGATCCACCCCGTTCATCGAGAAATGCTTTTGTAATTACATAGAACACATACACCAAGACTAAACAACTGAAGCCCAGATAAACCCGGATTTGAGGAATAAATTGGATGGGTGAAAGAAGAATTACTGAGATGGCGAATAAACCAGAAATTGCCAAGGCCACAGTTTTAATGCTTTTCTTAAAGTCGCTTGGAAATAAACTGGCGATAAAAAGCATGGCAAAGGCAGTTGTAAAAATCATGGTCAAATATTCCACCCGCATCAGAAGTGCCCAAGATAAGTCAACCCAATCTAAAATGCGGTAATGATACCCAAATAGAGACCGAAGCAACCAGGAAAATGAAAAGAAAGAAAGGAACAAAAATACTTTTCGGTGTTCAAAGAGAATGTAATAATAACAGAGCGATACAATACCTATTAAAAGGATTATTATAAAAAGCGCATAATCCATGGTTTTATTTAGATCAGCATTCTTGCTGAGTAGTTGAGCTGAGCCCAATCGAAGCGCCCCCTTAATTCCTCCAGGACTCGGGTAAAAATTAGCCACCTGCAATACAAATTGAATCGTATCACTATCCGATCTAAAAAAATAAACGGCAGGTCTGGTTTCGGGAACACATGCCTGCAAGGAAGCACCGACCTTGCCTTTGGCACCTATTCGATTACCATTCGCAAATAATTGATAGCTTGAAAAAAGCGCTGGCACCTCAACAGCCAGTGCGGATTTCGTTAACGTAGGATTTATCTTTACATAGAGGATAAATGTGCCATAACTTACTTCTTTAAAAACACTTTCAATAGAAACAGTATTACCCAGAGGCCTTAAACTATTTGTATTTGAAATAAGCTGGTTAGGAAAATAAGCCCAAGTGGTTAAGTCAACAGATTCACTGTTGAGCGGTTTATCGGCCGCATTTAAAATAAGAATGGAGGGCTGAGCCAACGTAAGCCATGGCGCACAGAAAGAAAAGAACAATAGGCAAAGCCCAATTCTATTCATATCAATTTCATTCTTTAACTACCCCCATCGCACAGAACTTGTCGATGCGCTGATTAATTCGCTCTTGTGGTGACAGTTTACTTAGTGTTGCATGATTTTTCAAAATGGTCTTCTTCACTTCTTCTGCCATTGCTTTCATATCGGTATGCGCTCCACCGATCGGTTCTTTGATGATACCATCGATAAGTTTATTTTGAAGCATGTCTTTGGCCGTAAGTTTAAGCACTTCGGCTGCCTGCTCTTTATAATCCCAACTGCGCCACAAAATCGAAGAGCAAGATTCTGGTGAGATGACGGAATACCAAGTATTTTCTAACATCAACACTCGATCTCCGATCGCAATTCCCAGCGCCCCACCGGAGGCACCTTCACCAATGATGATGCAGATCACCGGCACTTTGAGCATAAACATTTCCTTGAGATTGCGTGCAATCGCTTCTCCTTGGCCACGTTCTTCTGCTTCAAGACCGGGGAAAGCACCGGGTGTGTCAATCAAGGTAACGATAGGCTTGTTAAATTTCTCTGCAAGCTTCATCAACCGCAACGCCTTGCGATAACCTTCCGGATTGGCCATGCCAAAGTTGCGCATTTGGCGCTGCTTTGTATTGCGTCCCTTTTGCTGACCGATGAACATAAACGTTTGGCCGTCAACCGCGCCTAGCCCACCTATCATGGCCTTGTCATCGCCAACATTGCGATCACCAAATAGCTCAATGAAATCGGTGGTGATTTCATAAATATAATCCAACGTATAAGGACGATCCGGATGGCGGGAAAGTTGAACGCGTTGCCATCCGGTAAGCGTTTCAAATGTTTCCTTTTTGAGGTTAATGATTTTATTTTCCAGTGCCTGGATGGCCTTGTTTACCGATTCATCGCTGCCCACAGCCAATTGTTTCATATCGGTAAGTTTAGATTCCAGTTCGGCAATCGGTTTTTCGAAATCTAATAATTGCATCTGCCATTGTTTAAATTGAAAAGCACAAAAGTAAAGGATTTTGTCAAATTTTTTAATTCAACCTTTTTGATCCCCGTTTTACATTTTTGCGCCCGGTGAACCCATTTTTTGTGATCGTCCAATAATTTATTTCTACTTTTAAGTTAGTGCTATCTCCAAAATGAACCGTCTCGATCGCCTTACTGCCATTCTTATTCAATTACAATCCAAAAAAATTGTGAAGGCACAGGAAATTGCCGATCGGTTTGAAATTAGTTTGCGCACCGTCTATCGCGATGTAAAGTCGCTGATGGAAGCTGGTGTGCCGATTGGTTCAGAAGCAGGCACGGGTTATTTTATTGTCGATGGCTATCATCTTCCCCCGGTGATGTTTACCCAGGATGAAGCCAGCGCCATGATGATGGCCGGCAAACTCGTAGAGCGGTTGACGGATCAATCCGTGACCACTGCCTTTGATGATGCCTTGCATAAGATTAAATCCGTACTCAACGAAGCGCAAAAAGATCACCTCGAAAGTTTGCAAGACCATATTGAAGTAATCCATCCTCGAATGAGACTGCCAGTAACATCTGGCAGTTTTCTTACTGATCTTCAAAAAGCCATTGCAGGAAAGCAAGTTATTTTTCTCCATTATCTGCGCAGTCAGCAAAGCGAGTCTACACAGCGGGCGGTGGAACCCATTGGACTATTTTATTACAGTGCGGCCTGGCATTTGATCGCCTGGTGCCGCTTGCGCAATGGCTTCCGTGATTTTCGTTGCGACCGAATTAAAGAATTAAAAGTAAGTGATGTGCTCTTTCCACCTCGCAATATTTCAACGTTGCAAGAGTATGTCAACAGTTTGCAGCAAGCCAATGTGGAAATGAAATCAGCATCCGTTCTATTTGATCGGAAAGAAGCGAAGTTCGTTATCAACTCCAGGCATTACTTTGGATTTGTGTCCGAAGAAGAATTGGAAGGTCAGTTGAGGATGAAATTCATGACTTCGGATTTTCAGATGATAGCACGTTGGCTCCTCTCCTACGGACGAGGTGTAGAAATTGAAAGTCCGGGCGAACTGAAAACTCTTATGATTGAATTAGTTGAAGAATTACAAGATCATTATCTAAAACTGGTCAGTTCCCGTTGATTTTTTCCTTCTGCTGACATACTGTTGTCACTTCCCTTCAAAAAAAAATAAAACTATTCTCTTTCTCCTGACATAGGGTTGTCATAATGATAATATTGATTTGAAGAAAAATCACACCGTGAACAACCCTACACAACCTACTGTCAAAGAAGTCAAGCCCATCAATTTTCTTTTCCATCGGGCAGAAGTAAAGATGAGCGACCTGATCAATCAGGTTGATATGACCAAAGAACTGATTAAAGAAACGGTTCGTCTGGATCTTCATCCCACCGGACCGATTCATTGGCATTATATTGGTTTTACCGGTGACGATTCCAAATCCTTTACTCTGGAGGTCTGCTTACCGGTGGCAAGCATCCCCAAAGACTATGATGGAAAGTTTCATTTTAAGCGCACTGAGAATTTTAAATGTCTCTCCTTGATACATGAAGGGGGTTGGAATGAAATGCCAAAAAGTTATGGTAGGCTCATGCAATTTGCCGAACAAAATAAACTTACTCCGATGGGAATCAATCGGGAGCTGTACATCAATGTTGATTTTGCCGATCTTGAAGCAAATTTTACTGAAATACAAATGGGAATAAAATAAATTGCTATGGAAGTACTCGTCTTTACTACCACCGTTCAATCGCAAGAACAAGTGAAAATATTGGCACCGCTGATCGATTCCCTTGCCGGCAAAGACCGTTGGAATTTTGCGCTGGATGATTGTGATAAAATTTTACGGATTGTTTCTGACCACTTAAAACCGACTGCCGCCATTCATTTATTAAACCAATATGGATACCGTTGTCAGGAACTTTCCGATTGAATAACCAAATAAATCCTAGGAGAAAAGGCTATCCTTGGTAAGGTCTATTTCCCTACATTATTCTTCATCACCAAAATAAAATTCTAACTAAACAACTATATTATGAACAACGGATTAACATTAACGACTTCGATTTCAATCAACGCATCTAAATCCAAAGTTTGGAAGGCGCTTACCGATCCGGAACAAATCAAAAAATATCTTTTCGGAACGGAAACTAAATCCGATTGGAAAGTCGGCAGCCCAATTACTTTTAGTGGAGAATGGGAAGGCAAACCCTATCAAGATAAAGGCACCATTCTGGAAATAGAAAAAGAAAAAATTCTGAAGTACAGTTATTGGAGTTCGTTTTCCGGAACAGAAGATACATCTGAAAATTACGCGAACGTTACTTATTCTATTGAAGAGAAAAATGGAAAAACCATTTTCACGCTCACTCAAGACAGCATTAAATCTAAAGAAGCGCTCGATCATTCAGAACAAAACTGGAAGATGGTGATGAAGTCGCTAAAGGAACTTTTGGAGAAGTAATCTCCCATTTGTCTAAATAATTTGCACCAAAATTCGAAGTTATGGGTAAAAATAAAAATCCACTCATCGTTACGAGGAACGAGGAGTGGAAAAATATTAAACCGATCAGTTGAATTTAGATTTTAAAGATGACAGGCAAAACCATTTTCGTCCTCACGGATTTACCGCCTATCTCACCAGGATTCCATTTTGGCATTTGCCTTAAAACATGCTGTACGGATTCATCGCATCCATGGCCAATACCTTTGAGAATTTTAATATTGCTTAAGCTTCCGTCCAATTGTACCACAAATTGAGCATACACCTTTCCTTCAATTTTTGCCTCTTTTGCTTCCTTGGGGTAAACCAAATTCTTTCCTATAAAATTATATAACTCATTGTACTGAGGGCCAGTGCCAAAGGTGGGCATCTCATCCACCTGATCGAATACCTCATCAGTCTTCTGATCCTTTTTTCCTTGGGCGATGGCAATATTATTGCCGACAACCCAAAAACAAAAGGCGAGTGCAACACCAACAACCGAAATAGCTTTCCATTTACCGATCTTCGTTTTCATCGTTTTCATCATTTTAATTCGTTTTAATGTTAAAGAATTTGTAAAGTGATTGGCGAGTTGATAGCCGGAAGAACGTAATGCTGCTTTCGCTAGTAAGCTGCAATACACTTCCACTTCATTTTCTGCCACCGAGCGCGCATCGGCTTCAAATTCATGAAGTTGGATCAAAGCGTTCCGGTAAGCTTTTAGAAGGGGGTTAAACCAGAAGACAACGGCCAATAGTTTAACAAACAAAATGTCGACCGAATGATAATGCTCAACGTGTACTTGTTCATGAAGGATAATCTGTCTCTTCTCTTTTTCACTCATACCGACCGATTGACCGATGAAGATGAATTTAAAAAAAGAAAATATTTCCGCACTGTCCGGAAGTTCGATCAGACAAAAGTTCCGCTGATTTTCTCTTAGGTTCCCATAAATTGAACGTACGATTTTAGCAAATTGAAAAATTAACGTAGTAAGAGCAATCAACGCCCCGATTGCATAGATCGTAAAAATCCAAACCGACAAGGTAAACGCACTTCCGTTACCAGTCTGCTGACTGGTAACCTGAATTTCAGGAAGCGTAAAGGTGTTGAGCACAGTATTAACAGCAGGAGAAGAGAATGTATTGAGGTGTAACAATGGGGCAAGCAATGAAACCAGAAGCGCCAGCAAAAGATAGCCCCGCTTGAAACTAAAGTCGGTCTCTTTTTCTACAAATAACTTGTACACCAGCATAAAAAAGCAAATGCCAAGATTCGCTTCAATCATGTAATTCACGTAGGTATTCATTGTTTTTCTTTTTTAATATCCTTTAGATGCTTCACTAGTTCATCAATCTCATTAACGCTTAATTTATTTTCATTCGCAAAAAAAGAAACGAGGTTATGAAGCGACCCATCGAAATGCCCTTTCATCATATTGTTGAGATAAAACCGGGTGTATTTTTCCTTTGCCACAAGCGGGAAATATTCGTGTGTTTTTCCATACGCTTTGTGATCTACAAACCCTTTCGTTTCTAATATCCGCACGATTGTGCTTATGGTATTGTAGGCAGGTTTTGGTGCAGGCAGTTGCTCGATGATATCGTTCACTACGGCTTTTTTTAGCCGCCATAAAATCTGCATGACCTGGTCTTCCGCTTTGGTTAATTCTTTCATAACTATTTATTACGTTGTAAAACTAAGTTTTTAGTTATTAAAATCAAATTTTCGTTACTATTTGTTTTGTCGTAATGCAAGATTTCTGTCTTTTTTAGTACTTGATGCAAATTTCTGTTCTATTCTTCTTATTTTTCCTTTCTAAACATAATTAAGCCTTGAGATCTGCGGTGCTCATTATAATGTCTATTGCCTACCTAAATTCCTTTGGCCAATCAAAATTGGACAGCCTGGAGGGGTTAATTCGGACTGAAAAAAACCCAAGAAAGAAGGTAGCCCTCCTCAACGCGAAGACTTTTCTGAGTATAGAAACTGACCTCGAAAAAGCCAACCTAGCCAGTCAGCGCGCACTGGAAGAAGCGCATCGTATTGGCGATGAGGATGGTGAAGGATGGGCTTTCGCCTATCGCGGAATCTATTTCTTGCTAAGCGGAATTTTAACAGAGGCACAAACAGAATTTGAACTCGGTCTTTCCATTGCGAAGAAACAACACGACTTTAAACTTCAGGCCTACTGTCTTGTGCAAGAAGGAAATGTAATGCGCGATAAAGGTGAATTTGATTCAGCCAAAGTATTTTACAATAGTGCCAAATCGCTATGCCAGGAAAACAAAGAGCACTATTACCGCTCCGTTGCCCATGTGAATATGGCACGCTACTATCTCATCGTGCATCAACCTGATTCTGCCTTGCGCGAACTGAAAGCGGCTTTACAGATAAGAGAACAATTAAAAGATGCTGTGCTAATTGCCGATGTATGGATGCTTTTTGGCAACTGCTACCGCGATAAAAACGACTATAATACCGCCAAGGAATATTATCAGAAAACCTTGCCGATGACGAGGCGCGACCCATCTCTCGAAGCCGACTATAAGTTAAATATGGGTGAACTATTTTTTCATGAGGGTGATTTCATTGGCGCGCTTAATAATTGGAACCAAGTATTGGTTCGTTATCGGAAGTTTCAATACAAATATGCGCTAGCTAACTTGTTGCTGCGCATGGGTTCCGTCTTTGATCAACAGGGCTACTTTGAACTTGCCACAGACTATCTTACCAACGCTTTAAAAATTTCAGAAAAAGCTTCATACCAATATTTGGTGGGCCAAATTATTTATGAACAAGCTTGGGTTTCATATCGCTCAAAAAATTATGAACAGGCGCTGGCCGATCGGCAGAAAGCAGAAGACGTGTTTAGGAAAGCGAAATCAGAAGCAGAAATAGCGGGGAGTTGGGATTTAAGAGGACTGATAGAGAAAAGGAAAAAGAATTACGATACAGCCCTCTATTATCATTTAAAAAGTTTTAATGAACGGAAACGCTTAGGCAATATAGTGGACATCGATGCCAGTCTTTTTAATATCGGTGAATTCTACCTGAACACAGAAAAATTTATCAAGGCGTTGCCCTACTATTTTAAGAGCTTAAAAATGGATGAAGCCTTGGGCGATAATTATGGACGAAGCCTAAATTATAATCGGATTGGGAAAATTTATACACAGCTCGCGCAATATGATTCCGCTAAAATCTATTTAGATAGATCCATGAAGTTTGCCATTCCAACGTCAGCCAAAGAAATATTCAGAAATAATTATCTTGATTTGGCAACGTTATTCGAAAAGAAAGGCCAATATGTGGAAGCCAATCGGTATTACAAAAAATACACGCAATTCACGGACAGCATCTTCAATAAAGAAACGGCAGAAAGCCTGTCTGCCTATCGCACACTCTATGACGTAGAGCGAAACGAGCACCAAATTGAACTGCTCAATAAAGATAATAAACTAAAAGGCACTCGTTCAAAAACAAAAGACCATTCTCTATTCGGCCATAGCAGGATCCTTCATTCTTTTCGTTTTAGCGATCTCTTATTATCGGTTTAATCGCAGGTTGAAGAAATTTAATTTTTCGTTGAATGAAAAAAATGAGGAAATCCAAGCACAATCAGAAGAACTCCAAGAAGCAAATCAATCGCTTTCCAAACTAAACCGGGAGATTGCAGAACAAAAGGAAGAAATTCAAACGCAGGCGGAAGAGTTGATCGAAAACAACAGAAAGATATCCGATGATAATGATTTGTTGGAAGAACGAATCGAAACCCGCACGTCTGAACTAAAGCAAGCCTACAAAGAATTAGACACCTTTTTCTATCGGTCCTCACACGATTTCAGAAGACCACTCACCACATTCATGGGCTTAGCCGAGGTGGGCCGCGTTTTGACAAAAGACAAAACCATTCTTGAATTATTTGAGAAAGTGAACGAAAATGCGCTCACGCTTGATAAGATGTTAAGAAAACTGCAATCCTTCAGTGATGCCGACATGCAGACCCTCATCTATAAAGAGGTCTCATTGCAAGAAATCGTGGAGATCGAATTAGACACATTAAGACAAGAAACGGATAAGAAGAAAATCAAAACGTACTTATCGGTAAAACTCGACCGTCCGTTTTATTCTTACGGAGGATTGATAAAAATAATCATCGAAAACCTGCTCGAAAATTCTATTGCCTTTTGTACGCCCGATTCCCCGGCAATCCAAATTACTGCTTACGAAAAGGAGGAGGAGGTGGTCATCGAAGTGAAAGACAATGGTGCTGGAATTGAGCCCGAATATATTGATCGCGTATTTGAAATGTATTTCCGGGCCAATGAACGATCGAAAGGAAATGGGCTTGGCCTATATATCGTAAAGAAAATCGTGGAAAAGCTTCGGGGGCGAGTAGTGCTACAAAGCATTGCGAAAAAAGGGACAACGGTAAGCATATTTCTGCCTCATCGTTTGGATTGATTTGAATAAAAGGCGAAGCTAACCATGGGATTTCCACCTAAAGGATTTATTATCTACCGCCCGCATGGTGCAAAGCACGCCCTCCAAATGATCGTACTCATGTTGCAATAGCTCTGAAAGGTCGTCCTTCAAATTCAATTCTTGTTTTTGCCAATTTTCATCCAGAAATCTTACCGTAAGGCTCCGGTGCCTACGCACTTTCACCAACAGATTGGGAAAACACATGCAGTCATCCCACACCTCAAACATTTCGTTACTTCGATTAGCTAATTCCGGATTAATGAAGACTGTCGGCTTGTCAATATTCATGTAAATGATGCGTTTCATGATCCCCAACTGAGGCGCGGCAATCGCCCGGCCAAAATGATATTTCGCGCGGATGGCCTCCATAACATGATGCAGATCCGCGACCCAGCCCGGCACTAATGAAAGCTCATTCTCCAAAACTGGCTCAGAAACTTCATACAGTTGAGGATCGCCCAACAGTAATAAATCGTTCAGTCCTTTCATAGTCCTTTCATTTAAATCAACAATTCTGCCTGAAGGTATTGCAAAGTTGGGTTTTCCAAGTTAGTTTTTCCTAAAGAATTAGGCCCCAATAAAAGAGATCCCATCCCATCCCCTACCTCTTAACATTTTTCAAATGAAATGTAATCTATAGTGAGAGGTGCGAAAAATGAATGAAAATTCGTTTTATAGGTTCATTTTTTATCTTAAAAATATATTTTTTACATATTTTTCTATTTTATAGGTTCAATTTTAATGATATTTCAATCGGATTCGTAACTTTTTTTAATATAAATGGTATTTTTTAACCCAGTGATTACAATATTTACATAATTATTTAATCGAAACCCTAAAATTAACCTATGAAAAAATCAGTCATCTACTTAGGCCTTTTACTAGCCATAAGTGTACTGGCACTGTTCATTCCGGCTGTGCCAGGCCCCATAATTACAG
>DAHVFH010000210.1 GCA_027317105.1 Cytophagales bacterium
CCCAACATACGTCTTTAGCAGGTGATCAAATTCCTTTTTAAAGTCGGGCGATTGGATGATCGATAAATAATTGATCCTCAACTCTTCTACATTGGGATAAAGCATTTCAGGAATAAAAGCTCCTCCGAATTTTCCGTAGTAACCTTGTTCGTTGACTGTATATTGCATAAAAAATTGGAATTAAGGATATAGAATACTTACTACTGACCTAATTTTATCTACACTTTTTACTCCTGGCGACAACTCAACACCGCTGTTAATATCTAATGAATGTAGGTTCAGATTTTCGAATTTTAGTACAGAGGCGATATTTTCCAAAGACAAACCCCCGCTAAGAAAAAAAGGAATCTGCTGGTCATATTTATCCAATAAATTCCAGTCAAATGATTTACCGGAGCCCCCGTAGTCGTCAGTTTTAGTGTCAAACAAAAAGAAATCAACGTAAGCGGCAAATGACATAGTCGGTGTAAAATCAAATTCATCATCTACGGAAAAAACTTTAATCACACCTATTCCATTTTCTACTAGTGCCTTACACTGATCGACCGACTCACCTCCATGTAATTGAACATAGTCCAATTGGTATTGATCAACCTTTTTCAATATTTTCTTAGTATCTTCATTAACAAAAACACCAACGCGGTTGATCCTTTCTGGAAAAGTATTTGGGATCATGAAATCTTCGCCAACAAATCGTTTTGACTTTTCATAAAAGATAAACCCCATATAATCCGGGCTTAAGGCGGCCACCTCCATGATGTTTTCGGGATTGCGCATCCCACATATTTTAAGTTTTAGTTTCACTAGAGTGCATTCAACTTTAAAATAAATTCTTTGGCAGCTACTTCAGGCCTGCTGTGTTTCATAAAATTTTCGCCCATCAAAAACCCTTGGTATCCATATTTCCGCAATTCCACAATGGTCTCGGGCAAACTGATTCCGCTTTCTGACACTTTCACAGCCTCTTTGGGAATCAATTCAGCCAACCTTTTCGAAACCTCTATGCTTACCCTAAAACTTTTCAAATCACGATTGTTCACACCAATCAAATCCACTTCGGGAAACAAGTGTGGGTGCAGTTCTTCAGACGAATGCACCTCTAGCAAAACTTCCAGTCCTAAAGAATGCGCGAACGCACTCAATTCCTTTATCTTCTCGGGTTGCAAAATAGCCGCAATTAGAAGAATGGCATCCGCACCAATTGATTTAGCTTCGATGATCTGATATTCATCAATCGTAAAGTCCTTTCGCAAAATGGGGCAGTAATTGAATTTTCTAGCCACCATCAAGTCTTCATTACTCCCTCCGAAAAATTCTTTGTCGGTGAGCACCGAAATGGCACTGGCACCGGCCTGCATATAACCAATCGAAATTCGTTCAATCGAAACATGTGGATTAATTATTCCTTTCGAGGGTGACTTGCGTTTGATCTCCGCAATAATGCCCGACTTATCTTTGCGTTGCACGTATTTCTTTAGCGAAACCGTTGGGGATGAGAAAAATATACTTTGCTCCAATAACTTAACCGGATACAAACTCTTTCGCTCCGCTACTTCCTTTTGCTTTTGCTCAACTATTTTTTCAAGAATATTATTCATATACAATTTCAAATTCAAAGTTCAAGACTTAAAATCAGTTCCAAATTACCAGAATCCAGTGACCAGCATCTTTCTACTCCAGTAATTTCTTAAAAGCCCTCAATGCTCTTCCCGATTCCAGTGCTTCTTTCGCTTTCGATAACGCGGAAGTAAGCCCTTCTTTTTGATTTCCACAAAACAAAGCCATGCCTGCATTGGCAATAACAACTGAGTTCTGGGCTGTTGTTCCTTTTCCTTCCAATACATTCATAAAAATTTTAGCGGATTCATCCATGGAATTACCGCCTGCCAAATCAAGTGCCGTTAATCTGGGTAATCCTAAATCTTCTGGTTCAAGAAGTGATTCGCCTCCGTTATAAAAATATTTGAACGATCCAGTTAAAGAAATCTCATCATAACCTGATGTGGAATGCAGGATCACAAAGTCCTTATCTGTTTGCTGATACAAGTACCCGTATTGTCTCGCCAACTCTAAACTGAAGACACCCACCAATTGCCGCGTAGGAAAAGCTGGGTTCACCATTGGCCCGAGCATATTGAAAAAAGTTTTTACACCAAGCTCTTTGCGAATGGGCGCAACATTCTTCATCGCGGGATGGAACAATGGAGCGTGCATGAAGCAAATGTTAGCTCGATCAAGGCTGCGCTTCAATTCATCTTTATCGTTAGTGAACTTATAACCAAAGTATTCCAAAATATTGGAGGAGCCTGACAAAGAGGACACTCCATAGTTTCCATGCTTGGCAACGGGCTGTCCCGCAGCGGCCACCACAAAAGACGAGAGTGTGGATATGTTGAAGGTGTTTTTTGCGTCACCGCCAGTTCCACAGAGATCCATCACAGGTTCATCAAACCGCATCGGAATACAAAGTTCCAACATCGCATCGCGAAAGCCAGCCAACTCTTCCACGGTAATGCCACGCATCATGTAAACCGTCATGAAGGATGAAATCTGACTAGGATTAAACTTCCCCGAAGTCAGGTCCATTAAAACCTGGTGTGCTGTTTTTTTATCCAGCGACTGGTGACCGATTAAGTCCGTTAATAGTTGCTTCATAGTTTGTTAATCGTTATCGGTTATTCGTTAATTGGTATTTTGTTTTCAGTTAATCTAATAACGGTTAACTAACCCTCAGCCAATTTTCAATAATTTTCGGTCCCACCAATGTCATCACCGATTCGGGATGAAATTGCAATCCACGGACGTCATATTTTTTATGCCTTAACCCCATGACCAAACCATCTTTGTTAGTGGCCGTAATTTTAAGATTGCTGTTAACCGTTTCCGGAACCACTGCCCAAGAATGATAATGCGTGCATTGAAATGATTCAGGCACGTTATCAAAAATTTTTTCGGATTTGTCAATAACGTTCGCCATAGACGTGACACCATGCAAAACATTAGGGATGTTATAAAGTTTTGCGCCATATACTTCGCCAATACCTTGGTGGCCGAGACAAATACCAAGAATACTCTTCGTAGGACCGTATTTTTCGACTACTTGCTTCATTATTCCCGCTTCATCAGGTATTCCTGGACCAGGGGAAAGCAAAATTTTATCATACGCGCCAACATCCTCAAGGGAAATTTTATCGTTGCGGAAAATTTCCGGTCGATGGCCCAGCGCACGGATAATGTGTACCAGGTTGTAGGTGAACGAATCGTAATTATCGAGTACTAGTATTTTCATTTTGGAATTAATTCAGTCTTTTAAATAGTTTCAGCCAAAAGAATTGCCTTTCGCAACGCCTCTAGTTTATTGTTTACTTCCTGTAGTTCACTTTCATTGTCAGACTTCGAGACGATCCCGGCTCCAGCCTGGTAAATCAATTGATTGTTTTTGCTGAGAAATGTTCGAATCATAATTGCTTTATTTAATGAGCCATCGAAACTGATTAACCCGATAGCGCCTCCATAAAAACCGCGACTCACATTTTCATACTTGCTGATCAAATTCATGGCCATTACTTTGGGTGCTCCGGAAAGTGTGCCAGCCGGAAAAGTATCTGCCAGCAATTGAACCGTTGACGATTCTTCCGTTAGGCGCCCCGATACTTTTGAAACAAGATGTATCACGTGCGAATAATACTGAATTTCTTTAAACACTTCAACTTTCACTTGTTCGGCATTACGGCTCATGTCATTGCGAGCGAGATCTACCAACATCACGTGCTCCGCGTTCTCCTTTTCATCAGCCGAAAGTTTGGCCGCAAGGGCAGCATCTTCCTGATCGTTGCCACTTCTCCTGAAAGTCCCGGCAATGGGATAAATGTAAGCATGCGATTTCTTCACCTCCAGTTGAGCTTCAGGCGAGGAGCCAAACAGTTTGAAGTTTCCATAATCAAAATAAAAAAGATAGGGCGATGGATTAATCGACCGCAAAGCGCGGTACACGTTAAACTCATCGCCTTTAAAAGTGTTGGAAAATCTTCTGGACAAAACAATCTGAAACACATCGCCCCGATAGCAATGTTGCTTGCCTTTTTCAATGATATCCAAAAACTCCTGATCCGAATAATTCGTGCTTTCTGTGCTGGTCATTTTGAAATGAAAAGTTGAAAAGCGGTTACTAAAAATAATTTGCCCCACACGGTCAATACCTCGTTCTCCGTCCCCATAGTTAAATTCCAGAAGCTGTAGTTCATTATGAAAATGATCGACAATAATTACAAAACGATAGAGCTTGTACACCATATCCGGAATTAAAGACCCCGAAGTGTTGACTTTTACATCCTCAAAATACCGTACGGCATCGTAGGAAGTGTAGCCAAACAACCCCAATGATTGTACGCGCGGATCAGAAGAGTCTACCGTAAATGAATTTTTAAATTGTTCTAACAATTCAGGAAGATTTTTTTTCTCTGCGTTGAGCCTAATTTCCTGAGCAGCGCCATCGGGGTAGCGGGTATTCAATTTATCATTTTGAACGACAAACGAGGCGATCGGTTCACAGCAAATAAAGGATAAACTGTTTTCGTTTCCGTGATAGTCTGAACTTTCCAACAAAATGGATCCGGCAAAAACATCGCGTAACTTCAGGTAGATATTCACCGGGGTGAGCGTATCGGCCAACAGTTTTTTGCCGTGGGTATGTAATTTGTAGTTCATCTTTTAATTTCTGGTATTATTTAAAAATAAAAAAACCTGCACCGTTGATCGGGGCAGGCTCTCAAGAAAATTGTTTATTATTTTTCAATAAAGCACAACAAAGCACCGATCGGATATCGACCTGTGCCACCACCATGCATTAGTTGAAATATTAATCATCTCTATTCTTCTTTCTTTTTAGCCACTTTACGGGCCTTCGGTTTGGCTACCTCGCCCACTGCCACTGCAGCTTTTTTACTTGCTGTGCGTTTTAGCCTGGCTTTGATCTTCTTCTTTAGCCTTGAATTTCCGAACGAACCAATGGTACGTTTACCTTTTTTTGACTTTTTGTCTCCCCTTCCCATTTAGTTATTGCATTTATGGCGCAATAATAGGGATGATTTGTGAAATACAAAAACGCCAATAAAATTTATTTACCGATAATTGCAAGATAAGGTCAAACGGATAAGCACTTAGTTGTAAATTTAAACCAGTAACAAAGCGGCTCTGGTTTATCTGAACTTTGATGCCTACTTTTAAAAAATTAATGTTTTATGAAGTTTATCGTCTTACCCTTCTGCTTGCTTCTTTTCCTGGGAGCCAAAGCACAAACCAAAACCTACGACACACTCCCCAACATGCCAGAGCATTACGCTACGCGCTACGAAGAATTTAAGAAACAACCGATTGTAACGGGCAAAATAATGATGGTAGGCAACAGCATTACCGAAGGAGGCAACTGGAAAATACTCTTAAAAGATACTACCGTAATAAACAGGGGCATTTCGGGTGATGTGACCTTTGGCGTATTTCATCGCCTAAAGGACATCACAGATCGAAAACCCAACAAATTGTTTTTGCTTATCGGGGTCAACGACCTTTCCCGCAATACACCCGATGAAGTGATTATCGAAAATATTTTTAACCTTATTGGGAGAATCAGGAGCGGTTCGCCCAAGACCACGATTTACGTGCAAAGCATTTTACCAACCAATGAATCGTTCAAAAACCTGAATAAAAATTTTGTGGGGAAGAGTGAGCATATCACAGCCATCAACGGGCAATTAAAAAAATATGCCGATAAAATGAGGTTCACGTATGTTGACTTGTACAGTCAATTTCTTGATTCTGAAGGACGGATGGATGCAAAGTATTCGGGTGATGGTCTCCATTTAAATCCTTCTGGCTATACCCATTGGGTGGAGTTTTTGAAGCATGAACACTACCTGTAAGAATGGTCTTAACGTTGGAGGGATTTTTTTAATTTACTTAGGATGAGAAAGTTCTTTATCATTTTTTTCTTTGCGCTCTTATCGTTCTGTTCTTTCGGGCAATTTAAAAATATCAAGCTAGCCGAAGAGGTGGAAGGTCGTTATCCTCCCGTGGAGCCCTCCATCGCAATTAATAGAAGTAACCCACAGAATATTGTTGCTGGGATTGTTTTGGATAGAATGGTCAGCACCGATGACGGTGGCGTCACCTGGAAAGAAAAAAAATTAGAGTCGCCATATGGCGTTTATGGAGACCCTGCTCTCATCTCTAATTCAAAAGGAAATTTGTTTTATTTCCACCTGGCAGATCCCAGTGGCAAAGGACAAAGCGATACTGCCTGGCTCGATCGGATCGTTTGCCAGCAATCGGTTGACGAGGGGAACAGTTGGTCTGATGGGGAATCGATCGGAAACAATCCACCTGCCGATCAGGACAAACCTTGGCCAGCCGTGCATCCTAAGAAAAATTTCATGTGCGTCACGTGGACACAATTTGACAAGTACGGAAGCAAAGACCCAAATTGCCAATCAAACATTTTATTCAGTAAATCCCTGAACGGTAGCCATTGGTCAAAACCTGTTCAACTCAATGAATCGCCAGGCGATTGCCTCGATGATGATTTTACAGCCGAAGGGGCATCACCAGTAATCGGCTTCGATGGAAAAATCTATGTGGCCTGGGCCAACCGCGGCAACCTTTACTTTGATCGCTCCTATGATGAAGGTAAAAATTGGCTTAAAAGTGATCTTTTAATTGGCAAGCAACAAGGTGGATGGACATTAGACATCCCTGGGGTTCAACGCAGCAACGGGTTGCCAGTTCTGGCTCTTGATAACAGCACTACTCGATTTAAGGGAACACTTTATTTGCTTTATTCTGATCAAAAAAACGGAATTGATGATACCGACATCTGGCTCATGCGATCGCGTAATCGCGGAGACTATTGGTCAAAACCGCTCCGAATAAATAAAGATTCGACCCGTACCCATCAGTTTTTGCCTTGGATTTCGGTCGACCAAACCAATGGACATGTGTATATTGTTTATTACGACAGGAGAAATTATAACGATGACCGAACCGATGTTTACCTCTCGTATTCCGTAGATGGTGGGAACACGTTTGAAGAAGTGAAGATAAGTGAAAACGCTTTTGTGCCCGATGCGACTAAGTTCTTTGGCGATTACACGAACATCGATGCACACGATGGCATCATTGTTCCAATTTGGACTCGCATGGACGATGGTCGCACGAGCGTATGGACATGCATTATTAAAGAATCGATGCTTCCTATCATGAGTAGTAAAGTAGCAACCAAGAAGAAGTAATAGAAAACAACATTCAATCTTACTTAAGAATTGTGTCGCCCTCCCGATTAGCAGTTAATATAACTTTCTTTTTGAACGGATTTGTCCACGCAAATTATTTTTCCCGGCTCCCGAAGATCCAAGAGCTGTTTTCGATTGACAATGGAGTTGTTGGTCTTGTGTTGCTCTCATCTTCTGTTGGCGCGCTATTGGCTATGCCGTTTACTGGCTGGTTAATTATCCGCAATGGCAGTCGTAGGATCACGATTTTTGGTGCATTCTTCTATTGTTCCCTTATACCACTGATCTCTTTGATGCCCTCAATTTTGGGGTTGGCATTCCTTTTTTTTATCATGGGCATTTCAGCAGGAATGTTGGACGTTGCCATGAATTCTCAAGCCGTGATGGTGGAGAAACAACTGAATAAACCAATTATGACATCCTTCCACGCTTTGTTCAGTATTGGTATGGCATTAGGCGCAGGGTCAGGTGCTCTTTTCGTAAAACTAGGTTCCGGCTTGTTCACCCATTTCACCGTGATCTCAGCTATCTGCATGGTTACCGTATTTCTTGCTCGCTATTACCTTATCCATGACAAACCAGCAATCCGCACAACCGATGAACCCGCATTTCGCTTGCCGAATGCAGCGATGGTAAGTATTGGAGTGATCGCTTTTTGCTGTATGCTCGGTGAAGGCGCCATGGCCGACTGGAGCACGAACTACATGGAACATATTGCCCATGCCAGCCGCGCCCTGTCGCCCTTAGGGCTATCTTCCTTCGCACTTGCGATGACGATAGGGAGGATTTTAGGAGATAATGCCCGGATTAAATTCGGAGACCGCGCATTAATGATTGGGTGTGGCCTTGTGGCCACGGTGGGTTTGTGTATTGCTATTCTCTTCATACATCCCCTATTTGTGATCGTTGGCTTGTTTATAGTAGGCATTGGATTGTCCGCAATTGTACCCATTGCCTACAGCATTTCTGGTCACACTAAAGATCTCCCTCCGGGCGTTGGTTTAGCAATGGTCACCACCGTAGGCTATGCCGGATTTTTATTTGGGCCACCCATCATTGGATTTATTGCTCAATGGCAAAATCTAAGGATCGCTCTAGGCTTTGTGGTTATTCTTTTTTTGATGATGACACTACTAAGTTATCTCAGAAAAGAAAGATCAACTTAGCAATCTTTCGCCTCTACTTCACAAGCTTCATCGGTTGGGTCAGTCGTGCTTCCTATTTCAGTAAAAGCCCTGACAAAAACATTGGTGGGTTGCGCCCCTGAAACGCCATACTTATTGTTGATGATATAAAAAGGAACTCCGGAAATACTTCGTTGCTGATTGAATTGCTCTTCCATTCTCACTTCGGTCGTTAGCTCATCACTTTTCAAAAAGGCTTCTGTCGCTGTTGAATCCATTTCTAATTGACTCGCAATTTCAACTAAGTTCTTGGTTTGGGTGAGATCCGTTCCTTTTTCAAAATAAGCGTTCATCAGTGCCTCTTTCATTTCATGTTGCTTGCCTTTTGATTTTGAATAAGCAATGAGACGATGGGCGTCCAAGGTATTGGGAGAAATTTTTTGTTTCGAAAAATCAAACTTGAGGCCTTCAGTGGCAGCTACGCCCGCTACATGATTGCTCAACTGCCGATACTTTTCCTCACCACCAAATTTGGCAACCAAATAGTCCTTTTGATTCCTTCCTTCTTTGGGCATATCGGGATTAAGCTCGAAGGGGTGATACTCCACTTCAAAATCAAAATCATTTTTCAACTGATCTATGGCTTTTTCTAAACGTCTTTTGCCGATGTAGCACCAGGGACAGACTACATCTGACACCACATCAATTTTAATGGTTTGCTTCATTTGAATTATTTTAGGCTCTAACACAAGACAAAGAAAGGAGGTTCAAACTCCTCTAAAATTTCAATTCGGCCTTTTCAAACCTTTATCTTATTTTTGTGTTTTAATTGAACTAAAAGACAAAATTATGACTGTAACCGAGAAAGTTTCGCACAAAGTAAAAGATATGTCGCTGGCGGCATGGGGACGTAAAGAAATTAAGCTGGCAGAAGCTGAAATGCCAGGCCTGATGGCCTTACGTGCAGAATATGGCATAAAAAAACCACTGAAAGACGCACGCATTGCAGGCTGCCTCCACATGACCATTCAAACAGCCGTGTTGATTGAAACCCTTGTGGAATTAGGCGCAGAAGTAACCTGGAGTTCTTGCAACATATTTTCAACCCAAGACCATGCCGCTGCCGCGATTGCCGCTGCTGGGGTTCCTGTGTTTGCCTGGAAGGGAATGAACGAAAAAGAATTTGACTGGTGCATTGAACAAACACTGCATGCCTTTAAAGATGGCAAAGCCTTGAATATGATTTTAGATGATGGTGGTGACCTCACAAACATGGTTCTGGATCGGTATCCGGAGTTGATCCCAGGCATCAAGGGCATCTCTGAAGAAACGACTACTGGCGTACATCGCCTTATTGAAAGAATGAATGCCGGCAAATTGCCAATACCTGCCATCAATATCAACGACTCTGTAACCAAATCAAAATTCGACAACAAATACGGTTGCAAAGAATCATTGGTGGACGCTATTCGCAGGGCTACAGATGTAATGATGGCGGGAAAAGTAGCTGTTGTTGCCGGCTACGGAGATGTAGGCAAAGGCTCCGCAGCTTCCTTACGTGGAGCTGGTGCTCGTGTAATTGTTACCGAGATCGATCCTATCTGCGCACTGCAGGCTGCCATGGATGGGTTTGCAGTGAAGAAAATGGATGATGCCGTGAAAGGTGCTGACATCGTGGTGACCGCCACCGGCAATTTCGGAATCATTTTAGGAAGGCATTTTGAAAGCATGAAAGACAAAACGATCGTCTGTAACATCGGCCACTTTGATAATGAAATTGATGTAGCTTGGCTGAATAAGAATGCGCTGAAGGATGAAATTAAACCACAAGTTGACTTGTATACTTTGAAAAATGGCAACCAGGTTATCTTGTTAGCAGAAGGCCGTTTGGTAAACTTGGGTTGTGCCACTGGGCATCCTTCTTTTGTGATGTCGAATTCATTTTCGAACCAGACCATCGCACAACTTGAACTTTGGACCAACTCCGACAAGTACGAGAACAAAGTGTATATGCTGCCTAAACACTTGGACGAAAAAGTGGCCCAATTGCACTTGAAGAAAATAGGTGTAGAATTGGATACCCTATCGACTGAACAAGCTAAATACATCGGAGTAGAAGTGAAAGGACCATTTAAACCTGATTATTACCGTTATTGATCCTACTTTGCTAAAAGCTTCGTAGGATAAACAATCTTCGCTCTCTGCTTGCAAAATGGAGAGTCCCCGCCCGAACAAGGCGGGGTTTTTTTATTGTTGAAGGCACAAGGTAGAAGGGCTTTTCGAGGAAGGATATTTAAGATAAGCTTCTGTCATCCAATTCGTTTCGCCTTATACCCTTCCTTCAAAAGTGCTTGCACCACTTTGTCACGAAGATCTCCCTGCAAAATAATTTCCCTGTCTTTACAAGACCCACCAACTCCACATTTTGATTTCAACAGTTTAGTGAGTGTTTCCAAGTCGGTTGTTTTTCCAACGAATCCAGTAACAAGTGTCACTTGCTTTCCGGCTCTGCCGTTTTTGTCCAAAAGGACTTTTAGATTTTGCTGTTGCATGGGCAGGGTTATTGGCTCTTCGGTATTAGAAATGTCATAATCAAAATTTTCGCTGGTTGAATAAACTACGCCCTCGCGATTCTTCCAGTTATTGGTCTTTGCCATAGCACTAAAATTTATGGATTTGAAGAAAAACTAAAGTCAATAGAAATAAAAGCAAATTCACGATACCGATATTGAACCGGAACTCCACTCCTTTCCAATAAAAAGCTCCAACCAACGAAGTCAGCAACAACAGAATCGGCCAGAAAATAAAATTACCATAAATTGACAATTCTACATCTGTGCGATAGTGCGTCACCTCATCTTCCAAGATAAGCGGAATGGAAAACCAAGCCGTGCGGTAAATCCCAATTCGATTGGCTTCCCGCAAATTTCTTGCGCCTTCGCGGGTTACGTTCACGGTTTCACCATCGAGTAGCTCAAGCTTATACGATGAGCCTCGATCGGTCGGATTTTCGCTGACAACTTCGGTAATTGTCTTTACAGGTGGTAATGAATAGTCAGCAATAAGCACCATTGAAAACAAGAGCGTCAACCGCGAAATCATCAATGCATATTGAAGGTTAGCAGCCATCATTGAAAGAATTTCTTCCCGATGGCTTGGTCTTTTAGGGGTTGGTGCCTGTGGTCTGGGCCGATACTGAGGATCGCGATGTTTTCTAACTGGTTCTTCAACTTGCGCTTCCGCACCTTTCAGCATCTGATCGTAAATCGCTTTTCGCAACGGGTCGCCCAAAACTTCATAGGCTTCGTTCACTTCCTTAAAAATGGCCTCCGCTTCGGGTGACGGATTTTTATCAGGATGAAACTGTAACGCCAGTTTTCGATAGGCCTGCTTTGTCTCGCCCTCGGTAGCGTATATGTTGAGGCTTAATATGAAATAATAGTTTTTCAATTACTTCATAAAAGTAAAAAAAGCCCTGATATCAGGGCTTAGAATATTCATTTAACAAATTTTAACGCTTCACCACAAACGTGAGCACCGGGCGCTTGGAGTGGCCAACCACATCCTCAGCAATGCTTCCGGCCATCACGTGCGCGAACCCTGTGCGGCCATGTGTCGCCATCGCAATTAAATCAGCATTGATACTGTCAGAGAAATAAATTATTCCTTCCTCCTCTGCCAAGTCGTTGTACACATTGATGGTGTAATTCTTCAGTTGTAATTTTTTGGCGAAATTGAACATGGCATCTTTCACCACGCGATCGCGTTGAAAATCAGCCGGTGTGTTGATACGTACCAAGTGAATTGTTGAATTATATAATTCCTGGGTCTTTTTTACAAAACGTGAAAAAACCTCCTCTTCTTTCGATAATGAGGTGGCATAAACAATGTTTTTAAATTCAGTAGTAGCAGGTTTGCGTTGCACTGTCAGTACGGGACAATGAGAATGTCTCACGACTTTTTCCGTGTTTGTTCCGATCACTAAATCTTCTATTTTGGAATGTCCTTTTGTACCCATTACGATAAGATCCACTTTGCGTTCAGTCACGATGGTGGTAATACCATGATAGGGGTTACCCAACCGAAGCTCACCCGTGATTTTAACCGCAGCGTACTTTGGATCTTTAACCAATTTTTCGAGTTGGGCTTTCGACTTCTTCAATAGCTCAAAAGTAAAAAGCCGGTCTTCCCAATTGCTTTTTTGCCATTCGCCAGAAATGCGGTATGATTCCGGTGTTGCTTCTTCTACTACGTTTAACGCGATAAGCTCGGCTCCGTCTTTTTTGGCGATATCAAAAGCCACGTCAAAGGCAACGGCAGAGGTCTTGGAGTAATCAACGGGAATTAGGATTTTTTTCATTGTTCAAAGTTTAAGTCGTATAATTAAGATATCTAAATAATCAAAGAATGAAGGTAAGAATTTTAGTTCAATCATAAAACAGAATATTATCTGTTCCTATTATGACTTAAGTCATTTTTTATGAAATCAAGTACAAAATCCTGGAAGGGCAATCAGGATTTTTTTTTTAACCAAACAAACTCCCGATTCCAAAAAGTAACACAAAAAGCAAAGTTGATAAGGCCATCTGCCTGAGTAAAGGATCCAGTTTTTCTGACGGTAACTTAGCCACCGATCGGCCATTAATGACCAATAATGGGATGGAAAGCAGGAACAAAAATTGAACGGGAGATTTATAATTGATGACTACATAAATCACTGAACAAAAAATCCCGCTCATCAGTAATACCCAATGATATCGAGTAGCCTTTATTCGGCCTATTCGCACAGGAATTGAAAACTTTCCGGCTGAACGGTCTGAATCAATATCGCGGATGTTATTGATATTCAAAACCGCTATTGAAAAAAAACCACAACTCAAGGCTGGCAAAATCAAAGGGACAGAAAACTCCTTCGTAAATAAATATTGCGAACCCATAACCCCAACCAACCCAAAGAAAATTAGGACCGAAAGATCACCAAGACCCATATAGCCATATGGCTTTTTCCCTACCGTATAGGCAATAGCCGCCACAATGGAGAGTAAACCCAAGCCTAAAAAAAAGAGGAATGGTTTTAGCTCAAATCCAAATGCAGTATATAGCAGCGTTGTGCCACTGATTAAACTCAGTAAAATAAAAATCAGGATAGCCACCTTCATTTTTCCCTGACTAATTGCTCCTGATTGAACTGCCCGCAACGGTCCTTGGCGCTGGCCATGGTCGGCTCCATTTACCGTATCGCCATAATCGTTGGCCAGATTTGAAAGCACTTGCAAAAAAATAGTCGTGCAACAACAGAGAAAGAAAATCATCCCACTGAACTTTGATTGCGATGCCGCCAGAAATCCGCCCATGCCAATACAAGCGAGAGAGAGCGGTAGGGTACGCAGTCGAAAGGCTTCAATCCAAATCTTCATAGTAACTTTTTGTCAAATATAGATGAATGTAGGCAGTCAAATTGGCTATGACTTTCGTTTAGTATTGACAAACGATAAATTCGAGATAACGGTAGTCTTCACCCTTCCAAGGTATTTCGAAATCTCGTCCGGGTAATTGTGAATGTTGTTCAAATCTTCCCGCTCGGTGATGTTGATTAAACGGGTAGCGTAAGTGACATCGCGCGTAATTTGCTCTCCTTGTACGATAGCAATTTTCAGTAATTCCACTTTTATTTCCTTGATAATATTCACAAAAAAAGGAATCGATTTATACGTTAAATCAGTGTGGTTCTTTACCTCATCATAGAGCTGTTTCAATTTGGTATACATCGTTTGTTGGTTTGTTAACCTTTTCTTGTCAGCAAAGATTAGTTTTAAAAGACTTCAAAAAAAATCTTACGCTAATCTATCGGATGTTATAACCATTCACTGGGCCGCCATGAAAAAATTTTCCAGGTGTCATTACTCCATCCTGTTTGAATATTTCTCCATCTTTCATAACAAATTTAACCTCTCTAAGCGCGTCAATTTGTTGCAGTGGATTACCCAAAACACCAATAAAATCGGCCGCCAATCCAACCTTTATCGGACCACGCGTAAGTTCGGTCTCACTAACTTTATAGCCATTAATCGTCATCGCGCGGATAATATCGACATTTGGAATTTTTGCTGCTTTCCAGGTTTCAATAAATTCAATGGCCACCTCTCCTCTTGTTTTTCCTGGAACGTAATAGTCCGCATCGGTAGAAAAAGTAAGCGGCACTTTATTGTCGTAAGCATTACGAAGACTGGCGACTGTTTTTGCATACCGTTCTGGCGTAGTGTGCTCTGGCAGGGTAATTGGGGTTTCCGTTCCGGCACGCCAAATTCCTTTTTTTGCCATCAACTTGTGCATTTCATCATTCATTCCATTGTCGTGAGCAATTGACCAAATACCCGCTTCTATAGCACGTTTAGCTCCGTCAACCGTTTGCACATGCCCTTCCACCTTCATTCCCCCTTTAGCTGCTTCCGCTACTACTAATTGAATATTCTCCACGGAGTATCCCCAAGGTTTACAATCCACGCATATCTTAATCACCTTGGCGCCATAGAGCATATTTTGATGAACGGCTTTTATTATCTCGTCTGGCGTATCGGCATCTAAGTATTCGGGGTTAACAATATTTTTTCCGATGCCCATTTCAGGCGTTGGCCAAAATTGTCCGCCCATACCTCCGATGATTATTCCTGAGTTAATTATCTTCGGGCCAGGAATCCATCCTTGTTCAATGGCAAGACGCAACGCAGTGTCAGCATAGTTCCCATTGTTGCCCATGTCCCTTACAATCGTAAATCCAGAGGCAAGCATTTGCATTCCGTTAGAGGCTGCCTGGATTGCCCGCAATGCTGTGCTTTCACTAATGTAAGTGTAGTAATAAATGTTTCTTTCAGGCACAATTTTGTAAGTAAGCGCCAGATGATTATGGGCATCGACTAAGCCAGGCATGATCGTGAGGGATGAAAGATCAATGATTTTGGCTCCTACAGGAATAGAAAGATCGGAACCAACGGCTTTGAATTTTCCATTCTCAATTAGGATAATTTGGTTATCCAGAATTTTTCCAGTTTCAGGATCCAGCAAATGCCCTGCTTTGACAGCTGTAACAACAAAAACATCCTGGGCGTTTGCGGAGAACGTGTAAATAATGGTGAAGCAAAAAAAGAGGGAGAAAATCCATCTTCTAGAATCATTTTTCATAGGGTCATGGTTATTTCGGCTTAACCTACAAAAAAATTGAATCAGAGGAAAGAGAATAAAATTGACTTAACTCTTCCAAAACAAAAAGCTGCCCATATTTATGGACAGCTTTTATACAGGGAAGGATACTAGCTAAATCTTTTTGCTTAATGCGTCAATTCTAGCCTGGGCTTCGGTCTTTCCTAAGCTCAAGGATTTTTTATAAAGCTCGATGGCCTCTTTATAGGTATCTTTCTTTTTCCGTGGAGCAAGTTTGGTTCGGTTGGCAGCTTCTTCCACAGCCTGACCACGGGCAAAATAAGAATCGGCTTCGCTCACTTTACTTTGAATTTGTACTTGTTGAATTTTTTCGTTCAGCAAATCCAACTCCTGTTTTTTGGTTTCAATCTGAGCCGTTTTGTCATTAAGTTCAGCCTGCTGTAGGTTGGAAGTATTGATTAACTCCACGTTCTGACTTTTTAGATCCTGTACTTGAGAATTTAGGGTGGCAATCTCCGCGTTGCGTGTTTCCAAGTCGGCCTTGAGCTTTTTGATCGTGGCGGCATAGGCATTGGCAGTTCCTTTGGATTTTTTCAAAGTCTTTTCGAGGTCTTCAATTTTCCCTTGAGTATCTTTTACATAATTGTTGATGTCCTTCATGCGCGAGGTGTAGTCGGAATAGGTGGTTCCTTCCACCATATTCACCCTAAGCAACTGACGATTGGCATCGATGGAATCCATGAGTGTGCCAACTTCTTGAAGGGTCTCTACAAATTTTTGATTCGTTTGCAACTCCGCTTTAAGCGAATCGACCTGCGACCGTAGTTTTTCAGATTTATTGCTGCAGCTGGCCAATGTGAACACAGCTACTACCATGATAATGAGGTTTTTAGTCATTGATGTTTTTGGTTGTTTTTGTAAAGGTACAGCGGATATTCAATGCATAAAGCGGGAAGGTAAAATATTTTTTTTTCCTATCAATAAATCCTGCCAGTTGACGTAATTTTACGCCAGATTGCAAAGCAGGCTATTTCAAATGCCAAATTTCACCCTTTATCCGTTAGCTACAGTTTTTTCTGATCCCGCTAAATCCCTAAATCTGACCAGCTTACCATATATCAAAGGATACCCGTTTGATCAATCGCCTTTCGGCAGGAATTAATATACATGGGAAACTTACACGACTCAAGAAATCATCCTCTCAGCACTGCGGGCGTATTAATTTCGCTAGGTATCATCTATGGAGACATAGGAACATCGCCCCTTTACGTTTTTAAAGCAATTATTGGTTCGCGTGTTATCTCCGAAGAATTAGTGCTCGGTGGGATGAGCTGCGTATTTTGGACGCTCACCCTAATTACCACTCTGAAATACGTTTATCTCGCTTTGAATGCCGACAATAAAGGGGAAGGCGGGATATTCGCTTTGTATGCTTTAGTAAGAAGGTACAAGGCAGCATGGGTCATTTTTCCCGCCATGATTGGCTGCGCAACCCTAATTGCTGATGGGTTTATCACACCTGCCATTAGCATTTCCTCAGCGGTAGAAGGGCTACGAATAAACTATCCCCATATACCCACTGTTCCCATTGTTATCATCATACTGATTTTGCTATTCTTTTTTCAGCAATTTGGCACCAATATCGTTGGAAAAACATTTGGCCCTATTATGATGGTGTGGTTCTTTATGATTGGCACATTGGGGCTTTTCTATTTACTGCCTCACCCATCGGTGCTACGGGCCATAAACCCCATGTACGCATGGAACCTTCTTATGAATTATCCAAAAGGGTTCTGGTTGCTTGGTGAAGTGTTTCTTTGCACAACGGGAGCAGAGGCCTTATATTCAGACTTAGGTCACTGCGGAAAAAGTAATATCAGATTGGGTTGGGGCTTCGTAAAAATCGCCTTGTTATTAAATTATTTTGGTCAGGCAGCATGGTTGCTAACTCAGCAAGGCAATGTGCTTGGTGGGAATATTCCATTTTATGCTATGGTGCCAATTGAATTCTTAAATCTCAGCATTGTGGTCGCCACAATGGCTGCCATAATTGCCAGCCAAGCCCTAATTTCAGGAACCTTCACGTTAGTAAACGAGGCGATGAAACTAAAACTGTGGCCTAGCACTAAAGTCCGTTATCCAAGCCAAATCAAAGGACAGATTTATGTACCGGCTATCAATTGGATATTGATGTTTGGAACAATCGCTGTCGTTTGGATTTTTAAAGAGTCTTCAGCGATGGAGGGCGCCTACGGCTTGGCCATTACCCTCAACATGCTCATGACCACTACCCTTCTGGTTTTCTACTTCAGCACGGCAAAGCACTCTTTCGTCAGAACATGGGGTATCGCTATTGTTTTCTTCACGTTCGAAACCCTCTTCCTTATTTCGAATTTTCACAAGTTCGAGCAAGGCGGATGGTTCACCTACACGATTGCGCTAATCTTTTTCGCAATGATGTTTGTGCTTTTAAAAGCACGCCATCTTCGCGACCAGCATACGGAGTTTGTAGATTTGAAACATTATGTTCCGCTTATCGAGGATTTGCAAGCCGACATGTCAATCCCGAAAGAGGCAACTAACCTGGTGTATATGTCGGTGGCCAACAGCAAGCGATACATCGACTCCAATATCATCTACTCGATTTTTAAAAAACGACCTAAGCGGGCTGATGTTTATTGGTTCGTCCATGTCGATACGGTAGATAGCCCCTACTCCTCCAAATATTCGGTCGATACAATCATTCCCAAAAAATGTTTCTTCATTCGGATAAAATTAGGATTTAAGGCCGACCATCGGGTGAATCTTTTGTTCAATAAAATTTTGCATGACATGGCAGAGTCATCCGAGATTGATCTGATCAGTCATTACGATTCACTGCATAAGCACAGCATGCCTTCTGATTTTAAGTTTGTCATTTTGCATTCCTTAGCTTCTGTTGATAGTGAAATATCAACGTTTGATAACTTAATCATTCAAGGTTACCGCTTTATTAAGAAACACAGCTTAAGCACTGAAGCGATGTACGGGCTTGAACTCGCCAACGTGGAAGTTGAAAATGTTCCCATCATGGTAGGGCCTGTTGCCAAAGTGCGGATCAAACGCGAAAAAGAGGATGCAGAGCGCGAAAAAGAACTGCGCTATCATGGGCAGTTCAATTGATGGTTTTCATTAGTTCCTAACTGAAACCTTTGTTTTTAAGCATTTTTAACCTGCTTTATTCTTAGCGGAAACAATAAAGCGCGCGAATCGCTTGTAACAAGGGAAGCTTTTAGCGTACTTTAATATCCAACCAACCAAAACTAACCTATGAAAAGATTATTAATACCCACTATTGCAATAATCATTTTTGCAATAGCGTCCTGCACAAAACAACCTGCCTCGGTCGATGCAACACAAGCCCCTGTCGATTCGGTAGGTGAAAAGAATAAAGAAATGGCCAAGAAATTAATGGAGGCTGTTACTTCTGGAGATACGATTGCATTAGCAAGTTATCTTGCTGACGGCTTTATGCAACACGGCCCTGCGATAAAAGATTCAGCAAATAAGGAGCAAGATCTAAAGGCATGGGGAAATAATTGGAAGAATATGTTCAGTTCTCTAAAATATGACGAGGCTGCTGTTCTCGCCTACACCGTTAAGGCAGAAATGAATCCTCGACTAGCCGGTGACTGGGTTATGAAGTGGGGCACTATTTCTGCCGAGTACAAAAACGGAATGCCACCAGTAAAATTCAGTCTCCATTTAACGATGAGAATAGCCAATGGCAAAGTTGAAAGAGAATATGTTTATTATAACGTAGCCGATATTCTTGCCCAACAAGGTTTTACCTTTGAGCCACCAAAAAAAGGAGGAAAGAAAAAGTAAATTAAAGGAGCCAGTGTACAAGCTGACTCCTTTAATTTTTGGTTAAGTGAATGAAGCATTAAGGTCTGGCTAAATGAACTTTTCAAGGGAAGGCCAAACTTTAGCTATATTTGATCTATGGCGTCTATTGTTCCTGGCTTCGAATACGACATCTTTATAAGCTATCGTCAAAAAGATAATAAGGGTGAACGTTGGGTCACCGAATTTGTCAACGCCCTCAAAACCGACCTCGAATCCACTTTTAAGGAAGATGTCTCTATTTATTTTGATGAAAACCCGCACGATGGCTTATTGGAATCCCACTTGGTTGACAAAAGCCTGGAAGGGAAATTGAAGTGCGCTATTTTTATCCCAATAATTTCTCAAACTTTTTGTGATCCCAAAAGTTTTGCTTGGCAACATGAGTTTTGCTACTTCAATAAGATGGCAAAAGCACATGAAATCGGACGCGATATAAAATTGCTTAACGGCAATGTAGCGAGCCGAATCTTGCTGGTTAAAATTCATGATTTAGACGAACAAGACACTGCATTACTGGAAAAGGAATTAGGTGGATTCGTTCGCGCAATTGAGTTTATTTTCCGATCGACTGGTGGTGTCAATCGGCCGTTGAGACCAAATGAGGATCATCCCCTTGATAACTTGAACAAGACTTTTTATCGCGACCAGATTAACAAAGTATCAAGGGCGATAAAAGAACTTATATTTGCGATTCAACATCCTGAGGATTCGCCCAAAACTCTTGCTCATCAAAAGTCGCGTCCGAAAAGTGAAACCAGAAAAAAACTGAGTCGGTGGGCGGCTATCCTTGTGGGGCTGGGTATGTTAGGATTAGGCTATTACTATTTTAGCGAGCCGGGAAATAGAGTTGATCCTCCACTCAATAAATCGATTGCTGTCCTTCCCTTCGTCAACTTGAGTAACGATGTAGATCAAGAACCCTTTAGTGATGGCATGACGAACCAGATCATTACCAATCTTGCTAAACTTAAAGTTCTTAGCGTCATTGGGCGCACCTCGGTGATGCATTTCAAAAGAACTACGAAGACCATCCCCGAAATCGCGAAGGAACTTAATAACGTCTCCTATGTGCTGGAAGGCAGCATCCAGAAATCTGGCAACCGAATAAAAGTGAACGCCCAGTTAATTCGTGCCGAAGATGGCTTTCACCAATGGGCTGAAGTTTACGACCGGCAACTCTCCGATGTTTTTACTGTTCAAGACGAGTTGTCGGCTAAAATTGCCAATGCCTTGCTTGGCGAATTAGGGCCTTCTGAAAAAAATCTTATTAAGACCGATCGGCCTACCAATGTGAAGGCGTACGAACATTATATAAAGGCCTATTATATCCATTTAAATGTTTACGGACGTTCTTTTAGTAACAAAGATTTCCTCAACTGTGAGGCTGAGTTTAAAAAGGCCATTGCCTTAGATCCTCACTATGCATTGGCCTTTGCAGGCTTGGCTGATTTATACGACACAAAAAAAACGTTCGACTCAAAAACTGTGGAGGAAAAATTATCGCTCGAAAAACAATTTGATAAATATTCAAAAGAGGCGATCAAACTGAGCCCCGACCTCCCCTACGCACTTGGGGTTCGGGGAAGTTATTATATCCATAGAAGCAACCCTAACATCGACTCTGGATATCAGCTTCAGTTTCGGTCGGTAAAACTTGCCCCAAACGACCCCAAACTAATTGGCGAGCTTGGCTTAACGTATTCAAGGCTCGGCCTATTTCCTATTGCCATAAATTTATTTGATAGATGTATTGCCCTTGACCCTACGGCACCCTACTGGGAACATTTTTTGGCGTGGGCTTTTCTCAACAGCGGTGACACCAGGAATTTTGAAATCCACATGCTCCGGTGCGAATCAAAAGATCCGAGTTCAGAATTGGCATTAAGTTCCCTGTTTTGGCTTTCGCTCTTCAGTCACGACTTATCAAGGGCCGATGAGCTCTTGAAAAAAATGGTGATGAGCAAACCCGATGGTGATTTTCAATTCCCATCGGCTTGTCTTTACGCCATGAAAGGCGAAAAAGAGAAAGCCCTTAACAGTATGGTGGAAATGAATTCACTTGTTTTTAGCTTGTTGGGAATGAAAGAAGATGCCCTTAGGCAATTACCGAAAGAACAATGGGGATATTTGACTTTAAAGAACCATCCCTTCTTCGAAAACATACGGAATGACCCACGCTTTCAAAAATTGCTTGAAGACGCTAAGGTAGCCTATGAGCAAAGAATTTTAAAATATCCTTTGAAGCTTTGAGCGGCCTTCTTCCAGGTGCAAAAAATAGTCTAACAGCCTAAGTAACTGATGTTACGCAAACTTAAGTTTGAGTTGAGTTCCAGCTTTTAGCTTTTTGAGTTCGGAGACGGCTTTTTCCATCGCCTTTGTGTAGAGATTGCCTTCGTGGCAAAATGGTTTAGTTCGTGTGTGCGTTCATCTTCTCCAATTTGACAAAAGCAATAAGGCAAGTAAACGCGTGAATGGCCTAGGTACGCACAGTCAGGGTGGGCGAACCGCACAATGCCAGATTGGATTTTAAACTTTTGTGGTACTCCTCCACTTTCCACCGTTTTTTGTAGATCGTGATTATCTGCCCTTGGGGGTTGTACTAAGCAAGAAGGGAGGAACGCGTTTCCAATTAATTTTTTGATTCTTCCCACGAAACGCACCGATAGGAGCGAATGGTGGTAGAAAAGGCAAATAGGTAATATTTACGTTCCGCAGAAACGTTTGTTGCAGAAGCAACATTTGAAATGCACCCAAGGGTTGTTTGAAGCTGGTTTTTCTACTACATTTACCTACCTCAAAACTCAATTGGTGGAGAAAGAACAATTTAATTATTTGTTAGTTAACTATACTTCATTGATTGAAGAAGAGGCCCTGCATCTTAGTGCCGTGCTGGATGAATTTCCTTACAGTCAGGTAGTTCATAATCTTGCTGCCCGCGCAGCGCAAGATTCCAACCTTCCCTCAAAAGGCAAGTTGCTGCATTTAAGTGCAGTATACAGCACTGATCGATCCGCTTTTAAAGCCATGATGATTGCCCCAAAAAGGGATAGGGTTGTCGTGGAGACTCCGGTCGTGAATGATCATGGCCTAGAAAAACCGCTTGAAACAAGCACTGGTGATCTCCATGAGCAAGTGTTTCTCGACATCGCAATTCTTCAAGAATCAAAACGCCAATTTGAATTGATCATTGAGCAAATGGACAGAGAAAAGCCGATGCCATTAGCTGAAGCGAAGGAAGTGCATTCTTCTCCGTCAACATTCAAAGGCCACGATTCTTTGATAGATGAAATAGAATCTACCAAAAAGAAAGTAAAACCTGAAGGGGTTAAACAAAAGGAGCAAATAGAAATTATCGATCAGTTTATCAAAACCCAACCCTCCTTACAGCGGCCAAAACCAACGAGCGAAGTTGCCCAGGTGAGCGATCTTTCTGAACCCAGCGCTGAGTTTGGTGAGAACATCGTTTCTGAAACTTTGGTAGAGATTCTGTTGAAACAGGGAAAAAAAGAGAAGGCAATTGAAGCCTTAAAAAAACTGATTTGGAAGTTTCCCCAGAAAAAGACTTACTTTGCAGCCCAAATCGAAGAATTAAGAAAATAAGTTATGTACGTTTTATTGATCAGCCTCGCCATTGTAAGCGCCATTTTGTTGGTATTGGTAATTCTAGCACAAAATTCTAAAGGTGGCGGGCTTTCCAGTCAGTTTGGCGGCTCTGGAGCAAGCAATTTAATTGGTGTAAAGAAAACCGGGGATGTGCTCGAACGCCTCACTTGGGGTTTTGCCGTAGCAATCATCGTCTTTTCGTTGGCCACTAACCTGACCACACCTAATACTTCCGCCCCAACAGATGAAATCATGGAGCGTGCAAAAGAACAACAACAAACAGCACCGATGCTGCCAACTTTGCCAAAATCCCAATCCAAACCAGACAGCACCCAAAAGTAGATCACCCTACTTTTGAGATTTCTCTTACCAACAGCCGCTTAGCAACGGGCATTAAAGTTTGAGTATAGGGGAACTTCAGTTTTGAAAGCACCAAATAGGTGGCCGGATTAGGTAATTCACTATACTTTTTTATTAAGGAGCGTTTTATACTTTCGTAAGTGCTCACTAGGCTTTTCTGGGTAGTTTCCACGAAAGTAGTTTCGATGCCCCGTAAGGGCTCATTGCTTTGCTCGAAAAAAGTAATTTGATAACGGTAAATATTGGTTTCTTTTTCAGGTGGTTGGCTAACAAATAAGTACCCTTCGTTGGCATACAAAGAGGTTAATCCTACGGGCAAAATTTCACACTTGGATTCTACGTATTCATAAATAAACGAGCCTTCGTCTAATGAAGCCTTAAATTTAGGAAGTGAAAATTCCATAATTGATTCAATCTCCTGCATGATCGCATCATCTTCTATAATTTTTCGATAACTAATTTCAAAATTCTTTAATCGTTCAGCCGACAATTCTTTGGGGAACGATTCACCGATCAATAATTTATTTTCCCGCAAGGTTACCAGATTTCTATAGTGAAAAACTAAGTCGGATAAGAAGGGATAGAGCTCTACGCGCAGAAAAGAATCCTTCACGCTTTTTAGATAAGCAAGTAAAATGTATTTTTTGTATTCGAAGTCGATTAGCCCATCCGTTAGCCAGTTGTCTTTAAGGTTTTCCATACTTCTAAATTAAAAATCCTACGCTAGTATACGCAAAATTGATAACTAAAGTATAGCCACCTTGATTAAATTATAATTTGAGTTTGAAAATCCTTAATCAAATTCATCCTTCATTCGTTTTAAAATTTCCAAAACAGCGGGGCACACCATGGTATTCTTATACGTTAAGTCAAGAAGCTGTACCATTTTCTTGCGATCGGTATGTGGGTATTCACGACATGCCTTAGGGCGTGCTTCGTAGATTGAACAATGGTTATCCTTGCCCAAAAAAGTACAGGGCGAGGATTTCAGCACGAAATCCTTGTCTTCATCCACCCGCAAGTATTTTTCAATGAAATCTCCCGGTTTCATCCTCAAAAATTTAGAACCCCTCGCAATGTCTGTTTGATAAAAAATCGGGCTCGTAGTTTTGCAGCAATTTGCACAGGTCAGGCAATCGGTTTGGGCAAAAACTTCTTCGTGCACGCGGTGAAAAACATCGTCCACCTTTCGGTGATTGTGATTCTTTAGTCGCTGAAGAAACTTTTTATTCTCAGCCGATTTATTTTTTGAAGCCTCCTTAAAGTGCACTAAATCTATTTTCAAAGCCAATCCATTACATGAACGCCTGATCACAATTACTAGGCAGAATTCCGTGCCGCATTAATAATCCCGAACATGCATCGGATAATCAATTTGTTAAACTGCTGTTCATACATTTTGGTTTCTTCCAATGGGTAACGAAGACTCATCATGGCGTATTGTTGGATAGCAATTAATGGCAAAACAATCCGTTCGCGCAGCCTAACCGACTGATGAATCATAGGGTTATTTCCCATCAGTTCGCTAAGCCCAGAAATTTTCAATGCCATCTCTTTCGAAAGGATAAACTCGTTATACATTTTCTTCCAAAATGCACCAAATTCGGGGTCCTTTTCAAGGTATATAGTTGCTTCAAAATAGGATTTCGTCAACGACATCATGCTGTTGCCCAACAGGGTGCGGAAAAAAAGTGAATTTTTATAGAGAGCCTTCAATTCTGCCTCGTGGCCTTGAATGGAAAGCTTTTGCAGGGCCGAACCAACGCCATAAAATCCCGGTACATTTTGTTTCATCATCGCCCAAGATCCCACGAAAGGAATTGCACGAAGGTCTTCAAAACGCAACCCATCTCCCCCGCTCCGTTTCACAGGACGAGATCCGATATTGGTGTCGCCAAAAAACGAAAGTGGCGTCACCTTCTCTAAATAAGGAACAAATTTTGGGTCTTGCTTGAAATTCAGATAACTTTTGTAGGCTTCTTCTGCCAGCTGGTCCAGTAACGTTTTGTTTTCTTCTGACAATTGATTTTCTGCACGTTTGAAAACCGTTCCCTCCAAGCCGGAAGACAAGAGTTGCTCCAAGTTGTATTTACTCGAAGCAGGCTTACCAAAGTTAGAACTTATGGTTTGCCCCTGAATAGTGATTTGTACTTCTTCGCTTTCAATGGTTTCGCCTAACGAAGCATAAAAGTCGTGGGTATTGCCACCACCACGAGCTGGTGGGCCACCACGGCCATCGAAGAAGAGTGCTTTCAGACCAAATTTTCGAGAGACAGTAGTGAGGCTCTCTTTAGCCCTAAAGATTGACCAGTTGGCTCGGATATAACCACCGTCTTTGGTGCCATCCGAAAAACCCAGCATAATCGTTTGATGAGACCGCCTTCTGTTCAAATGACTTCGGTATACCTCTATCGAATACAATTCTGCCATAATACCCGGTGCATGTGCAAGATCATCAATAGTTTCAAACAAGGGAACCACATCCAGCTCCAAAGAATTTTTGTTGCCAATAAGCAAACGAGCCAAAACAAATACCTCAATAACATGCAAAGCACTTTGGCAATTGCTTATCACATAGCGGTGGCTACCCATCGTTCCATTTTGCTTTTGGATGGTAGCAATAGCAAGTATGCTTTGAATAGTTTCTTTTACTAAAGGATCGTCAAAATGCTGATCGTTTAAATCGACTTGTAGGTTGAGCAGATAATTTATCTTTTCATCAGAAGAAAGCAAATCAAACTTTTCTGGGGATACCGATAAGTTTTTCAAAGCGAGTGTCTTTAAAATCGAAGCCCATACGGCATCGTGCTTGCGGCTATCTTGCCGAATGTCCAGGCTCGCAAAATGAAACCCAAATAATTTCACTTTTAAAATAAGGGAATCCAGCAATTCCAAAAACAAACCGTTATGTTCTTTCACTAAAATAACTCTGACTTCCTTAAGTTCTTTCAGCAATTCTTCAGGGTCATTGTAGTTATTTTCCTTTGAATAAACGAGGCCAAAAATCTTTTGCTCAATGTCCGTAATCATTTTTGAAACGCCATGAAATGTCAGCCTCCGCCTTACCATTCGCGCATCTCGGTAATAGCATTTAAGGATTGAATCTTTCAATTTAGCCGCTACTTTCAGCGTGATCTCACTCGTAACAAACGGGTTTCCGTCCCGGTCACCTCCTGGCCAAAAGCCAATCACAATAATTTTATCGTTTTTCCACGCATTTAAGTCCATCTTCAAGCCATCGGCCAGCGTTTGAATTATCCCGGGAATGGAAGAATAGAAAACATTTTCCAAAAACCAACATAAGGTTACGGCTTCATCATAAGGAGAAGGTTTCGTCTTGTTGATGAAGGCTGTTTTTCCAAGTTGTTGAAGCAATAAATTGATTTGCCCCAAGTCATTTTCCCTAATTGATTTTTCTAGATCAGTCAAAATACCAAGTACATAACCCGGATAAAACTGAGTGGGGTGCGCAGTCAGCACCAGCCTTAAACTAAAATCCTCCAGCCGTTCCCTTAACTCCTCCTCCTTGTCTTCATATTGTGCACGTATCAACAAAGCAGGAATAGTTCCTTTTCCTGTCACATCGTTTACGTGAACGAAGGCAGCGTCCTCGATTGAGTCAAACAAAGCTACCTGTCGTTCCACATATTGAATAAAGTTAAACAGCATTTCGAACTGTTCCTGGCGATTCAGTTGAGGGCCATAATCGCGGAAAAAATTTTCAATGATCTCAATCGCTGACGAGCCTTTTTCAAAACCGATTTCACATTCCTGCTGCAACAAGGGCAGCAAGATGCCGGTGCGTGAAATGTTTTGAAACGGCAAATTCAAAAACAGGCTGTTATAAATATGAAACCGTGAGCCAACTAATTCTTCGTACGTTGCGTGCATAATGATTTTTAAAGAAGTCGAAAAATACACCTCTTTGATGAAACAGACAATCATTAATTCGGTGTAATTTATATCACACGGTTGTAATTTCAAGATTAAAAGCGTGCAAATGAGAGTCCAACCGGACAGGAGGGTGTTGAAATTGTTCAACGAAAATCATTAATAATGGCAGAACGTGAAGCAATGGGCTCTATTTATCCTATTGAAAAATTTAAACCTAAAATAATTGCAGTCCTCAATAGATTTTCTTTACCTTTTCATACGAAATCCAAGCCGTCAATATGAGTAAACTATCCATTTCCCTACTTCCCTTGGTACTATTCTCCTGCCTGGGATTTAAAGAATTGCCCGTTGAATATGACTACAGTTACAAAGGCAATTTCAAAAGATACAAAACGTTCGAAATGATGGCACCCCTTTCCTCAATCGATAGCACAATGAATAACGAAATGATTGAAAAGTCGATTACTTCTCGAATGAAATTTTTAGGCTATAAGAAGACAAACATACGCCCCCATCTCATTGTGAGTTATAAAATGTTTCTCGATAGTTTAAAATTCAACGGTTATTCACAACCCGAAATGGAAATTTGGATTAAGAATGGAAAGGATGATGCCACCTACGAACAAAAGAAATACAATTTAAAAACGGGCACGTTATTGATCCAATTTTACGACCGGAGACAAAACCAAAGTGTTTGGCAAGGCTACGCCACCATGTTATACGGCAACATTGATTTTGGTAATCAAAGACACCTGCGCAATGCAGTGATTTCCATTCTGGACAAGTACCGAATTTGGGCTGATGGTTTCCTGCATCAACAGGCAAAAAACGAAGAAGAGATTTCCAATCCTTGACTATCTTGCCGCGCAATCGCTGAGCCAAGATATTGAATGCCCTCTCAAGAAAAACTAATTACTGATCATTTCAGTCAATACCTCACTGAACACAGAAAACAATTCATTGAAAAAGTATTGGCATCGCGTACGCGGTATGTTACACTGGTACTGGAAGACATTTACCAATCTCAAAATGCCAGCGCAGCCGTTCGAACCTGCGAGTGCCTGGGGATACAAGACATTCACATCATTGAAGGGGAAAGTAAATATGCCGTAAACAAGCAGGTATTGAAAGGCGCCAACAAGTGGATTGATTTGCACCGGTACAAAATGAAAGGGTTTAACAACACCGAAATATGCTTTCGGAAATTGCAGGACTTAGGCTACAAAATATTGGCAACCGATCCTTCCCCTGACGGATTGCCAATAAGCGAAATTGCCCTTGACAACAAAGTAGCCATAGTCATGGGCAGTGAACATAAAGGCACTTCTGCTTTTGCATTAGCCCATGCTGATCAAAAAGTGTTTATTCCAATGTTCGGATTTACCGAAAGCCTGAATATCTCGGTAAGTGCAGCCATTTGCTTAAATATTCTTTTAACAAAAGTGCGCGCCTCCAATGTTGAATGGCAATTATCTGAACAAGAACTTGAAACCCTTCGCCTACAGTGGTATCGCAAAACGGTACGAAGATCAGACCTGATCGAAAAAGAATTTCTACGTTCATTGAGTTAACCTTATTTTCTTTTATTAATCTATCCTCCTTCACTTGCACAGCTGCTAACTGTCAAATTAAGAACAACAATTCACAATTAACGTATAACTTTGCCATGGCTTAATCGAACGATCAATGAATTGGTGGCGGAGAATGGTAGTGGCAATAGCAGCATTGCTTATCCTGGCAATTGCATTCATTTTCTTTACCAATTTCTGGGTGGTCAAAAGCACGGAGAACCGCGTGATTTCGGACATCAATTTACTTAGTGGCCACTGCGTAGCATTGGTATTAGGCACAAGCAACAAGCTGCGTAACGGCTCCGCCAATCCATTTTTTGAAAACAGGATCAAAGCAGCTGCCGAACTGTTTCGGGAAGGAAAAGTTTCACATTTTATACTAAGTGGTGATAACCGTTCAATCTATTATAACGAGCCCATCGAAATGAAAAAAGCATTGGTGGGGCTGGGCGTTCCCGATAGTGCGATAACGCTCGATTACGCTGGACTTCGCACGTTAGACTCTATTGTGCGAAGCAAAGAAATTTTCGGACAAGACAAAATCACGATTATCACACAGTCATTCTACAGCTATCGCGCACTCTTTATAAGCCGATTTTACAAAATTGATGCGCTGGCTTTGGTTACACAAGAATCGGAGAACGAAACCCCATTGCGAGTTTATATCCGAGAATATTTTGCCCGCACCAAAGCCGTGCTTGATCTGTACCTACTTAACACCGCACCGCACCACTTGGGCGAAAAAGAGCCGTTAAGCATTTGACCCTAGTGTTCTTGTCCTTCATTGATAATTCGTGTAGGTTTAAGTTAAAATAATTTACTCTATGGCTTTTCAAATTGAAAGTGACATTGCGATTGCGAAAACCCTTGACACCTCCTTCTATTTAAAAGAAGAATTTTTCGAACAATCTAAAGAAAAAATCTTTTCGAACTCCTGGCAATTTATTGGCGACACCCACCAAGTGAAAAACGTAGGCTGGGCTACACCGGTAACGCTATTAGAAAAATTTATAGATGAGCCCTTGCTCATATCAAAAGATAAAAATGAAGAACTTCATTGTCTTTCCAACGTATGTACGCACCGGGGGAATCTGATTGTAGAAAAACCTTGTAAATTCAACGACATCCGATGCAAATACCATGGACGCAGGTTTAGTCTTAACGGCAAATTTTTGTCGATGCCCGAATTTGGCGAAGTAAAGAATTTTCCGACCGCGGCTGATGACCTGCACGAACTGCCTCTGTATACCTGGGGCCAATGGCTTTTTACCTCGCTAAATCAAACACTAAGCGCACACGATTTTCTAAAGCCAATGGCCGATCGCGTGAGCTGGATGCCACTTCAAGATTTCGTCTTCCATCCTGAACGCTCTAAAGATTATTTGATTGATGCCCATTGGGCCTTGTATTGCGAAAACTATTTGGAAGGTTTTCATATCCCCTTTGTTCATGCCGGTCTCAATTCGGTAATCGACTATGGAAACTACACCATCGAACTATTTAAGTACTCGAGCCTGCAAGTGGGGATTGCCAAAGAAGGCGAATTGGTTTTTGATTTGCCTCCCTCCTCGCCTGACTTCGGTAAAAGAATAGCGGGCTATTATTTTTGGATATTTCCCAATATGATGTTTAATTTTTATCCCTGGGGCCTTTCCATCAACATCATCCAACCGCAGGGGATAGCCAAGACAAAGGTCTCATTTCTGTCGTACGTTCTTGATGAAAGTAAACTACGCCAAGGTGCTGGGGCGGATCTTAACAAGGTGGAACTTGAAGATGAAGATATCGTTCAAAATGTACAGAAAGGAATACGCTCACGCTTCTACGATAATGGACGGTTCTCCGTAACGAGGGAACAAGGAACCCATCATTTTCATCAGTTAATTGCCAAGTTTATGGATTGAAAATAAAAAAGCCAATGATTGAAATCATTGGCTTTCGGCACTTAGGCTAACTGATCCAAAAAGGGATCGAGATTATTTCTTCGCTTTAAATTCTTCTTTGATCTTTTCGATATCTACCGCCTTGGCAACAGGTTTGAAATTCTGAACTTTCAATCCAGTCCTTCTGCGGGCCGCTTTTGCTTTATCTTTGCGGTTTTTTCTCTTTAAACGGGTAACTGACATGGCTATTATTTTTTTTATTGAAGCCGCAAAAATAGCGGTTATTCCCGTTATTCCAAGTTCTGCCCCGATTTAAAATCGAAAGGCCACACCCGTTTTGGCGTTGGTAGAACCCAATGCGCCTAATTCGGCAAAGACTCCAAACGTTTTAGTGAAATAATACCGAGCACCCGCATGAACGCCCAGAAAAAGGCTGCTTCCATACTGATTGCCTAACCCTGAACTATTATATCCGTTGTTCCAAGAGACTGAACGATACCCTAAACTCAAGCCCGCATAAATATCAAGCTTCTCAATACGCAAATTCAAAAGACGGTTAAAATGGTAAGATCCACGTCCAGCCACATAAAGTGCCGAAAAATTATAGTTATTTGCGTAGCCTGCATAATGGTAAGACAAATAATCTAAACTACCCCCAACGCTGATATCGTCCGTAACGCCATATTCAAAAGAAGCACCCACCGGTATTCCACCACTGTAATATGAATTTAAACCGATACCAAGATTCAGCAGCTTATCCCCTTTTTTGTATTGCGCAAATACATTCGTAGTCAAAATAGATAAGACGCCTAAAAGCGCGACACTCAAAATGATTTTTTTCATAATCTTTATAATTAATGTTTGTGCAAAGATAAGCACAAAAAATTCCTGTGCTTGCATAATTGGTAAAATGCATTCTTAAGCGATTAGTGATTAGTTTTGTGCATGGAAAAAGTTTCTCTGCCTAAAGGAACCCGCGACTTCGGCCCGACTCAGATGGCCAAGCGGCAATTTATCATTGAATCCATCAAAAGTGTGTTTCAAAATTACGGATTTCAACCCTTAGAGACTCCCGCCATGGAGAACCTTTCTACCCTTACAGGAAAATATGGTGATGAAGGAGATAAGCTTTTGTTTAAGATTTTAAATTCAGGACCGGGATCTATCGATGATTTCAAGTCCTTATTTAAGCTTAAAGAAATGGTGAATCAAGGAAGTATTAAGAGCCACCTAAAGAATATTATTGTTGACTTTTTTGAGAATTTTTACGATAAAATAAAAAATCAAAACCTAATTCAAACAACGGACTCAAGCTATCTTCTATACAGAGATACAATTATTAGCGAATTGATCCTTTTTAAAGAGATTTATTTCAAAAAATATCCAAACGAACAGGTAGGATATCTACAGGTTAAAGACCTAATACAGAATGATCGCAGTTTCATTGCTGAGAAATTAGGAGAAACGCTTTTCAAATCTTTAGGAAAGACTTTTTTCACAGAAAACATTGAGAAAAAATATTTTGATTCTGAAAATTTTGACTTTTTTAAAGAAATTTTTAGAGACGCAAGTAATGATATTAGTAACTATCCAGAAATATCCATAATCTCCGAAAAAGGTCTGCGCTACGATCTCACTGTTCCCTTCGCTCGCTATGTGGTAATGAACCGCCATGAGATCGCTTTTCCCTTCAAGCGCTATCAAATCCAACCGGTGTGGCGAGCCGATCGTCCGCAGAAAGGGCGCTATCGTGAATTTTATCAATGCGATGCCGATGTGGTAGGAACTGATTCCTTAGTGTGCGAAGCAGAAATTATCCTCATGATAAAAGACGCGTTTAAGGCCTTGGGCATTAAAGATTATAGCGTAAAAATTAATCACCGGGCAATCCTATCAGGGTTGGCGCAAATTCTAAAAGCGGAAGGAAATGAGAGCGCACTCTTTGTAGCGATCGACAAACTCGACAAACTTGGAGAAGAAAAAGTAAAAGAGGAGTTGGCATTAAAAGGATTTGATGAAAGCAGCCTTTCGCTTCTATTTGATATCTTAAACTTTAAAGGCAACACGAAACAAAAAATTGATTTCCTCACACAGAAATTTATGAACTCTGAAAAAGGAAAAAAGGGGCTAAGCGATTTCACAGAAGTTCTTGCCTTACTTAAAAAATTTGGCGCTAATGAAGATCATGTCGAGTTTGACATTTCTCTTGCCCGGGGTTTGAGTTACTATACTGGCTGTATCTTTGAAGTGAAGATCAATAAGGTTGGGATCGGCAGTGTAAGCGGTGGCGGTCGTTATGATAACCTCACTGCGGTCTTTGATTCGAAAGAAAAAAGTTCGGGTGTCGGCTTTTCATTTGGCATCGACCGTATTTATGACGCGATGGAAGAATTGCAGATCTTCCCAGAAAACGCAACGGCTTCTTCAATGGCTTTAGTGGCGCACCTGGATGAAGAGAGCTTTACCTACGGATTAAAAATCGTGCAATCGTTGCGCGAAAATGGAATTGCAAGTGAGATTTATCCTGACCAAACGAAGATCAAAAAACAATTGGAGTATGCCGATAAAAAGAAAATACCTTTTGTAATTGTCATTGGTTCTGAGGAGATGAAAACAGGATTGCTAACGCTGAAAAAAATGCAATCAGGCGAACAACTAAAGTTATCTTTCCAAGAAATTATCAGTAATGTTTCGATCAGATAAATTGAATTCCTATGCAAATCGTAAAACATAATCGATTCCGCCCTTGAATCCTACCCATACGATAACCGCTCAAAGTCTCAGTTTTTCTGACTTGGAAGAAGTCCTTAAGGCAGACTCAAAAATTGCGTTATCACCATCGTCAAAAAATAAAATTGAACAATGCCGGGCGTACCTCGATGAAAAGCTCTCGACTACCTCTGAACCCATCTATGGAATCAATACAGGTTTCGGATCGCTATACAACAAAAATATTCCCAAGGACCAACTTGAAAAGCTTCAGGAAAATTTGGTGATGTCGCACGCCTGCGGCATGGGAGACGAAGTGCCAAAGGAGATTGTGAAGCTCATGCTTTTTCTAAAAATCCAGTCATTGGCCTATGGTTATTCGGGGGTGCAAACGGAAACGGTAGAACGACTTATTGCGATGTTCAATGAAAATATGCTCCCAAAAATTTATGAAATGGGCTCATTGGGTGCTTCGGGTGATTTGGCTCCCTTGGCACATCTTTCCCTTCCTTTGATTGGTTTAGGCGAAGTTTATTTTCAAGACGAACTCACAAAAAGCGATAAGGTGTTAAAGGTTTTGGGCTGGGGGAAACTCAACCTTAAATCAAAAGAGGGATTAGCGCTACTCAACGGTACTCAATTTATGAGCGCCTACGGAGTTTGGTGTTTGTTACACGCCAATCGGATATTGAAATTGGGTAATATTATTGGTGCCCTTTCCTTGGATGCATTTGATGGCCGCCTTGAGCCTTTCAATGAAAATGTTCATCGTATCCGACCCCATACGGGTCAAATCAAAGTGGCTGCAGAAATACGAAAACTATTGGAAGGCAGTGCCATCATCAAACAAACTAAAAAGCATGTACAAGACCCCTACTCCTTCCGTTGTATCCCGCAAGTACATGGAGCCAGTGAGGATGTCCTTGAATTTGTTTCAAAAACGTTCCTTACTGAAATCAATAGCGTAACTGACAACCCCAATATTTTTTCAGAGCAGGATCAAATTATTTCAGCAGGAAATTTCCACGGTCAGCCATTGGCTCTGGCATTAGATTTTCTCTCCATTGCGATGGCTGAGATGGGTAGCATATCGGAACGCAGAACCTATCAGCTGATTTCTGGTTCGAGGGAACTCCCAAATTACCTTGTGGCAAATCCCGGTATTAACTCAGGCTTGATGATACCCCAATACACAGCAGCATCGTTGGTCAGTCAAAACAAACAACTTTGCCATCCCGCCTCGGTGGATTCGATTGTCTCCAGCAATGGCCAGGAGGATCACGTGAGTATGGGTGCCAATGCCGCAACTAAAGCCTACCGCGTGGTTAACAATGTTTATTCCATTCTGGCCATAGAGTTAATTACCTCGGCCCAGGCAATTCATTTTAGGAAGCCGTTAAAAACCTCCCCTTATCTCGAGAACTTTGTCAATACTTTTAGGGAACAAGTTCCGTTTATAGAAACAGACCGATTGTTGCACGATGACTTGATAAAAGCAACTTGTCTTATTAAAGAAATGAATATTCCTAACATTTAAATGTTCATGCCTTGAACCGAGCATCCATTCTATGATTAACATCACGATTAACCGATAACATGAAGTTGTGAAAAGTACATTTCTATTTATTTGGTTTTTTCTCCTGGTAATGGCTGCAGAGGCCCAATACACCAGTCGGCTGGGGCGCTTTTCGGTTGATCAGATTAGAGGCTGCGCTCCGTTTACCATAAACATAACCTCCACCAGTTTTCCGGGCAACCCGGGGTGCACTGCAGGCACGCCTTGTATTATGAATTTTGATGGTACTGGCGTTTGCCCCGCCCCTGGCACAAGTTGTCAAAACGTAATTCAATTCACCTATACTACTCCGGGTACCTACAAACTTTCAGTATTGTATCAAAGCATTGGGGCTGACGATATCACAATCACCGTTGATCCCAACATAGCTCCAGCTTTTGATATTTTTAGCTGTGCGGGATCCAAGGTTGAGATCGATATTACCGATAATACCTACGACTCCTACGCGATTGAATTCAAAAATAATGGCGTCATCAACACTACGATTCCATCGGGAAATAATCAAGTGGCCACCTACAGTTATGGAAGCCCGGGTAGTTACAACATTAGCGTAAAAGGTAAAAAGCTCAATGCAGCAAATAATTGTAATGCAAAGGTTCAACCCTTTACGGCGATAAACACGCTTCCCACACCATCAATTAGTACGCTGACTGCCGTAGATGTCGCTACCTTAAAATTGAATTTTACGCCTCAAAAAAATATTGAATATCATGCTAACATCGCTTTTAACAATGTCGCCAATTTTCAACAATACAAGACTTTGTACAGTGTCGATACCTTAACGATTCCAAATCTCGCGATAAATAAAAACTACTATTGTTTTGAAATGAGTTCCTATGATCCTTGTGCCAATACCAACACCTACTCAATCCCGGTTTGCAGTCAGGATTTTAGTTTAACCTTTGCCAGCGGAGTTAATCAATTAGGCTGGCAGACATCCAGTCTTGGTATTTCCAATATTCAGGTTATCCGCACCAACGCTACTATTAAGTCCTATACCTCCCTTGCTGGCACAGCTACTTCTTACGATGACAACGCCATCATTTGCAAAACGAATTATTGTTATCAGTTGGTGAGCAACTATCCTGGCGGAGCAACCAGCACCTCTTTGCAACTTTGTGGAAATTCCTTCTTTATTGATACCCCAACGGCAATTGATAATACGAGTGCAGTGGTTGGAAACAACGCCCAAGTTGACCTTACCTGGCTTCAAGATCCCGCCTTTAAATCCACTTCTTATAGTGTTTTCCGCTCACAAAATTCCGTAGCCTACGTATTGAAGGATACAACCTCCGCTCAGAAATATTCTGATGCAAACTATGCCGAAGGATATTGCTACAAAATCAATTATGTCGACAACTGCGGCAATGCCAGCACGCAAGGTCTTCCGTCTTGTCCCATGCTATTAAAAGGAACGGCAAATGAAATGAATGATGTCCTCTTACAGTGGTCAAGTTATGTAGGCTGGAGTAAAGGGGTAAAGAATTATGAAGTCCAAAAATATAATCAACAGGGTCAATTAATTCAAGCCATAAATGTCGGGACTGACACAACTTACACCGATAACCAGCTGGACGTTATAAACCAAGTTGTTTTTTACAAAATTGTTGCTACGGCAGTGGAAGCAGGTGTTACGGTATCGGTTTCTAATGAAATCAAAATTGTAAAAGGGGTAAACCTCTATTATCCTACTGCTTTTAATCCCGACAGTAAAGTCGCCCAGGTAAATAAAACATTCACCGTAAAAGGTCATTTTATCGAAAAACTGGATTTACAGATATTTGACCGTTGGGGCACCATGGTTTTTTCTTCTGACAATAATGAATCCTGGGACGGTAAGCAAAACGGCACCAACATGCCGGTGGATACTTATGTCTGGACAGCAGAAGGCACCGACCTAATTGGAAACTATTTTAAGAAATCAGGCACGGTATTCCTTATCAGGAAATAATTATTTAGCTCCAATTCTTTTTTGAAGCCGTTCAAACTTTTTTTGACCGTTATGTAAAAAAGTGACGAAGTCAGGAAATAGAAATAAACTAAATTTTTCCATTTACGGAGCCTTAAAAACCTCACCGCTCCCAGTGAAATATTCAATGGTAAGCGCATTGCTTGGCCAAAAAGAAATCACGGCAAACCCATTTTGTGAAGAGGCAAACAATCCATTTTTTATTTTCTTTACCGGACTACTTTTAGAGCCGGCCCCACTGACCACATAGCGCACATTCTCCTTCTCTAAATATTGAAGTGTATGTTCATGACCTGAAACATAAATAATTCCTGGAAATTGTGCTAACAAAGGCTGTAGGTCCTGAATAAACATTTTATAAGTCGGATTCGAAGTATCCTGAACTCCTCCAAATATTTTGCGATAACCCACATACAAAGAACCCAAAATAGGAAGCGGCAAAATTAATCGGTTGTTGAATCGGGTCAGCGGAAACAAATGATCCTGTAAAGTAAAATGGCCACCATGAGGCCCGCCTGTCATCACTGGGTGGTGTGCCGCAACGATAACTTGTTTGTTTTTATTTCGATCCAATATCTCAATAAGCTGTTGCCACGCTTGTGATGTTGCCAGAGAAGAACAGCTTTTGGATTTTTCCTTTTGAAAGAACCATTGTGAATCAATAATAACAAGGATCACCTCATCCAACAGTTTCACTTCTACAGGGCCCGGACATCCATCGCGCGGTAAAAAATGAATGGACTTGTTGTCAATCGAATCAATAAAGTTCTGTTGGTTTAAAATATACTGGCCACCCGCTTTGCCACCTTGCTGCCAATCGTGATTGCCAGGGATAAAATAAGTAGTCGCATTCGTGGCCTTCACCATGTTGATTTGCGACATTAAAATATCTTCTGCCAATTTTCGCGACCTGGCTCCTTGTGGGGGCATCCCTATCGGGTAAATATTATCGCCTAAAAAAAGAATCGTCTTTGATCCATCCAACGAGAGCATTTTTTTAAGTTGGATTTGATACGGCTTGGTTTCAGCAGCCTCTTGTCCAGCATCACCAATCAAGAAGAGCCGATGACTGGGTAATGAATCATTTTGCTGGCTGTAACTAACGCGAATAAAACAAAAGGCAAACCCGAGTAGGAATAATTGAGTTTTGATATTCATCCGCCCCAAAATTAATCATTGAGAAAATGGGTACAGCATTTCTTTGGGGCATTTCAACGTATGAAAATCAACACGGGCGCGAAGGATCTCAATGGTCACTTCAATAGGAAGCTCCGCTTGAGCTAATTGCTCCGAAGGGGCTGAAGTCTTGCTTTCCGTTCTTTACCCAAACAGATCTGAGCTAAGGTACCGGTCTCCCCTATCGCACACGATAAAAACAATCACGCCAGTTTTTATTTCGTTGGCAATTTTTATGGCAGCGCTCAATGCACCTCCGCTACTCATGCCCGCTAATATTCCTTCTTCCCTCGCCAACCTTCGTGTCATTTCTTTGGCTTCCGATTCACTCACATCCATCACGTGGTCTACACGCTCGCGTTCAAAAATCTTCGGCAAAAATTCGGGCGTCCATCTTCGTATACCCGGAATACTCGATCCATCCGTGGGCTGCGTGCCTACAATTTGAACACCTGGATTTTTTTCTTTTAAATACCGAGACACTCCCATGATGGTGCCAGTGGTGCCCATCGCAGAAACAAAGTGAGTTACCAATCCCTTCGTGTCGTTCCATATCTCCGGGCCTGTGGTATTATAATGGGCCTTGTAATTATCAGGGTTGGCAAATTGGTTAAGAATAAAATAGCCTTCTTTCGCAGCCATCTGTTCCGCCAACTCGCGCGAGTATTCAATAGTCTTTTGATGAGGCGTTAAGATCACTTTTGCACCGTAAGCTTCCATGGCTAGAACTCTTTCGCGGGTGGAGTTATCAGGCATAACCAAAGTCATTTCAAGACCCATAAGACGAGCAATCATGGCTAGCGCAATTCCAGTATTGCCACTGGTCGCTTCAATGAGTTGATCGCCTCCTTTTATTTCTCCTCGATCAAGCGCTCCTTTAATCATTCCATAAGCTGCGCGATCTTTCACGCTCCCCCCAGGATTGTCACCTTCTAATTTTCCATAAATTGTAACCCCTTTGTTAACAGGAATGTGCTGTAATTCTACTAAGGGTGTATGCCCGATAAGGTCAGTAAGTTTCATTGCAATATCATTTTTTAAAGTGGGTTTCTCTCAGCTTTGAAAACAACGAGGTCAGTTTCTTCTGTATCGCCATTGTACATCTTGGACTGGTAATAAATTTTAGAATTAGGCGGCACACTTCGCGTGAGCCACACGTTTCCTCCAATCACACTATCATGCCCGATAACAGTTTCTCCTCCGAGAATAGTTGCCCCTGCATAGATCACCACATGATCCTCAATAGTTGGATGACGTTTCTTTTCAGCATCTATCTTCTCTACACTGAGCGCACCCAAGGTAACCCCTTGATAAATCTTAACATGGTTGCCGATCACCGTTGTTTCGCCAATGACTACGCCAGTTCCATGATCAATACAAAAATGCTCTCCAATAGAGGCCGCAGGATGAATGTCTATTCCCGTTTTACTGTGTGCATGTTCGGTAATCACCCGGGGAATACCTTCTTCGCCTAAGCGATGAAGTTCATGCGCCAACCGATAGGCCGCAATGGCATAAAATCCAGGGTAAGTGCGCACTACCTCGCTGGTACTTTTAGCCGCTGGATCTCCTTCATACATAGCAATAATATCATGTTCCAACCGAGCATGAATTTTGGGCAAGGCGCCAAAAAACCGCTTGGCTATTTCATCGGCATCAAATGATTTTTTTCCAGGTGCATGGCGAAGCATTTCTTCCCAATCGTGCTGGAGCTTTTTAAAATGGGTTTCGAACCCCTCTACCGAACTAAATGATTCAGCCGAAAAATCGGGGAAAAGAGCTCCCAATAACTGCGTAAACACTTGCGATACCTCAGCAGGGGAAGGGCAGGTGGGGCATGCCTGATGCGACTGATATAATTTCTGCACAAACAATTTATCCATAGGTCTTAAATAAGAATTTTACTAATTAAGTTCAGCTTTTCGCTAATATATAGGGTGATCGGCAGAAATTAATCCTCATCACGGATTCTTTGAGATAAAGTTTAATAAAGACAGCCGTTACAGCGGATATTTGTCTGGTTTTGCAAAAAATTAACAATTTGTGACAGCGCATTCAAAAAATCAAATACCGTGGTAATACGGGCATTGGCGATGACAACGCACTTTTAAAATTTCCGTTCTAAAAAATGAATTTTATAAAACACTTGGATGTTGTAACCACAATTCAAAGTAACAGTAAATCATGAGTCAATTATTCTCCCCTCTCCAGATTAAGGATGTAACGCTTAAAAATAGAATTGCCGTGTCGCCCATGTGCCAATACTCAAGCGAAGATGGTTTTGCCAACGACTGGCACCTCGTTCATTTAGGCAGTCGCGCAGTGGGTGGAACAGCGTTGGTTTTCACGGAAGCCGCTGCCGTTTCACCGGAAGGGAGAATCTCCCCTCATGATTTAGGGATTTGGAAAGACGAACATATCCCATTTTTAAAGCACATTACCTCCTTCATTAGAAAGCAAGGTGCTGTGCCTGGAATTCAATTAGCACATGCCGGAAGAAAAGCCAGTGTGTCCGTGCCTTGGGAAGGAAACAAAGCACTCTTTGATGAAAGTGGTTGGCAAACCTTTGGGCCGAGCGCTCTTCCTTTTAGTGAAAGTTATACCCTTCCAAAGGAAATGGACAAATCGGAAATAAATAAAGTCATCCATGATTTTCAGTTGGCCGCACAACGAGCCCTTAAAGCAGGGTTTAAAGTCATTGAGTTGCACGCAGCACACGGCTACTTAATCCATGAATTTCTTTCACCCTTAAGCAATCAAAGAACGGATGAGTATGGAGGCTCCTTTGAGAACCGGGTTCGTTTCTTACTGGAAATCATTGCAAGTATAAAGAAAGTTTGGCCTGAAACGCTTCCCTTATTTTTAAGAATATCCTCTACCGATTGGAAAGAGGGAGGATGGTCTCCTGCCGAATCCGTTCAGTTAGCATCTCTTGTAAAAACGAAAGGGATAGACCTTATTGATTGCTCGTCAGGAGGCAATGTGTATGACGCCAAGATTCCGATAGCCCCTTTATATCAAACCGGTTTTGCAGAGCTAGTAAAAAAGGAGGCAGGAATTTTAACAGGCGCTGTTGGAATGATAACAACATCTCAAGAAGCTAATAATATCATCGGAACAGGGAAGGCTGATCTTGTGTTAATGGCGCGTGAATTTCTGCGCGACCCTTATTTTCCATTAAGGGCCGCTCACGAATTGACAGAAGATGTGAAATGGCCAATTCAATATGAAAGGGCGAAGCGAAGATAATTTGTTAGGAAACATGATCAAATCCCTAGCGCATAAGCCATTTTCATAAATTTTCGCACCTCATCATTTATGTCTTCTTTGGAGAGAATCCTTAAATGATGATTGTATTGTTTTTCATCGCCCGGTACGTTGACGATTTTTTGAAAACACAAATTATCCGAATAGGGCTTTTCGAATGGAAAGACTACATGAATAAATTTTTTGCCCAGCCGGGTGATGTAAGCAATGCGTTTACGCGAAGTGGCAAGGCCAATCATGGTTTTGGCGGGATGTATCGTAACCGCTCCAATTTTTTGAAACTCCTGAACAAAGGAGTGAAACAAGATGAGCGTATGTTCGGATTTTCCATTAAGGAAATCATTCAACGAGGAAGGATTTGTATTTCCATTATCCATTGCTTCCGATTAAAACAAAGAATTTTTCTTGCCCTTAATCGGAATTGCGGGCTGAAACCAGGCTGCACTTTTACCCGAAACTCTCATCAGTCGATCCATTTGGTCTATCATCTCGGGAGTATATTGACTTTTATGGCAAAGCCATGCGTCTTTGGCTTTATCATAGTCGACTACAGCGAGCGGAACTTTCACCGTAAGAAAACTTGAGTCTACTGTCGCGAGCTGCATCACTGCTCCTTGTGGAAGATTACCCGTTGGGATGGCAGCATAATAAAGCTGAGTGGGTTTATCCCAATGTTTGCTTTGAAAAACTTCTGTAACCACCGCACCAACCAGGCGATGGTCGTGATGCCCCGTCCATCCGGAAGCATTCCAGGTAAGAACAACATCAGGTTTCAATTCTGAAAACAATTTATACACGCCTCGTTTCAAGGAATCGAGTTGCTCATTGAATGCCGACATTCCTTCGCCCATTTTCAGTTGATCGTGTAATCCAAACAGGATGGGTGGGTTGATCCCGAGTTTCTCTGTCGCACACAAAAGCTCTTTCTTTCGAACGGAAGCCAAGCTATCGCCCGCTGGTATCTTGGCATGTTCTGTAATGCCAAGGCGTCCGTCTGTAGCCGTAACCAAGTATACCTTTACGCCTTCGGCTGCATATTTGGCGAGCACTGCACCTACGGTCGCCTCATCATCGGGATGGGCAAAGATGGCTAATAAAGTTTTTCCGGAGCCATTTTCAACATCTTTCAAATTAGTGGACTGATTACATCTTCCTGCCAAAAGTATAATTAGGGGGGCGGCAATCCATCCCATAAATTTTTTAGAAAGCATAGAATTTAATTTTGGATTTTGATTCCGTGATTTTCAGACTATCTCCTTCGAATCCACTTATTAGAGGGTAAAGATCAGTCCCTTTCAAATTTAATAGAATTAGGCATCCTCACCGCACGGTTTCAGATGTTTTTATATGGAAATTCAATCCAATAACGGATCAAATGATTTTCCTATTTTTGAGCAAATCGATTATTCAATGAATACCAAACTCATCATGTCAGCGAGCGCTCTCCTACTCGGTATAGCCGGAGTACTGCTGTCGTTCATCCCTCCAAGAAATTTTTAGTCTCATCAATGAGGTCGCGGCAACTCTACTGGATTCCGTTGTCCTTCAAATTTTAGGTGCTGTCTATTTTGCTTTCGCCATGACCAACTGCACTTCACGAGCCAACCTGATTGGAGGAATTTATGGAAGACCGATTGCCCTTGGAAACTTTTGCCATTTTACGATTGGCGCCCTAGCCTTGCTGAAGGCCTATGCTTCTGGCTTATCTGTTCTCTTAATTCCTATGTTGATCTATTCAGTTTTTGCTCTTGCTTACACGTTCATTTTCTTCACCCATCCCATTAAAGGGGGAGGGCAACCTTGAATGATTCGCGTTTTATTTCACAACGAAGAATTCCGTAAACTTTTTCGCGTTCAATTTGGTTTAGCTGTACATCGATTTTTAGCCTATGAACAATCCCATCAAATCCATCAAGCCACTCGGTTTTCCCTGGCAAACACAAGATCCTTTTTTATTCTGCGTACATCACGAAGATTTTTACCCGAAAGGAAATGACCACATGGGGCCCGCTGCATCTTTAGCGGGTCGTAACATCGGGCAGGATTTTGACCCAGGTGAGAAGTGGCGGATGTACCATGGCAAAAACGTGCCGGGCTTCCCTGCTCATCCCCATCGTGGATTTGAAACGGTTACTGTTGCCACAAAAGGGTTGATCGATCACTCTGATTCACTGGGCGCTGCCGGACGTTTTGGATTTGGCGATGTGCAATGGATGACCGCAGGAAAAGGGGTGCAACATTGCGAAATGTTCCCCTTGCTACATAAAGACAAAGAAAATCCTTTAGAACTATTTCAAATCTGGCTGAACTTACCCAAAGCAAAAAAAATGGTGGAGCCTCACTTTGCCATGCTTTGGAGCGACTCTATTCCTGTGTTTAAAACTACCGATGAGAATGGGAAGTCAACAGCCATTCGTGTGATTGCTGGAAAAATAGAAAACACCCTGGCACCTGATCCTGCACCGAATTCCTGGGCAGCAGATCCTTCCCATGAAGTGGCAATCTGGACCATTAAAATGGAAGCGGGGGCATCCTGGAAACTACCAACTGCACCCGCAAGTGTTAATCGTTCCCTTTATTTTTATGAAGGAAACGCCATCCATGTTTCAGAGAAAAACTTTACTTCGCATCAGGCTATCGAATTATATGCCGATCAGGAAGTTCTGTTAAAGAATGGAGACTCCGAAAGCCATCTGCTCTTGCTGCAAGGCAAACCCATTGCCGAGCCTATAGTACAACATGGCCCTTTTGTAATGAATACCGCAGCGGAAATTCAACAGGCGATGAATGAATACCGCCACACCGAATTTGGCGGATGGCCTTGGGATTCTTATGAACATGTCCATCCGAGAGAAAAAAGTAGATTCGCAAAGTATCCGGATGGGAAGGAAGAAGTTAGGCCGTAGCCAATAGGCAGGTAACTGGAGGCAAAACATTAACACATGAAGGCAGTTGACACAATAGGCAATTGACAGTTGACAAAGGTGAAAAGTTGGCTGTGGGTCTAGTGAAAGTAATCAGAATCCTGTTTCCCGCTCCATCTCACTCCTTCCGATTGAACGTAGGACAAGGGATAAACTTATCCTTCTTTTTATATTTCCCATGCTCTTTAATTTCAAATCGATACTTCAAGGCGATCTCATGCGCCCCACCGGAAGCCGCGCCTAATTTGGATACGGTGAAATCATAACTATAAACCACCTCGAGCTGATCGAATTGAAATCCAAGAATCATCACTACCGCATCCTGACTCGGACTGTTGTCCGCATTTTTTGAAACCGGTATGCCTCTGTACCATAAGCCAAGGACGATCGGGTTGTAGAGCAAATAGGTGCCGATATCCAACTGCTGGAAATTCGCTTGTCTTTTGTAAACAAAGGAAGGAGACAACACGGGTATGCGGTCGCGCTTAAAGACGCCTGAATAAAGTGGTATACGCAAACCTCCATGCACGGTAATCTTCAATGGAACATAAGCATATTGATTCAAAAGTGAACGATTTGGTTCATTAATGTGATCGGCTGCAAAGCCCAACCAAACGTTCTTATTGTAAGCCAACATTCCTGCTTTGAAATCAAAATAGTGTGCGTTGCCAGCATTAAATAAAGCGGGATCAGATGTTGGGGTAGTACCTGTATTGTCAAACTGTAATTGGTCTGCAAAAATTAATTTATTGAAATCAATGCTTCGCACTGCGTAGCCAAAATTCAATCCAGAAGAAATCACCCATTTATTAGAGATGTGTAATTTATAGGAATAGAGAAAATTAAACTCCGTTGATTTCATTGAAGCCGACCCGGCCTGGTCTTGTGTTGCCATAAAACCAAATCCACTATTTAGACTGGATGAATTGTAATCATAGGAAATAGCATAAGTGGCATACCCTCTGGAAACGTTAGGCCATTGGTTGCGGTAGTTTGAAATAAATCGGTGATCGTTGGTAGTGCCCGTGAACGCGGGATTCAAATACAACGGTGCTGCGTAATATTGGCTAAACTCAGGATCCTGCGCTTTTGCCATCAAGCCAAAGACCACAAAAAATAAACTCAGATAAATTCGTTTCATCGGATTAAATTGACATCTCCTACCCTCACCAAAGTTTCCCCATTGTTTAGCAGTGCCGTAACTTTATACATATACACATCCTGCTCGCACATTTTTCCGTTGTAGTAGCCGTCCCATCCGGTAGACTGATCATGCGTTTCAAATATGAGCTGACCCCAGCGATTGAAGATGAGCATGTCAAATTGGGTAACGCCTCGCATCAAGGGAAGAAAAATATCGTTCTTGCCATCGCCCACACTTACTCCGTTGGTGCCTGGAGAAAACGCGTTAGGAATCAACACCTCGTTAGCTTTTTTTACCAGCACCGCATCCACTACACGCGTGGTGTCACTGCATCCGGATTCGTTGGTCGCTATTAGGGTGATGGTGAACGAACCGTCTTTTTTGTAAAGATGCTCCGGCCGATATTCCAAGGAAGTGCCACCATCACCAAAATCCCAATAAAAGCCAGTCGCATTGGTACTGAGGTTGGCCGTATATAAAATCCCACCAGGTATATACACTACATCCGGGGTAATTTTAAAATTCGCGATTGGCTTTTGAAAAACATCAATGATGGATTGTTTTGTGGTGGTAATCGTTTGCCCTGTAATGTTGGACGCACGCAACGAAACCGAATATTGTCCGGCATTGAAATACGTATAGATGGGATTAGCTGCTTTCGATGTTCCGCCATCGCCAAAGTCCCACGAATAGGATGCGGGATCAGCATATTGCGACAGGTTGGTAAACTGAACCGTTAAAGGTTGGCAGCCAGCGTCAGGCGCATAGCTAAAATCCACGATGGGCGGAATAGCCAATATGGTGACCTGTTGGGTTTGAGTTTGGCTACAGGCATTATTCGAAACCGTAAGCGAAATCGTGTACACACCGAAAGTTGAATAGGTATGGCTCAACACATTGGCATCCGGTGATTTTGTTCCGTCCCCAAAATCCCATTGATAAACCCACGGACCCGGGTTGGTCGCATTCGTAATTAATACCGTAGAAGATGGCAAGGATTGAGTGATTGGAGTTGCTGCGAATGAAACCAAAATGTTATCGAGTTTGGGAACAACCAGTGAATCACGGGTAACCGTGCTCTTACAACTGGCCAGATTTTTTGTATCCAATGAAAACTGAACATGGAGATCTGCATTTGTACGATTGAAGGTAACTTGAAATTGACTTGAAGAGCCCGTCACATCGCTTACCACCATTCCGTTTTCGTTCACCGCCCAATGGTAAGATGCCAGTCCAGGTTGCGATGCGATGAGATTCACCTTCATAACCTGACAGTCAAACTGTAAGGTGTCGATGGTGAATAAAGAAGAGGGAACAGGAGAAATCCGAATCGTGCGGATGGAATCTCCATAACACCCCGAGCTCAATGTCGAAGTAAGCTTTACAGAAAAATCCTCAATTTGTTGTGTTGTGTTTGAAAAAGAGTAGGTGTACGAGGGCGTTGTGCCTGAACTTGAAGTAGCTATAATTCCAGTTCCATTACTTATCACCCACGTATAATTGGATGGACTTAGTGATTGCGTAGCAGCATCCACGGTAAATGTTACCGACTGCGGTGAGCAATTGTTATTGAAGGGTGAGTAATTGGCCTCGATAAATCCAGATCTTGTGCCCGGGAATATTGTAATGGTAGTAGGAGAAGAAATTGTTTCACAACCATGAACCGTATATACGTGAAGCCGAACACTTTCTTGTAGATTGACAATACCTGTGTTTTTAAATTGAGTGGTGAACAAATTACTAAAACCTAAATCAGAAGGACGTTGGGTAGCAACGGGTTGAAAGCCTAAACCTTGATTTGCGTCAATCTCCCAGACGTAACGATCCACCGATTGGGGCTGCAAAGCAATTGACGTGTTAGTGAAAGTGACCTGCAAAATGCTGCACCCTGAAGTAATGTTCGGAGTAAAAGAAGCAACAGGCAACGGATCTACAATCACCGGCAAAACAAAAATGGCAGCACATGAATTTTGATTGGTGGTCACCCGTAACGCCACCTGGTATGTACCTGCACCACCCAACGATCGAGCGAAGCTGGTTTGGTTGTTGAAAACGGGGTCTGGGTTAAACGTCACCTTATTGTAATTAAAATCCCATTCGCGTAAAACAATCGCTTCACCATTGATGGTTTGCAACGTAGAACTGTCTTTAAACATATTCATCTGGCCTTGGCAAGTCCTGGTCGCTTGGAAAAATGGAACAGGATTTTCATAGACGCGCACTTGGGCAGTGTTCCGTGTTTGGCAACCCGTAGCATTGTCACTGACCGTAAGAAGGGCATTGTAAATTCCATAATTTGTAAATGACCGATCAAATGGCCCTAAGGGACTGGAAGAAAGACCAGAAGCGGGCACTTGCAAAGTCAAAGCATTATTTTGATCATAAAATTGCCATTGCCATTGCGTGGTGGCGCTTACGGTGCCCGTGGATACATCGGTAAATCTGACCTGAAAAGTATTCAGGGGAGCAGATGAATTTTGACAGAAGTAAGGGGTGATCGGATTATTGGATAAATCGGTAGTTTGGATTTTGGCTTGAAGGCTTGGCGAAATGGTTATCAAAGTTGAATAAGTGTTAGCGCACCGGCCCTGCACGTTCCTGCCTGTAACTGTGAGGTTGACTAATTTTTGCCCACCCGTTGAATAGGCAAATGTAGGATCTGCATTTGTTGATGTAGCCAAAGGAGATCCTGTGCCCGTGGGGTTATCGAAAAATTGCCAACTATAAGCAAAGGAAACTCCACCAATTGGTGGGGTTTGATTATTGAAATAAATATTATCACCAATACAAAAAACCGATTGCACCGGACCGCTCGCACTCCCCAACTGCGTGCTAAATGCAGGCTGAGGAGAAGGCACTACCACAATTCTGGCTACCGTAGAGACGGCATTGGATGTGCCCGTAACAGCGGAATACGGATTGCATAAATTCCAATAGTACATGGTGATATCAAACTCCTGCCCAACAGTAGCTGTACTAGGAATTGTAATACTACTGGTTGTTACAGGAGCTGGTAAGGCCGTGGTTGGGCCTGCTCCATTGCTTATTGCGTTTTCCGAATATGGAAATGTCCCTGCCCCGTTTCCTGCCACGGTGGCGCCCACAATGTCAGTCGCTCCTGTACCATACACAAACTGCCGCCAACGCGTACTTTCATTCGGATTGGATGTTTCAGCATTAGGGATACAGTTTAATGTCGTTCGGTCGGTGAACGTAACAGTAGTAGCAACACCTTGGCAAACATTGTAGGTAGTAGCTCCCGTAACGGTTTCTGACAGGTTGAGCTTTCCGCTATTTTGGTCATCGGTGTTCCACCTTAAAATAATGGGCGGGTTGCCTACGGTAGAACACATCGTGCCGGCTACATACAACGTTGCCACTGGCACATACTCGCATTGTACAATTGCACCACCACCAGCAGTAACGGGAAAAACGTGCGTGAGGGCTGAATTGCTGTAACTCCCTGTTCCAACCCCGCCCCATGTTAAATTTCCATTGGCGGTAGAGAGCACCTGGGTCGATCCATCTTTCCAATCGATGTTGATCGTTACATTGTTCGGATTATTGAGATCATTCACGCCACCAATTGAGATATTAAGTGTGGCAGGCCCTAACGCGGTGGCACAAGTGATACCATTATTTGTTAAAATAAAACCGCCTGTTTTTACCCCACTGCAGTCTTGTGCGAACAATTCGCAAAAGCTGCTCAATAAGAGCAGCGGTAATAAAAAATAAAATGCATGGACTCTTGGTAGCGAAAATATCGATGGCATAATTCATTTATGGATAACCCAAAAATTAAAAAGCCACTAGACATCCTTTAATTCAAGCAAAGAAACAAAAGGGAACCTTCTTATTAAGGCCTCATAAAGCGATATACGATAAAGGTCATTTTAACAAAGTTGAAAAGAATATTAGAAAGGTGAATGGCGACTAAAAAAAGTGGATTTCCCTTAAAGCTATTTTCGAGCCGTAGTCAATCCAATTAACCATCAATTCCAGAAGCCCGGCTTGCTGTTAAAGGTAGGGCAAGGGATAAGTCGATTGCGTTTCTTCACCCCACGGTGCAAGGGCTTTGCCGAAAATTCATAGACTATGGAGAGCTCATGCGCGCCCCCGGCCGAAGTCGCCAGTGGAGAAATGGTAAAATCATAACTGTAGCCTACCGTAAAATCCTTTAAGTATAGTCCCAACATAAAAATAATGGCATCTTGTTGCGTGCTTCCAATGACCGTTTTTTGAAAAGGCTTGCCCCGATACCAAAAGCCAATGGATACCGGATCGACATGATAATTCAGACCCAAGGCCAATTGTGAAATTCCACCCTGTTGTTGATAAACAAATGACGGTGTTAGGTAAGAAGCCCTGTTTGGGGAGCGCAATCCATTGTTCAAACTCAACCGGGCACCTGCATGAATAGTTGTTTTCATATAGAGTGGGTCTGTCTCGTTGAGTACCGACACATTGGGTCTGTTCATGTGGCTAAAGGCAGCCCCTAACCACCATATCTTACTATACAATACAAATCCAGATCCAAAATCGAAGTACTGGTTATTACCTAGTTTGTTCAAGGCTGGATCCAGCGACTGCGCCCCATTACCATATTGCAAACCATCTCCCATAATCAGCTTGGTTCGATCTAACCCGTTGATGCCATAGCCAAAATATAATCCAGGAGAAAAAACAAGCTTTTCGGTTAACCGGACTTTGTAACTGTAATTAAATCCTAAGGTAGAAGTGCGCCATCCAGCAGAGCCCATCTTGTCTGTACTCGCGATGATTCCAAAACCACTTCGCAACTCATCGACCCAGATATCGTAGCTGGCCATAAAAGTATTAAAGGCCTGCGGGAGATTTGGCCATTGAATGCGGTTGTTCACCACTAAACGCTGCTGCGGAGTGATACCGGTAAATCCAGGATTAAGGTATAAGGGTGCTTGGTAGTATTGCGAGAATTGGGGGTCTTGGGCACCCGCAATCTTTGCTAGAATAATAAAGAAAATAATAATCCCACTTCTCATCATACGGTTCAAAGGTAGTTTTTTTATCGGATCAAAGTAACATCTCCAACCTGAGTTGTTCGCGATTGATCGGATAGTCGCAGTGTCAATTTATAAACATAAACACCTCCCGGCATCAACTTTCCATGTTGGTCATATCCATCCCATCCGATCGACTGATTCAGGCTTTCGAAGATCAAGTTACCCCAACGGTCGTAGATTTGCATGTTAAATTCTTCTACTCCTTTTACTTGCGGTAAGAAAATGTAATTGTACAAATCCACACCACCTACGCCCCCACTAGGTCCCGCGGAGCTTGGCGTAAAGGCATTTGGAATCTTAGCCGCACCGCCTTGCTTCGCGATAATTATCTTAAACGAAGACGCTGAACAAATCACGCCACTACCATGGTCATATTGTGCCGTGAAGCGCAAGGTATCCACGCCTTGAAATTTATATTGATAAGAAGGTTGGAAATCGGTTGACGTTCCCCCATCGCCAAAATCCCAAAGGTATTGGTTCGCTGAACTTCCACTACCGTTAAGGGTATTGATTGGTTGATCGGGAACATATACCGTAGTTGGATAAGCATCAAAAATAGGTTGTGGTTTTGGATAAATAACGAAATGCAGCGTATCGGAAGCCGTTTGGCCTGTTTTCGAACTGCTCGTCACCAAACTCACGAAATAAGATCCATCACTCCCTACACTAAAGACAGGGAGTGCTGCATTTGACGAAGCAACCGTATCTCTTCTTATGAGGTCAATGACTGCCCAATTGTATCGGTCGCCAGTAGAGAGGTTCTGAGTTACCGTAACTTTGGTCGGGTAACAACCTCTCGTTGGATCAATTTGAAACTGTGCCATTAGCGGTGCTAGCAATATCTCAACGGTTTTTGTAATCATACTCGAACACGTGAGTCCTGCCGTTTGGGCAGCCACATTCACAGCAGTAAGGGTCACATCCCGAGGACCTGGTGAGGCATAATTTACATTGAGTGGACTCGTTGAACTGGTAAGTGCTGCAGGCGTAGCGTCAACACCAAAATTCCAACCAAACTGGAAGTCCGGCCAATCGGATGCAGCCACAGATGTGTTTGTATACGTTACAGTAGAATTACCGCCTACAAAATTAGGAGCAACAAAAGTAAAGTTTGCCGCTACAGATTTATACACGGTCACTTGAATGGTTGTATCAGCAGTACAATTACCGTTCGTTGCATTGTAAACAATATTGACAATTTGCGGATTGGTTTTTGTAGGATCAAGCGTAAGCGTGTAATTTGTATTGATGGTATTCGTTGACCCAAACTGAGTTGCATCGCCTGGGTATTGGTAAAACCAGGAATTCCCAGTACTTAGCACACCGGCAGTCTGGTTTGTCAACTTCACATTGTCACCACTACAAATTACAGGCTTGTCTACAGAAACATTAGCTTGCAATTGGGCATAGACTGTGATTGATTTTGATGAATTCTTTGAACAGCCTCCCGGGAAATCGGAATCTAAGGAAGTGGTTAATATCGTGTTCGCCTTCAAGGTAGAAGTACGACTCGAATTATAGAAGATATGCTTTAGCGTTTGACCAGTTACACTGGTTGTAGCTGTGTAAGTCGAGTCGTTACCATCACCCCATTGCCAAACATAAGTAGTCCCTGCATTTTGGTTGTATTGGAACGTAGTAGGCTCCGGTGAACATGCTGCCAAGGAGGAAAGAATATTGAAGGTTGCGTTTGTTTGGCCAACTGTATACACAACCTGACTGGTAAGCGGAGCACTGCAACCCAGGTTGTCGGTAATGGATACTAATTTATAGGTGGTTGACGCAGTGGGCTGGATTTGAATGGACTTGAAATTCCCTGCTTTCGTAAGGGTAAAGTTTGATGAACCGTCCGTGTAGGTAAAGTTGAAAGGCGCCTGTCCTTCCAATGCGATTTGCAAAAAGTCTTTGCTGCCTGTGCACAACCAGGTGGAGTCATTTTGGAATAGGCCATTTAACTTGGGTGCCGCGAGCACACTCATAATCTTAGGATTGCTTTGGCAAGCTGTTGCACCGGGGCCTGTTGCCGTGATGGTGTATGTTAAATAGTCTTGCGCATTAGTAAGGGTATCAGTTACCACCTGATTAATAAGTGTTCCGGATGCCGATGCTGTCGGTACGCCAGAATTATTTGGGTCAACTGTCCATGTAAAATTCGTTCCGGCAACCGAGCTGCTCAACGGAATATTTAGGGTAGCACCATAACAAACTGAAGGTACTGCGGTGAATAATACATTAGGAATTGGATCCACTTCAATATCGATCGGCACGGGTGGTCCCGCACAACCGCTTGCTTTTGGCGTAATCACATAATGGATAATCGCCGGAACCGATCCTGTGTTTTGCAGATTTTGGAATATTAAATCCCCAGCTCCGTTTGAAAAGCCTTTGGCCGCACCCGATGTCACCGAGGCCGTCCATGAATTGACGGTACTTGACACGTCATCCGACAACGAAATGTTGATCAAATCATTACTACATATTGCCGGAGGTGATAGGGTTGGGTTGATGATGGCAGCTGTGACATTCGGTGAAGGATTTACATTCAGGGTAATCGTTACCGGATTACCTACGCAACCCAACCCACCATTCACCACAGGTTGTAACGTATAGGTTGCTGTACTCATCGCAGTATTGCTGTTACTCCAAATGTCTGCGATACTTTGGCCGCTGGTGTAACTGGCCACTGGAGCCGAGGTCATCGTCAAGCCTGCATCGGGCACTACACTTGTCACGTTGAATTTCATCGTTCCGCCCGCACTCGGAACGGTGGCACTGGTAAGCACAATGTTCGCAGCAACGCCTTCACAAATAGTTTGGATCGGAGGTGAAGCAGAAAGTTGTGGAATAGGGTCAACATGAACCAACACGGTGATTGGGGTACCCGAACAGCCGGCCCCACCTTTCGCGCCAGGAGCGAATGGTGTGATCGTGTAGGTAAGCGTAGCCTGCGTACTGGTATTGTTCACAGGTTTGTCAGCAATCACGCTTCCGTTAGGCAGATTGCTTGCCAATGGTGTAAATCCGCTCATTTGCCCGCCTACCGAAGAGGAGGCTGTGTAGTTAAATGAAATTGACCCCGCTGTTGGCGTGGATGGCGAATTTAATACAATGTTTGTAGTGGTGTTACTGCAAATATTGGTAGCGGCTACACCAGTAGCTACAACAGTCGGTTCAACGGTAAGCACGATGTCTTTTGGAGGACCAAAGCACCCAGCACCAGAAACCGGCACGATGGTATAGGTTACCGTGAGCGGGGCATTTGTTGTATTCGTATTAGTAAATTTATCATTCTGAATTTCGGTGGTCGCCACCCCATTTCTTGGAAATCCTACGTTACCTGAAGTTTGGGAAAGCCCTGAACTAATAACAATGTTGGTGATGTTATAATTGGCTGCCGCTGCGCTTGTGGATGTAGTGGCCAGCACAATACCCGAAGCATTAGTCGAGCATACCGTTGCATTCAAATTCGTGGCCACGGCCGGAGCAGCGTTAACCGTGAGGACGACTTGATAATCATTTCCGATACAACCCGCGGAAGTCGATGGCGCAATGGTGTAGGTTGCGTTAATCGGGTTTTGTGTGGTGTTAAAGTATTGATCGTTGGCTAAGAAATTATTAACGGTGTAAGTACCCAGAGCAGCGTTGGTGCCTAAGGCAGTTAAGCCCCCCGGAACATTTACCCCCTTCAAGTTGTACTGAGAAATGGCCGCTGAACCTCCTGCCGTTCCAACGATTATTCCTGAGGCCACCCCACTACAAATTATACTTGTTCCAGGCACCAGTATGGGTTCTGGATTAATGGTTACAACAATGTTTTGAGGTAGCCCCTGGCATCCCGAACCACTAATACCTAAAATGCTATAAGTAACGTTTACCGGAGCGCTGGTTGTATTAACATATTTATCATTCACTATTAGCGAAACACCGCCCGTTTGAGGCAGACCAAGGTTAGCCACGTTTCCTCCGTCTGCCGTGATGGTTGCAGGCACTGTTACTGAAATCAGTTTGTAGGATGCTGCACCGACCGAAGAGCCACCGGTCGCCAAGGTAATGTTGGTCGTGCTTTTACTGCAGACCGAATTCGTTAAAGCGGCCAGTACCGGCTCCGGATTTACCGTCACGGTAATCGTAAATGGTGCGCCAAGGCAAGGGACACTCGACTTCGGAGTGACTTGGTAAACTACTTTTAGTGGAACAGAGCCAATATTATTGAAAACATCATTTTTGATGGCATTGGCACTCAACGAAGTGCCTGTTGTTGGCGTTCCGGTTAAACCTGCATCTTGACTTACCAAAGAAACATCGTAAGAAGCCGCAGCAACGGAAACCCCATTGGTGCTCAGAACAATATTGGTCGGATTGGCAGAACTAGCATTGTTGCTGCAAATTGTCTTTGTCGCCAATATGGGGTTCATCACTGGCTCAGGATCTATCGGCTGGGTGACTGTGAATGGCAATCCAGCGCAAGCCCCTGAGGAGGGCGTAACGGTATAGTTTGCATTAAGTACCCCTGCTGTTAAATTAGTCAGGTTATCTGTAATCAAACCTGTTCCGGATCCAGTGCCTCCGGTAAGACCCGATGCATAGCTGGCCGTCCAGGTAAAGGTTGATGTCACCCCATTTGTAATGTTGTTGGTTTGGGGATTTATACTGATAGCTGATCTCGAACAAAGTGCTGATTGTAGTGTGCTGGCTCCAACAGGTGTTGGACTTACCTTAACAACGTAGGTGAATACAGCACCTTGACAATTATTGGCCGAGCTGAATGGCGTGATGGTATAGGTTAAATTAGCTGGTGTGCCAGTATTGTTGACATAGCTATCAGTGATGGCGGCTGCACTTGCCACGGTGCGATTAGGAGCGGCAGGAACACCGCCATTATCAGAGGATACGGTATACGTGAAAACAGAAGTCACCCCATTAGTAATTTGAGATTGAATGCTATGATTGAGCGTGGTAGCGCACTGCGGATCAGTAACGTTAGAGCCTACTGGTTCGGGATTTACGGTCACCACAATCGTAATCGGTTGGCCAACACAACTTGCTCCACTTACCGGTGTCACCACATAGCTTAAGGTTTGCGATGCGTTGGTTATATTTTTAAACACATCTCCACTCAAATAGTTATTGGCAACGCCTGTACTTGGGACTGCTGCATTCGTACCTGCGGCCGTCAGTGATCCCCCTATTGAAATGGATAGAGTATTATAACTCGATGCTCCTACTGATGTTCCATTGGTATTTAAAGTCAATCCTGTAGCTACACTACTGCAAATACTTTTATTCAGACCGCTAGCCATAACTGGCTCCGGGTCTATTGTGATTGTAATGATCTTAGGTTGCCCTACACATCCCGATCCACTGGTAGCCACAACCGTGTATTTTACTGTTAATGGAGTTGCACCAACATTTGTAAACTTATCCGACAATAGATAACTAGCCGATACATTACTTGCCGGCACAGTCACATTGGTACCGGCAGGTGTCAGTCCTCCGGCAATAATCCTTGCCGTAATCGTATAATTGGCGGCACCAACCGAGGAGCCATTGGTATTCAAGGTTAAATTGATATTTGCTTCACTGCAAACTGTTTTATCAAGTGAGCTTGAAATTACTGGTTCAGGATTTATTGTCATGGTGATAACTTTTGAATCACCCAAACATCCTACTGCACTAACGGGCACAACCGTGTACGTTACCGTAAGTGCCGAATTCGTAGTATTCGTAAATTTATCGTTTGCAAGATATCCCGGTACCACACCGGTTCCTGGGATAGCTGCATTTCCCACATTCGCCACAAGGCCTCCGCTTATCGTTTGAGCCATGACATTGTAGTTTGCCGCTGCCACGGAAGTGCCATTAGTATTGAGTGTGAGCCCAATTGCCAGACCGCTACAAAGCGTATTGTCCAATGTAGTCGCAATTACCGGCTGGGGCTCTATGGTTATGGTCACCGGCATCGCCACACCAGGACATCCAGCATTACTTACCGGAACGACCGTATAGACAACATTCAAATTTCCAGCGGTAGTATTAGTGAAAGAATCGCTGCCTAAGTAGCCTGCATTCACACCCGATGCAGGAACAGTTGCGTTAGTTCCTGCCGCGGTTAATCCTCCCGCTATGGATATTGCCGTAATGTTATAGTTCTGAGCAGCAACGGAAGTACCATTCGTATTCAACAACAGACCGGTTGAAAGACCGCTGCATATAGTCGCATTAAGCGATCCCGAAAGAACGGGTTTCGGGTTGATGGTCACAGTGATAATCTTAGGCGCGCCCGTGCAAGTTGCACCACTAACACCCACAACCGTGTAGGTAACGTTTAGTGGGTTATTGGTTACATTATTAAATTTATCTGCCGCTAGGTAGTTAGCAGCCACGCTCATGAAAGGAACAGCAGCATTTGTTCCCGCAGGTGTCAAACCAGGATCAATTGATCGTGCGGTGATGTTATAATTTAAGGCTGCCACCGAAGACCCGTTGGTATTCAACGTAAGCCCTGATGCCACATCACTGCAAACTATTTCGTTTAATAAGTTAGAGATAACCGGCTCGGGGTCGATGGTCATTATTACATTCACCGGAGAACCGGCACAGTTTGCTCCACTTACCGGAACAACCGTATAAGTGGCGGTTAAAGGAATGGCCGTTGTATTGATGAATTTATCGCTTGATAAATACGTATTCGATGCCCCTGTAAAAGGAATTACGGCATTCGTACCCGCCGCGCTTAATCCAACTGCCAACGAAATATTAGTCACGTTATAGCTTGCTGCTGCTACCGAAGTTCCGTTCGTATTTAACGTAAGCCCTGTCGCTGTGCTACTGCAAAGCGTATTGTTCAACGAGCTCGAGAGAACCGGCTGTGGATTAATCGTTATGGTTATTATCTGTGGTTGCCCCAGACACCCGGATCCGCTAACTGGCGCGGCCGTGTAGGTAACATTTAAAGGCAGCGTAGTTGTATTTGTAAATACATCATTATTTAAATAATTGGCTGCTACGGTTGAAGCAGGAACAGTGGCATTTGTTCCAGAAGGGGTAAGCCCACCGGCTATGGAACGCGCTGTAATATTATAGTTTGCGGCAGCCACAGAACTTCCATTGGTGTTTAAGTTTAGCCCAACGGCTACCCCACTACACACGGTAGTACTGAGCGATCCGGAAATAACCGGCTCGGGGTTGATGGTAATTGTAATGGATTTAGAAGGCCCCGGACAACCCGCTGCACTTAAAGGCACCACCGTGTACACTACGGCCAAAGAAGTATTTCCAGTGTTTGTATATTTATCGTTAATTAGGTAAGCCGGAATTACATTCGTAGCCGGGACAACAGCATTCGATCCGGAAGCAGTAAGACCAAATGCCACGGAAACCGATGAAATATTATAATTGGCCGCTGCAACTGAGGTACCATTGGTGTTAAGTGTAAGGTTGGTCGGTGAACCGCTACATATGGTCGCATCCAACGTATTTGATACCACTGGTTCAGGGCTTACTGTTAAGGTAATGATTTTAGCAACACCAAAACAATTTGCAGCACTGATCGGAACCACAGTATAGGTAACGTTCAAAGGGGTAGTTCCGGTATTCGAATAGGTATCGTTAACAAGATACCCTGCAGCCACATTGCTGGCCGGAACGATGGCATTGGCACCTGGTACTAAACCGCCAGCGATCGAAATTGCCGTAATATTATAGGTTGTTGCTGCAACCGAAGAACCATTGGTGTTTAAGGTTAGATTGATCGGCACAATGCTGCAGACCGAACCATCCAAAGAACTCGAAACTACAGGCTCTGGATTGATGGTGATGGTAATAATTTTGGACGCCCCCAAACAACCTGAAGAACTTAGGGGAACCACGGTATAGGTAACGGTCAACGGATTCGAGCCTGTATTGGAAAATATGTCGTTGGCGAGGTAATTCGCAGCCACCCCGCTTGCAGGCACAGCGACATTGGCTACATTAGGGGTCAACCCTCCTGAAATCGACCTTGAGGTTATGTTGTAACTCGCTGCGGCTACTGATGTACCATTGGTATTGAGCGTCAGACCCGTGGCAAGACGACTGCATACCGTAGCGTCCAAAGTATTGGCCATCACCGGTTCAGGATTGATCGTGATCGTAATCACTTTCGCCTGACCACTGCAAGGTGTGGCGCTTACCGGAACAATGGTATAGGTAACATCCAACGCTGCTCCGCCCGTATTAGTAAATATATCCGAAGCCAGATAGCCAGCCGGAACGCCAGATGCCGGAACAACTGCATTTGAACCTCCCGCAATTAAGCCAGGGGCAATCGTTCTATTTGTAATGTTGTAATTCGTGGCGGCAACTGACGTTCCGTTGGTATTAAGGGTTAGGCCAATTGTACTACTGCTACACACGGCAGCGTTTCCATTGCCAAGAACCGGTTCCGGATTCACGGTAATCGTTATCGATTTTGGAGGGTTGCCAGGACAGGCCATTGCGCTCACGGGCACAGCCTGATAAACAACCGTCAGCGGTGTGCTGCCGGTATTCGTAAAGACATCGGCAGCTAAATAATTAGAAGGCTTATTCGTGGCTGGAACTACCGCATTCAATCCTCCAGCTACTAATCCTGCAGCAATAGTGATTCCGGTAATGTTATAACTAACGGCCGGAGGAGAACCGCCAGCTGTGGCAAGTGTTAGGCCCGTTGCTATTCCGCTACAGACCGTCATATCGAGGGTGGCGGAAAGGGAAGGTTGTGGATTAATGGTGAAGTTAACAATAACTTGGCTTCCAAGACAACCGCCCACACTCACCGGAACAACCGTATAGGAGGCTGTTAACGCTCCGTTGGTAGTATTTAAATAAGAATCATTTGAGAGATAGGTTGAGCCAACACCTGTTGCTGGAACAACCGCGTTGGTTCCAGGGGTAAGTCCCCCTGGAACTGTAACGGCGGTAATGTTATAATTATTAGCCGCAACTGATCCTGCAGCAGTAGCCAACGTAACACCGATCGGTGATCCACTACACTTTGTAGTGCCAAGCGTTGGGGACAAGGTAGGTTGAGGCAAAACCGTAACCACCACTGTCCTTGCTGTTCCATTACATCCAGCACCGCTTGTTGGTGTTATGGTATAGGTAGCCGTAATCGATGAGGCAGAATTATTGACCAGATTATCCGTAATATGTAATGTTCCCGCTGAACCATCAGGTACATTCACTCCTGGAGATCCCTGAGCCGAAGCATCCGACATCACTGGTGCTGGCCAATTGAAAAATGTTCCACCGGGCAGGTTTAAGGGAGATAAAAGAATTTCGTAGTTCACTTGCTGACCGCTACAAATAGTTTTCGATTGAGGGTTAACAAGAACGGGTTCGGGATTAACCGTCACTACCACGCTTTGAGTTGTTCCCGCGCAATTTGGTGCGGCAGTCGCTGTAGGCGTAACATTAAAGGTAACGGATCCAACCGCGCCTGACAAATTTTTAAGTGCCCCTGCTCCTGTAAAAGTTGTGGATAGATTGCCCGTACCAACCTGCCCCACGGTAGCACCGGTAATGCTTCCGGTGATGCTTACTACGCTCCAGGCATAGGTGCTGGCCACCGATGAACTAAACGCTAACCCGGGTGCAAGCCCACTGCATACGGCTGAGGTTGTACTAGAGGTCATCACCGGACGTGCGTTTACAGTTACACCGAGATTAGCCGGAGACCCAACACAGCCTGTTGACGCAGTTTCTGTTACCTGAATTGTAACCGGAGAAGTAAGTCCGAAGTCCACATTAATGGTGCTTCCGGATCCACTGGGTGTTGCACCTGTCACCACCCATGAATAGGTTGAAGAACCATTGGCGGGAACTACTGTGTAAGGAACCAATGTCTGGTTGGTACATACCTGAGTAGCTCCACTAATCACATTAGCAGCCGGGGCAGCATTCACGTTTACCGTCATGTGGTTGGTATTGCCCGTACATCCGTTCAGTGTTTCAAATACATCGATAGCTACCGTTCCGGTGGCGGAAGGAAATTGTAGGAGCACGAAAAAGTTGGAACTGTTTGTGCCACCACCACCAAACACCGTTACATCTGCTGCAGGAGTGCCAACTACACTCCAAGTATAAGTTGATCCCGGGTTATTTCCTGGAGTAAGTTGATAAAGTAAAATATTGCTTCCTGTACATACCGAAGTATTCCCGATAACAGGATTGTCAATGGGACGGGGAAGCGTAGTTAAGTTTATGGTAGCAATGTTGGAACAATTCGTTATCGTGTTGGTGACCTTGGCATATAAAGTTACATTACCAACCAACGTATAGGAAAGAGGGGTCGGCACTGCCAGGGTTGCGGCTGCATCCGTAAACCAACCCACCGATCTGTTAACTAATGAACCATTTGCAATGGCGGTATTATAAGTCGTCAGATCGAATGGACCATGTTGACCACTGTGCGGAGGTATTGGATCGATAAGTGGATTAGTTCCAGTGTGATCTTCGCAGAACGATAGATTTTGAGGGACAATGGTGGGTAAAGTATTAACTACAAAGGTGAGAACCCCAGCCGAAGAAATGGCATCATTGGAACAGCCCAAGACAGTGGTCGCCTTGAAATAAAATTTAGTGCCATTTGAAACTGCAACATTAGTCGGAGCGCCTACCGGAGACGACCATGACGAGTTGTTGTACCAAACCACCGTTGTGCCATTTGTGCAGATGCTGTTGTAGGAAGTTAGATCAACTCCGGCATGTGATCCTCCCCCGTACACGTCTTCACAAAAAGTAACCGTAGGATTTAAAGTGGTCGGCAGCGGATTGATATTAATGGTTGCCGCTGCTGTATTATCAGGGCAGGCATTGGCTGTCCCCAACTGTCCATACTTACTTTGAACCGTCCATAAAATATTGACCGTTTTAGTTGTTCCGCCCGCAGGGGTATCTCCCGGCAAACCGGTAATGGCCGTAGAAATATTATTGGGACTTGTGATGGCGGTTCCACCTACACCTCCAGTAAAAGACCAAGTACCTTTATCCACACCATTTATGGCTGTGGCTGTCAATGGTGTAGATGCACCATTTCCAGTAACTGGAGCACAAAGAGCAATGGGTGAAGGTGATGGCGCGGTAATGGTCGCAGCAGCGGGGGGTAAATCCTGGATGTTAGTAACGGCCGTACTTGTACTACTTAGGCATGATGTAGTTGTATTTTGTGTAAACGTATAGTAAGTTACAGTCGCATTGCTGGTGGGCGTAAACAACTGGTTATTTGCTCCAGCCAGAACCCCTGCGGCCGCGGTGTATGTTGGTGAAGCGGTGGTCGACCATAAAATGGTAAACCCTGCCCCAGGGTCATTCACTGTAAGCTGAGAACCTGTGGGATTTGTAGAACAAGAAACGGCTCCAATCGCGCCAGTTGGAGCAGCAGGGAGAGGGTTTACTGTAAAATTTAATGTCGTGTTAAATATGGTTTGACACCCAGTAGGGGAGAGAATTGAAACAATTTTAATCGCATGCGGACTCGGCACTGTATTGTTTAAAGCCACTTCAGAAAAAGAGGTTGCAGTAGCCAGATCTCCGTTGCCTAAATTTACCGTGAATGTCTTAGTGGAATTTGATCCACCATCCACATTATAAGTTAAAGTGTAATTACCAGGACTGGTTGAAGCCGCATCTAAGCTAAAACTTAAAACAGGGTCGGAGGTTGATGCTCCATTAAAGCAGGTGACGGCTGGCGTTACGGAAGGTGCGGTATCAAAGTTAGGAGGTGCACCGCCAATGGTAATGGAAGTGGATCCTCCTAAAGAAGTAGCGACACATCCATTGGCATCAACTAAAGATTGTAATTGATAAGTGCCAGACTGGGTAGTTATCGGGGGTGTCAGCGATACCGTATTGGAAGGTACTGTCGAAAGCACCACACCCGCCTGGGCAAAAGTAAAACTCCCAGCATAAGTCCCGGCTGTCCCCGTCCATGTCCCTGTAAACGGTGCTGTTCCGGTAGTCAAATCCCAAACAATATCAGGGGCAGGATTGCCCAAACATACCGCACCTCCACCTGTAGGACCAGTAGCCGCAGGGAGTGGATTCACGGTCACTGCCGTGGCGTTCGAAATAGGACTCAAACAATTTGAAGGTGCAATGCCAATAGTTTGTACCGTATAACTTCCACTTTGAGCGATGGCATTAATAAAATAAGTTTGAGCAGTAGCACCCGCAATAGCCGAGCCATTCAAAAACCATTGGTAAGATGATGCATTTACTGTACTAGAAGAAAGGGTAACAGAACCTCCTAAACAAAATGTTGTAAGACCAGAAGGAGTAATTGTAGGCTGAGCAGGAATTGGATTAACTATGACTATTGCAATTGTACCTAGTACAGAAGTGCATGGGCCATTTTGTACCACTGCCTGATACTTGTAGGTAGTTTGTGCTCCCGCCACTAAGGGCACTTGCGCAGCAGTGAGAACTAACGGATTGGCAATACCTAGGGAGCCATCTGCAGCAAACGGACCACCATTTATGCTTTTTTGCCAACCAACTACCCCGCCACGTAAAGGAAGTGGGACCGTACCCGCCACGGTAATTGTCGCAGGAGGCGAGCCGCTGCATATTGTTTGCGTTGCCGGTGAAATGTCACCTCCTGCTGAAGTCCCGTAAACATTTTGCGACAACGTGGTAGGCGTGTTGATGCAAGCCTGAGGCGCTATCGTGTAAGTATAAATTGATGAAGGTGGCCCCGTCAAATTATTGGTAACCGTTACATTTGGGGGATCCGGGGTAACGTATTGAAGGGCAATGGCAACATTACCTGTAACAAAAGTGGCTGGTTGAGGGCTTATCGCATAAGCATAAGTGGCTGTGGCACTGGGTGAGGCCGAGGGAGTAATGGTTACGGTGGCAGGAAAAGTAGAAGACCAGACATTTTGCGTGTTAAGGTTAATGGCAACCGCATTGGTTGAGTTGGCTGCGGTTATTGTTTTTATCGGTGCCGCCAGCCCTTCAGTATAAACCACTGACGTATTATTACAAACATCAGGGGCGGGGTTGGGTGTAGGAACCGCTCTTACATCCGTACCCAAGTCAATGCGTGGCTGTTGGTAAATTGCCACTTCTATCGGATCGCTTTCACAAGTATTAACTAATTGTGTTGCAAACACAGAGAAATATCTTCCATTGGTATTGGTGGTGGAAAAGTTTACCGCCATTCCATTCCCTGTGGTATATTTGCTAGAAGACATATTGGTACTTGCACTTGACTGAATCGTAGCACCATGGGCGAGAGCGGTTGCCTTGTCCTTATAAAACTTTACGGTCGCACCGCCCGTTACACCGCCAACGGAAAAATTAATAGGTGTAGCAGTGCCATAACAAACCGAGCGACCTGTGGTTGTGAGAGCAGCAGGTTTTGTGACTATTCGAAGCGCGTTATTCGTTCCACTACTTACCAACGATCCATCCGAGACGGTGGTATATTCTACCGGTGTGGCTGTGGGGTATGGATTGCAAACATTCCAATATTGTATCGTGATATTGAACTGCTGGCCAACTGCCTGGTTACTGGGGTCAATGGTAGAAATAACCTGGCTTAAAATTCCCGATGTTGTAGCCGTAGCCGGCACATTTAAAGCCATGACTCCATAGACATCAGTAGTTCCTGGTGTAGATGCAGGGAATGCCACAACACCAGGCACGACATATCCATTTGTTAACGGAGTGGTATTGGGTGTATTGTCAATTACAGCGGCATAAGAATTTACAAGATTCGGGTTACTTACCCAAGCGGCATTTAAGGCAGGTGTTGCGGTATTGGAAGTTACCTGTTGTCCATTCACACGAATATCAGGAATAACTGTAGCCGCAGAAACTCCACCATATACTATCCTTATCCAGCGTTGCGCATTATTTACAGGAGTTGTATTTGGATTGGCCGCTGGGGTGGACAAAATGGTTCCATTGCCAATACAATTAAAAAGTGAGTTGTCAATAAGGACTGATCCAAAATTGCTACCTAAACAAACCAGATTGGTGGTAGTGGCACCGCCAGTTCCTACAGGTTCATCAAGTGCCCCTACTGTACCAGGAAGGTGGCTTTCGTAGTCGTAGGAGTTAAATTGTGTGTTTTTTGTGAGACTGGATATCCCTGATGCCGAATAGACCGCAGTGGTAATTCCAAAAGGATATTCTGTAGAGGTAAAATTACAAACTCCAGTATTATTTGGATATTGGTACGAATAAGCGGCTCCATTATCGACATTAATAATTCCTACATTGGCAGAAGCAATGTTTAGACCCGTTCTAAATGAAACATAAACGCCAGGATAATTTAATCCGCTAAAAATATTGGCAGGGAAAGTTGTCGGGGCCGGATCACCACCGCTGTTGGAAAGATAACCTTGCAGGTTAGTGGTCGCACCACCGGTTCCTGCGCCCCATGAAACATTGAGTTCATTGTTATTGGTGCTCCACTTTGAACTGTTGCGATAACGCAAACTGTAAACATAAGTCCAACGATAGAAATTGGTGTTGACTGGGGAGCATTGATCAAGGGAAGAAGCAATTCCCTCGCTTTGGTATTGGATGTCCGTAGATCCTGTGGCAGTAGGAGTATGGTAATTTTTTGAAGTGAGAATAGGGGAAGATAGAGCTGGAAGGCCACTTCCATTTGTAGTAAGTGAATTGGCGATGTTTGTAAATTGTATAGTCAGCGATTCACCCGGCAGAAGATAGGCAGGGTGGCCTGGAATACTGGAAGCATCAAAACGTACCCAAACATCACCTAGCGTGCCTGAAGTAAAAGAAGCGGAGGTTGAGTAAGATCCATTAACTGCATTGCTAACAGTAATATTTGCAGTAGGTATAATATTGCCTGCTACAATTACAGTCCATTGGTTTGAAGTAGAGGTTCCATTAAGTGGACCATTGTAAAAATTAGCGTCAATTGTACGTTGGTCAAGAGTTAAATGGTTGGGGAAAAAACCGTTATTATTAACTGCGGCTTGAGCAAAAGTTTTTGCCGAAGAAAAAACTAAAGCCGAAAAAACTATAAAAAACCTTAGACTTTTAAAAATTGTAATAGGTAGCTTCATCCGGTATAGGCAGTATCTAATGGTTTATATTCCAGAGCCGTACCAAGTGTAACCGTTGCAAGACTCTGCAATTCTCAAACTTATTGATTATTTCTTCAAAAAGGAAATAAATCAAGTCGAGCGGGTGATCAGCGTGTTAAATCCCCTACCTTTGCGGCTTCATTTTTTTGCCATACCATGTCTTCTGCAAAATACATCTTCGTTACCGGTGGCGTTACCTCTTCGTTGGGGAAAGGGATTATCTCGGCTTCGCTGGGGAAACTCCTCCAGGCCCGTGGGTTTACCGTCACCATCCAGAAATTCGATCCCTACATTAATATAGACCCCGGCACACTCAACCCCTACGAGCATGGCGAGTGCTATGTCACCGATGATGGGGCCGAAACCGACCTCGATTTGGGTCATTATGAGCGTTTTTTGAATGTCCGTACCTCTCAGGCCAATAACGTGACCACCGGTCGCATCTATAATAACGTCATCACCAAAGAACGGCTTGGGGAATACCTTGGCAAGACTGTTCAGGTAGTGCCACACATCACCGATGAAATAAAGCACAATATCTTTTTGTTGGGTGAAAGTGGGCAGTATGATTTTATCGTCACAGAGATTGGTGGATCTGTTGGGGACATTGAATCCCTGCCATTTGTAGAGGCCGTGCGCCAGGTGCGCTGGGACCTTGGGGCGAATCACTCCATGGTGATACACCTTACGCTTATCCCCTACCTCAAAGCTGCTAAGGAACTAAAAACAAAACCCACGCAGCACTCGGTAAAAGAGCTCCTCTCCTACGGAATTCAGCCCGACATTTTAGTGTGCCGCACCGAGTTGCCCTTGTCGAATGATATCCGTAAAAAATTAGCCCTTTTTTGCAACGTGAACGTCAACTCGGTAATTGAAGCCATCGATGCTGATACCATCTACGATGTGCCCATGTTAATGAAAAAGGAAAAACTGGATGAGCGCGTGCTCTCCAAACTTAAAATGACTTCCAAGCAAGAGCCTGACCTGGAGCAATGGAAAGTATTTTTAGGCAAACTCAAAAATCCACTAAACGAAGTAACCGTTGGCCTGGTCGGCAAATATGTGTCCCTACCCGATGCGTATAAGTCCATTGCGGAAGCCTTCATCCATGCGGGTTCGGAAAACGACTGCAAAGTAAACGTGATCTGGATTTCCTCGGAAGACATTCATACCGATACGGTAGAAAATATCCTTGGAAATTTAGATGCCGTACTGGTAGCACCCGGCTTTGGCGAGCGTGGGATGGAAGGGAAAATAGCAGCCATAAAATATGTGCGCGAAAATAAGATTCCTTTCCTCGGTATTTGCCTTGGCATGCAGTGTGCAGTGGTGGAATTTTCGATAAATGTGCTCGGTCTGGCCGATGCCAGCTCCACGGAGCTCAACCCAAAAACAAAGCATCCCGTCATCGATATGATGGAAGAACAGAAAAAAATTACAACAAAAGGCGGCACCATGCGGCTTGGCTCTTATGTCTGTAAACTTAAAAAGGGATCGAAAGCACACCATGTGTATGGCGACACCTTGATCCATGAAAGGCACCGGCACCGCTATGAGTTCAACAATAAATACCTGGATCAAATTGAAGAAGCTGGCATGAAAGCGGTAGGCGTCAATCCGGAATCGGGCTTAGTGGAGGTCATCGAATTAAAAGATCATCCCTGGTTTATCGGTGTGCAATACCATCCCGAATTGCGGAGCACGGTGCTGAACCCACATCCACTCTTTGTGAAATTTGTGGCCGCAGCCATGGAGCATAAAATCCAAAATTGAAAATTCAAGAATCAAAATTGAATAACCAGTTTTAAAATTTAGCTCATTACTTTTGAATTTTTAATGTTAAATCTTGAATTATAAAAAAAATGGATAGGAATTCGGCCATTGGCCTTACATTGATTGCGTTGTTGTTGTTGCTGTACTTTTATTTTTTCTCCCCTCCCACACCTGCTCCTCAAGAAGAAAAATCGGTCTTGAAAGAATTGCCGATAAAAAAAGATAGCACCACGCAAAAAAAATCAGCGCAAGCGTTTGATAGCATTGCCGTAAAACAATATGGAAACTTGGGTTCTTTCCTTTCCGGAAAAGAGTCACTCATCTCTGTTGAAAATGAGGTGTTAAAAATCACTTTCAGCAACCGCGCTACCTTCACGCTGGTCAACCTTAAGAACTACAAGACCTACCACCAAAAACCCTTAGATTTGGTTAATGATGGCAACAATTCGTTTGCTTTGGTTACCAACTACCAGGGTCAGAATGTAGACCTCTACAGTTTGCATTACGAGACGCAAATGACCAAGGTGGGCGACACTTCAAGGGTTACGTTTACGGCCCGGCTTTCTGAAAATTCATACATTAAACATACCTATTCTATACCCGCAGCAGGTTACCAGATCGGGTATAAATTGGAAACACAAGGTATTACATTGGGGCAAAGTGCGGCCTTCTCATGGGTTGATGATATCCCATTACAAGAAAAAGATCTCAAGGACAGCAGAAATAAAACAACGATCAATTATTATTCTATTGACGGCTCCTTCGATGGACTTTCCGATACCTCTCCTGACTCAAAAGCGGTAAGCAACCCATTGCGGTGGGCGGCCATAAAACAAAAATTTTTCCTGAGTGCTATTTTCGCCAAAGGCGATTTCGCCTCGGGTTCATTTGCCACCACGTTCGATGACAAGGATTCATCGTACGTGAAGCGGGCCGAAGTAAATCTTTCCATCCCTGCCGAAGCCATGGCTTCGAAAAAAGCCAACTTCACCTATTACTTTGGTCCAAACGATTATAAAATCACCAAAGAAGTGGGGCATGAATTCTCTCGCAATATGTACCTCGGCTGGCCGCCAGTAATCTGGGTAAACAAATTTTTGTTGATGCCCGTGTTCAACTTCTTGCAATCCTTTATTGGCAACTACGGCATTATCATTTTGCTCTTGGTGCTGTTCATGAAGCTCTTGCTGATGCCGCTGACCTACACTTCGTACATGGGCATGGCGAAGATGCGGTTGCTTAAACCCGAACTGGATGCCATCAAAGAAAAAAATGGCGACAACCAAACGCAAGCCCAGCAAGATCAGATGAAGCTGTATCAGCAAGCGGGCGTCAATCCGTTTGCCGGTTGCATTCCTTTGCTCCTGCAGATGCCTATTTTGTTTTCGATGTTCTACTTATTTCCCAACTCGATCGACTTGCGCCAGCAGCCTTTCCTCTGGGCTGAAGATCTTTCCACCTGGGATTCAATTCTCACGTTGCCATTTACCGTACCTTTTGGCTATGGAAACCACGTGAGTCTTTTTGTATTGCTCATGACTGCCTCACAGATCGTATTTCAATGGCAAAACAATCAAATCCAATCCGTGCAAGGCCCCATGAAATCGATGGGCTATGTGATGCCGTTGATTTTCTTGTTTGTACTGAACTCATTTTCATCCGGCTTGAGTTTCTACTATTTCATTTCCAACCTGATTACGTTTGCCCAACAGGCCATCATCAAACGATTTGTAGATGAAGACAAGATTATTGCCATCATGGACGAAAACAAGAAAAAGGCGGCCAGTGGCACGACCAAAAAGTCGAAGTTTATGTCCAAATTGGAGGAAGCCATGAAGGCGGGTGACGAAGCCCGGAAGAAGAAGAAATAATTTATCGATTTGCCTTATCGGCAGATTGAATTTCTTTCAGGTTTTGAAATATGTCAGGTGGGAAGACATGAGGGTACAGAAAGACCTTGGAATGCGTCAGGTGCGTCAGGACCTGACGAGCTTTCCTTGTAGATGGTGTAGGCGGCAAAAGAGATGCAGATATGTGCCTCAATCCGTTTTTTTAAACGATGGTACACGGGTCGTACCTTTAATCTTTTTTTGACATCCTGAAAGCTTTTTCAATGTGCCAAAGGTTTTTGTAATTTTCTATAACCTGTTTGGGTGGCAGTTGGGTGTTTGTAACAAAGCCTTTAAACCCATCCCAGTTTTTATCTTGATTAAATTTTTCATAATCAATCTCCACTTCAACTTCGTCTTTTATTTTGAGGTATTTATTATAGCC
>DAHVFH010000212.1 GCA_027317105.1 Cytophagales bacterium
ATGTTGTATTGTGCTATTTTTAGATCGCCCTTATAATTATTCGAGAATTTTAGCGGGAGAGAAATTCCGCCATAGACGGAAGTAAGTGATGGTGTAGGTTCTACCGCATTGGTCACCACTGAAGAATTGTTAGACCCCATAATAATTCCTAAGTCAATGACACGGTTTGCCTTTGCTAAACGCAAGGCACTTTCGGCCACATTTTTGTTTTTTAAGGCGGCCAACAAGTCAGCTCGATTGTTTAACGCAGACGTAATTAAATCGTGATAAATAAATTCACGATCGAACATTGCGAAATCGCCAATTGGGTAGAGGAGGGTGTCAATGCTTTTTTTGCCGATCAACAAATTCAAATTAGCCAGGGATACTTTCCAGTTGGATTCTGCCTGGATGACACCATTCAAAAGATACCGAGCTTGTAACCGGCTTTGTTTGGCATCGATCTCCATAATAGACCCCAACTTGAAACGAATGCTGTCTGAAATTGCAAGCCGGTTGATACTTTGATAGGAATTGTCCAAAACCCTGAGGCTATTTTGTTGAAGAAGCGCATACAGGTAGGCAATTGTAGCGTCTGCCCTCAGGTTGCGAAAAAAATCTTCAAGTTGTGCTTTAGCGAGTTCAGTACCATTTTTGGCCAAATCGATCCTTGCTTTTCTTTTGCCTCCGAGTTCTATTGTAGTTGACGCATTTACAGAGTAGCCGTATCCGGTCTTCATCCTTGTCTGACCATTGTTAAAATAGCCATAGTACAGTTGAGGGTTAGGAAATATTTTAGCGATTTCAATTCCTGCAAAAGCGATGTCTACATTAAATTTTTGAGCGGCATACAATAGATTGCCTTTCCCTACTGCCTCCAAATATTCTGGATAGTGTATTTCTCTTTTGGCAAAGAGGGTGTCATTTTGCGCAGAAGCACTTTGTAGAACTGTCAAAAAGATGGGCACTAAAGTTATTAGATCGATTAACTTCTTCATCTTAACGTTGCGTGTTTGCTTGTTCTAAATCTATTCCAAAATCATCGCCCCATTTCTTTTCTACCAAATAATACATTGCTGGCAATACAAACAACGTGATCACCGTGGCAAAAAGGAGACCATAAACTATTACGGTGGCCAAAGGACGCTGTACGTCAGATCCAATCCCTGTGGCAAGCGAGGCAGGCAGAAGTCCGAGGATAGCCACTGTGGCCGTCATTAGTATGGGGCGGAAACGAAGCCTTGTTCCTTCCAGAACGGCTGCTTTCAATTCCATGCCCGTTGTCCTTAATTGGTTGATGTTGGAAAGCATAATGACACCGTTTTGGATGGCCACGCCAAACAAGGCGATAAATCCTACCGCAGAAGAAACGTTTAACGTCATGCCGCGAATATTCAAAGCGAGCATTCCTCCAAATAAAGCTAACGGAACCACCAACAGGATGAGTCCTGCCTGACGGAATCGGCCGAAGGCACTGTAAAGTAGAATAAACATAATTGCCAAGGCAAGCGGAACGATGATGGAGAGCCTTGCATATGCGCGATTTTGATTTTCAAATTGCCCACCCCATTTAATCTGATATTTTTCATGATCGTAGTTGACTTCCTTTTCAATTTTATCTTGTCCCATTTTTACAAATGCTGTCAAATCAATGCCACGTAGGTTTAATTTTACGGTCAAGTGACGCCTATTCATTTCACGGGTAATAGTACTTTCGCCTGTATTGAGCTCAACTTTGGCAACCTGAGAAACAGGAATACGCGTTCCATCAGCGGTGTTTAGCATTAAATTGGAAATGGCTTCCGGTGTGTTTCTGCTTTCTTCGTTAAAGCGAGCCGTGATATCATAAACCCGTTCGCCTACAAATATTTGCGATATGGCTTTGCCACCGATGGCAATTTCAATTAAATCGGCTATGTCAGAAACATTCAAGCCATACCGCGCCACTGCACTCCGGTCTATTTTTACTTGAAGTTGCGGGAGAGGGGGCTCCTGGTCTATCGCTAAGTCCACAGCTCCTTGAATTGATCGCAGAGTTTTGAGAACGGCTTCTGCAATTCTTCGTGTTTCCTTAAAATCGTTGCCGAAAACCTTGACTACCAATTCACTGTGGGCACCAGCAATTTTGTCCATTACCCCATCAATCATGGGCTGGGAAAATCCAACCGTATAGCCGGGTAGTTTTGCGTAGTCACTAGCAAGTTCATTAATCAAATCGTTTTTCACTTTTCCATTTGGCCACTCATCATAGGGTTTTATGCCGACCGAACATTCATAATGCGAGGGAGTCCAGGAGTCTGTTCCGTTGTCATTCCTTCCAAGTTGCGTGACCATGTAGGTAACTTCCTCGTGACGCAGGGTAACTTTACGCAATGTGTCGGCCATGCGCCTGGATTTTTCTAACGAAATTCCGGGGGGTAAGGTAACCTGAAGCCAAATAGAACCCTCATCAAGGGTTGGTAGAAAATCTTTACCCACCATTGCCGTTAAGATTATCGCACCGATCAATACACCTGCCAGTGGTGCAAAGACTTGCCTTGGCCGATCGATGATTTTCTTGATCCGATCATGATAAAAGTATGTGATTTTTTCAAGCCATTTGTTGTGATATAACTTTTGGGGCTTGCGGTATACAATGTAGGAGAGGCCTGGAATTAAGAGCATGGCCACGAGTAACGCTCCGAATAACGCATAGCTAACCGTGAATGCCATTGGTGTGAAAAGCTTCTTTTCTACGCGTTCGAATGCGAACAACGGAAGGTAAGCCGTAATGATAATTAAGGTGGCAAAGAGAATAGGGCGCGCAACATGAAATGCCTGCATCCCAATGTGTGCTTCTTCTAGTTCAATGGATTCATTTTCCTCCCGATTCTTAAGGATTGTCTCCATCATTACGATTGCCCCATCTACAATTACTCCAAAATCGATAGCGCCAAGCGAAAGTAAATTTGCTGGGATGTTTGTAACAAGCATGAGAATGAAGGCGATAAGAAGGGCAAGCGGTATAGTAATGGCTACTAACATGGCGCCTCGCCAGTTGCCTAAAAAAATGATCAGCACAATGACAACCAAGGTAATCCCTTCGACCAAGGTATGTGAAACGGTATTTAGGGTGGTGTTCACCAACCCCGTGCGATCCATATACGGAACTATTTTTACGTCTTGCGGCAGTACACCATTGTTCAATTCATCAACGGCTTTGTGCACACCTTCGAGAACCTGAGAAGGGTTTTCATGTTTTAGCAGCAACACAATACCTTCAATGCTTTCTGATCGATTGGTTTTGTGGTCAGTGTAACCAAGAATACCCTTGCGTTCAAGAATTCCATATTTTAATGAACCCAGGTCTTTTAAGAAAATAGGTACACCCTTTTGACTTTTCACCACGATATTCCCCAGGTCATCAAGGTTTTTTAACAGCCCGATTCCGCGCACCACATAGCCTAATTCTCCTCGTGTGAGGATACTGCCACCCACATTGTTATTGTTATTATTAATGGCTGTTTTAATTTCAGACAAAGAAGTATTGTATTGCTCTAATTTTTTGGGATCAATTTCAACCTGATATTGGGTTGTAATCCCGCCAAAATTGGTAACATCAGCGATTCCCTGAACTTGCTTGATTCTTGGGATAATCACCCAGTCTTGAAGATTTTTTAGGCTCCGAATATCCTTGCGGCTACTTATCACTGTGTACCGATAAATTTCACCAATGGGCGAGCTTAGCGGATCCAGACTAGGCTGGGCACCTTTAGGTAGATTTAGGTTAGCGATTCGTTCTTCAATGCGCTGCCGGCTCCAATAATCTTCAATGCCATCTTCGAAAACGAGCGTGACCATGGAAAGGGCAAAAGTGCTTCTGCTGCGCATCACATGCATGCCCGGCAATCCATTGAGGGCACGTTCGATTGGGATAGTGATTTGCTGCTCTACTTCTTCCGCGGCAAGGCCTGGGACCTGTGTCACAACTTGAGAGGTTACATCAGCGATGTCAGGATAGGCCTCGATGGAGAGTTGTGTCCAGGAATAATACCCTAAGAGTGCGAGAAGCACAAACAAGGCCATGATGAGCCATCTTTTCTTGATCGCAGTGAAGATCAACTTTTCCATGGTTCTTTTATTTGGCATCCAGCAAGTAAAAACCGCCTTCCGCAATAATGGTCTCGCTTCCTTCTAATCCTTCGGTGATAATCGTTCTTCCATTGATGGTTTCGGCAGTGCCTACCAATTGGCGCTTATACGTTCCAGGCTTGGTCTGCACGAAAACAAAGTTCTTGTCATTAAATTGAAGCAACGCGGTAGAAGGAACAAAAACGGTAGGAATTGGACGCTCCGTAAAGCGCACGGTGGCATACATTCCAGGCTTTAGCATTTCCCCTCGATTGGGGCTTTGGATCAACACGTTGATGGCACGGGTTTCTTCATCCACAATTTCGTCAATGTGATACACATGGCCGTTAAATTTTTCGCCTGGATAAGCTATCACCTGCGCTTCTGTTGCATCGCCCTCCTGAATGAAGCGAATGTCTTTCTCTTTGACGGACGCGGTGATCCAGACCGATGAAATTTCAGCAACTGTAATGATCGCGCTGCTATTGTCAGTAAGGTATTTGCCCACTACAATCGAATTTTTGATTACCTGGCCTTTTATGGGAGAGCGCACCACCAAAGGTTCTCCAAAGATCATTTGATCTGGATCGACACCGAATATCCGGATGCTGGCTCGTGATTTTTCGAATTCGCTTTTGCTGTTTTCAAATAAAGTACGAGCGTTTTCTAAGTCCCGCTGCACGCCAACGCCATTTTCTAATAAATCGTTTTGTCGCTTGTAATCTTTTTCATTCAATAAATATTGCTGTCGGGCTTGTAAAAAAAGCTTTTGTGCATCGGTGTAGTCGGAAGAATAGATACTAAATAGAGGAGTTCCTGGATTTACGTCTTGCCCCAATTGGGCGAAGGATTGCATAATCCGGCCATTAAAAGGGGCAGCAATTTCAGCGTACTTATTAGGAATGGCCTTTATTTTGGCAGCTGAATAAATTTGGAGGTTAAAAGACTCTTTTGAAACCTGGGTTAATTTGATTTGGGCTTTGATGTTCGAACTGTCGGGGATTGTGATTTCTTCGCCCTGCACAATATAATTTAGTGTCGGGGATGGCTTTTTTGAGTTGTTACACGCACTTGTCAGTACTGCAAATGCCGCTATAAGTGAAATGATAATTAGTTTAGACATTTGAAAATAAGCTTGTGGGCAATCGGTTGAAAAGACGCTTGCAGGGGTTTATACAAAGGGGCAATGTTACGAGAATTTTATGAGGTGATTTATCAAATTTGCAAGAAATATATTATAAAAGGTTAATGCCTTAATTTATGAGGCGCAAAAACAAAGGGTCGAAGCTTGTTTTTGGAAATTCTCTTTTGTACAGCTTTTTTCAATCCAGTATTTATTCGTTTTTGCTTTTACGGCAATCCATGAGCAAGTACATTTGACCTGTCCTATTTGAAGATGCATCATCACTACCATGATCACCACCACCACCATCACCAGGGAGCCTCGGTGAACAGAGCCTTTATAATAGGGATTTTATTAAACGTGCTGTTTGTTTTAATTGAGGCGGTCATTGGTTTAAAGATTAATTCCCTTTCGCTTTTAACCGATGCGGGTCATAATTTAGGTGACGTGGCAAGCCTTGCCCTGGTGGTGATAGCGGTTTATTTTGCCAAAAAGCAACCGAACCAAAGATTTACTTATGGCTATGGAAAAACAACAATCTTGGTTGCCCTAGCCAATGCAGTCTTTCTTTTTGTGATGGTTGGGGCGATTGGCTGGGAGGCGTTGCAAAGAATCAATAAACCACTCCCTGTGCAAGGGCAAACCGTAGCCTGGGTAGCGTTTGCAGGAATCGTAATCAATGGAATCACCGCGCTACTTTTTTTACGTGATCGGAAAAAGGACTTGAACGCGCAGGGCGCTTATTTGCATATGGCGACTGATGCACTGGTCTCTTTTGGCGTATTTGTTTCCGGCATCGTGATTTTTTATACCCACTGGTTTTGGATTGATTCTCTTCTGAGTTTAGTTGTTATGGTAGTTGTTGTGCTGGGGAGTTGGCAACTTTTAAAAGACTCCTTGCGCCTGTCTTTGGATGGTGTGCCATCGGAAATAAATACAGAAGGGATAAAGAAATATTTATTGAACCTTAATGGCGTCATTGGTTTACATGATTTACATATATGGGCGATGAGCACTAATGCCAATGCGCTTACCGTACACTTGGTCATTCCAAATGGAATGGATGATGCTTCTTTGTTGCGAATCAATTCGGAACTTCACGCTCAGTTTCAAATTGACCATACTACCATACAAGTTGAAAAACTTTCCGGGGCCGAGTGTGAGCAGCGATGTTGAACCTCCTTCATGAGATAAAATTGCGTGTGTATGAAAAATACATGGACACAAATCGAATTGTATTGTGAAATAAATAGGGTCGTCCCTATAG
>DAHVFH010000004.1 GCA_027317105.1 Cytophagales bacterium
ACCAAACTGGATAGTGGGAAGCCAGCTGCGCAATTCCTGCTTGGTAGTTCTCCTCTTTGTTTCCAAGGATAAGATCCGGCTTCAATTGTTCAATGACATCGAAATTAAAGTTTTTAGTCCCTCCAACTTTGGTTTTTGACTTTCTCCATTCGCTGGGATGAACACAAAACTTAGTGGTGCCGACTACTCGATCGCTCAACCCAAGGTCATAAAGCAATTCAGTTTGTGATGGAACTAATGAAATTATTCGCTGGGGCGGAAATTTGAACTCCAGCAGCCTACCGAGTTGATCAGAGCATTGCTTTTTTTCCATCTACCGAAATTACGTCCTCTGCTTCGTAAAAAATAGAGTGGGGTATAAAAATTCTGAATTGTGTACCCAACCCCAACTTCGACTGCACCCCGACTGTGCCATTCAATCGCTCAACAGTATCCTTTACGATATGCAACCCAAGGCCAGTGCCACTCGCCTCCGTAGTGGCCCGAAAGAAAACATCAAAAATCCGTCCGATTTTCTCCTCCGCGATACCAATTCCATTATCGGAGATTACGGCTGTTAGCCCGCTGTCGTCTACGAATGATTCGATCTGGATAAAAGAATCCTTTTTTGTATCGGAGTATTTTACCCCGTTGGTGAGAAAATTCCCAAAGATGGTCTTCAGCCGCAAGGGGTCGGAAATCAGTTCAATTTGTCCTTCGTGTTTCAAAGCTAATTGAATGTCTTTTGCGCGCGGATGATTTTTCACCGTGCTAATCTCCTCTTCGATCAGATTCTTGATATTGATCTTTTCGCGCAAAATGGCCATTTTATCAACGCGATAAAAATTATTGACTTCATCGATCAGCGACTCTAACTTCACTAGACTATTGCGGGCCATTTGCAAAAAATACGGTCTCTCCTTTTCTTTTGCGCCTTCTAATAAAGCGAGGAGTCCCATCGCAGTATGAATTGGCGAGCGCAGATCATGAGTGGTTTTATAGATGAATTGATCCAGTTGCTCATTTTTTTTCTCCAATAGAATATGCTGACGTTTGGTTTCCGTGATGTCATGCATAATGATGACCATGTCTTGAATTTCATGATGGGCAATATGGTTCGTTACTGAAACATCAAAATATAGGTCTTCACCCTTCAAAGACTTCAAACTAATTTCCGATCTCTTAGAACTTCCCGCACGCTTTAAGCACTCCACCCATGTTTCACGCTTATCCAGTGGAGCAAATTCAAAAACATTTTTTCCGGCAAGGGAAAGGCTGTCGACACCCAACAGCGCTTGTGCAGACGAGGACGAATAGCGGATGTTGTACTTTTCGTCAGTGATAAGCACAATCGCCCACGAGCTTTCAAAAAGCTCTTGCAATAAGTATTCTGATTTTATCATATTCTAAATCAATCAACAACTTCAGATAAAATCAGATTCAAATCGCTATTCGTTAGTTTAGAGGTTAAATTAAGATGGCCATACTTGACAATTGGCCTGCCACTTTGAGCGAAGAACTGGTCATGGAAGCTTGATTGATCTCGAATTTCAACCTGTCATCAATTACTTTAAAGTTGATACAACTCCCTTTTTTACCAAGGTTAAAGCTATCGGTAACAGTTAAAACAGCTTTTCCGGCAATGGTATTTTTCACATTGTCGAATTCCTTGCTTTTATTTTTTCCGATGTAAACTACCTGGCAACTTGCTGCTTCCGATGCGTTCGTCAATTTTCGAATTGAAAACTTTTTAGTCCCTTTTGGTTTGCCATCATAGTAATTTTTGAGCGTGTTGAAAACATCGTCCTCGCCAAGCACGCCTACCACAAATTCACTACCTCCGTCATCTGGCCATTGGATGTATTTCATGAAATTGTAAAGCATGGCTGCGTGGATTTCATAAATTGGCTTCTCTGTCTGTCCAAATGCCTGACCAAAAAGCAACAATGCAAAAAGACTAAGAATAGTTATTTTTTTCATGTTCGATTTTTTTTAGTGTTAAAAATAATGGAATGTTTTAAAAAAAGCGAAAACCCTAGTATTACCCAGGGTCTTCTTTCACACAAACAAACCCAATTAAATCATAATGGCCATACTGGATAAAGCGCTGGAAACTTTCAGGTTCGAAGCTTCAATGGCATGCTGGTTCAACTCAAAGCGCAGCTTTTCATCCACCGTTTTGAAATTGATACAACTACCTTTTGAACCTAGCCCGTTGCGATCCGTAACCACTAACGTTCCCTTTCCTTTTACTTTTTCACTTACCTCTTGAAATTCTCCACTTTTGCTGCGATCAATAAATATCACTTGACAATCCGTAACTTCAGAAGCATAGTTAAATTTCTTGATCACATAAGTTTTCGTGCCCTTTGGCTTTCCACCATACCAGGTCGTTAGGGTATTAAAAATCTCATTATTGCCTACCACGGCAATAACAAACTCTTTGCTATTGTCATTGGATGGCCACTGAACATATTTTACAAAATTAAACACCATCATGGAGTAAACCTCATGAATTGGACGCTCTTGTTGAGCGTAAGTGGATGAACCGATTACCATCACGAGCCCTGCCAAAATTACCTTTACTGTTTTCATTTTAATATTTTTTTTGTTTGCGTTTGATGGTACAAAAATAAGCTCCCCTGTTTTCGCGGAAGAGCCTACATTGACCGTATCCTTTCTAATGTAAGTTTTCTTGCCTTTTATTTAATGTAACGGAAATCATGGCCAGGTTTAACTTGCAAGAGAACCTCATAAATCAGATTTATTACGTTTTCGACATCGTCTTTATGCACCGTTTCAACGGTGGTGTGCATATATTTCAAGGGTAACGAAATAAGCGCAGAAGCGACCCCCTCGGCTGAATATGCAAATGAATCGGTGTCCGTGCCAGTAGACCTAGAAACTGCTTGCCGCTGAAAAGGAATTTTTCTCTTTTCGGCTACCTGGATAATCATTTTTAGCACATTGTTTTGTACGGCAGGCCCGTAACAAACTACTGGTCCAAGGCCGCATTTGAGGTTACCACTCTCTTTTTTATTGTACATCGGTGAACCGGTGTCATGGGTTACATCTGTGCAAATGGCCAAATCGGGCTTTATCCGTCTGGATATCATCTCCGCACCCCGCAAACCAATTTCTTCTTGCACCGCATTAACAATGTAAAGCCCGAAAGGAAGTTTCTTTTTGTTTTCACTGAGTCTTCGCACAACCTCGGCAATCATAAAACCGCCCATCCGATTGTCTAAAGCCCGTCCTGTAAGGTAATTTTTGTTCAATTCTATCAATTCATCAACAAAAGTGATGACACAGCCTACATGTACGCCCATGGCTTCAACTTCCTTTTTTGATTCTGCCCCAATATCAATGAAAATATTCTTTAGTGAGGGAGCTTCCTCTTTGTTGGAATCACGCACATGAATTGCCGGCCAGCCAAACACTCCTTTTACGATTCCTTTCTCGGTATATATATTCACCCGCATAGAGGGCGCAATCTGATGATCAGAACCCCCGTTTCGTCTTACATAAATATAACCTTCATCGGTGATGTAATTTACGAACCAACTGATTTCGTCTGCGTGGGCTTCAATCACCACTTTGTACGGAGCCTTTGGATTGATGATCCCTACGGTTGTACCATACACATCGATCATGTGATCATTGATGTACGGCTTTATGTAATCCAACCAAATTTGTTGGCCCGAAGATTCAAACCCTGTGGGCGAAGAATTGTTGAGGTAATCAAAAAGGAATTTTTTACTTTGTTTGTCCATATTCATAATTGTTAATTCCCAAATTTAAAGAAATTGGTTTGGTTTGTCATTGCAAAGACAAAGAACCATGAAAATCGTAAAAACTAAAACCTATTGGGAGCTGTTATCCGTATATTGGATCATAACAAAACACTTTTCCTAATGCAAAAGCTATTAATGATTGCTACGGTGCTGGTTTTATTCGCTTGCACTGGCAATGGTCAAAACAAAAACAAAGATAAAATGAGTGATTCAACGCAGGTGATCTCCAGAACAGAAGAAGAGTGGAGAAAAATCCTTTCCCCAGAACAATTTTATGTCTTGCGCCAAAAAGGAACAGATTCCCCTTTTACTGGCAAATACTATTTAAACAAAGAAAAGGGAATGTATTCTTGTGCCGCCTGTGGTAATGAATTGTTTTCTTCGGATATGAAATTCGATTCGGATTGTGGGTGGCCCAGTTTCGACAAGGAAATTGCGGGTGGGAAAATCAAAAAAATAACGGATTACTCGCATGGCATGGTGCGCACTGAAATAATTTGCGCTAAGTGTGGCTCCCATTTGGGTCATTTGTTCGATGATGGGCCAACCTCAACGCATCTGCGCTATTGTGTGAATTCCACTTCGGTCGATTTTAAAAAATAAATCTAAGTTCTTTTTAAAATAGAAATTCTTCCATCTAATACTTTATTTTGTAACTCGTACTTCGCCCTCCACCTGATTCTTTTTCCAATAGTGTCAGGCCAATCAGATTTTGTATATCACGCAAAGCTGTATCAGGTGAGCACTTTGTAATCTTCGCCCATTTGGATGAAGTGAGCTTGCCTTCAAAGCCATCCATTAACTCGTTGAGCATCTTGTGTTGGCGTTCGTTTAATCGTACTGTCCTGTGCTTTTCCCAAAAAGAAGCTTTATTTAATACTCCTGCCACATTTTCAGTTGAAGCAGTAAGCGTACGGTCAAAGCAATCGAGAAACCACAAAAGCCATGAGGTTATATCTAATGTGCCGCATTGTGTTTTCTCAAGGTGATCGTAATAAGCCTTTCTTTCTTGCAAGATCTGCGCAGACATACTGTAGAAGCGTTGCTTTGATTGGTCAGAACGAGAAAGTTGCATGTCGGCTATGGCACGCGCGATACGTCCATTGCCATCGTCAAACGGATGTATTGTTACAAACCATAAATGGGCGATCGCTGCCTTGAGTATAGAGTCAATTTCCTCAGCACTATTGAACCAGGTGAGAAACTTTTTCATTTCATTGTTCAACCGTCTTGCTTCAGGTGCTTCAAAGTGCACGCGCTCTTTGCCCATCGCACCAGACACCACTTGCATGGGATCGCCCTCCGCATCGCGCCAAGCGGCTACTTGTATTTGATGAAGGCCGCTCCTTCCTGTGGGGAACAAGGCTCCGTGCCAACCGAACAACCGCTCCTTATCAAGGGGTTGATCATACTTCTGCGTGGCATTGAGCATCATCTCCACTACTCCGTCAACATTTCTGCTTACCGAAACCAAACCCGCGACTTTCAGTCCCAATTTTCTTGCGATGGAGGAACGCACTTGATCCATTGGCAGCTTCTCTCCTTCTATCTCGCTCGACTTCACTACATCCAATATTAAATTTCCTAGCGAGGCCTCCGCCTGCAATTGAAAGCCTAATCCCTCCAGCTTGCCCAATAGCCGACCTTGTTTGTGCCGTACTTTGGCCAATGGATGCACCAGTTTTTTATGATCCCAAGTAAAGGCTGGCCAGTCTTTTAATAAGTGAATATACCTTGACATTCTCCGCAAATTATGCGGTAAATATAGTATGGTATGCGGAGATTAGCTAATTTATCTCCGCAAATTATGCGGAGATAAAGGATTTATCTCCGCATATTAGGTATCAAAAAATCCAATAAGTCTGATTATTCGTCTCTGTTTTGAACTCGGCACAATCCCATACCCCTAAAGCGGAATATTTCCGTGCTTCTTTTTGGGCAGCACGGCTACCTTGTTCTCCAACATCTGAAAAGCCCGGATCAATTTCTCGCGGGTCTGGTCAGGGTAGATCACTTCATCGATATACCCGCGGTGAGCGGCCCGATACGGATTAGCAAATTTCTTCGTGTACGCTTCTACTTTTTCGTTGAGTTTTTCCCCGGGATTTTCAGCTTCGGCAATTTCTTTTTTGAAAATAATTTCAGCGGCACCCTTCGCGCCCATCACGGCAATCTCGGCTGTTGGCCAGGCATAGTTTAAATCTGCGCCAATGTGTTTGCTGTTCATCACATCGTAAGCGCCTCCGTAGGCTTTTCTAGTGATCACGGTTACGCGAGGTACGGTGGCTTCACTAAACGCATACAATAATTTTGCTCCATTGGTGATAATGGCATTCCATTCCTGATCGGTGCCCGGCAAAAAGCCAGGAACATCTTCGAGTACGAGCAAAGGAATATTAAATGAATCGCAAAAGCGAACAAAACGCGCTGCCTTTACACTTGAATCAATATCTAAAACACCTGCCAACGAAGCCGGTTGGTTGCCCACAATCCCAATGCTTCTTCCTGCCAACCGTGCGAAACCAACTACAATATTCTCTGCAAAGTTTTTGTGTACTTCAAAAAATGAATTTTCATCTGTAATTCCCGTAATCACTTCCCGCATGTCATACGGTTGGTTGGGATTAGCCGGAATGATATCATTGAGTACCAAGCGCTTTTCATCACCGAGCGTATAGGGCAGCCTTGGCGCATCATCTTCGCAGTTTTGCGGGATATAACTAAAGAGCCTTTTAATATCGTTGATGCACTCCGCTTCATTGGCAGACGCAAAATGGGTGACCCCACTTTTTGTACTGTGCGTGGACGCTCCTCCCAACTCTTCGGAGGTAACATTTTCATGGGTTACCGTTTTTACAACATTCGGCCCCGTTACAAACATGAAGGACGTATTTTCTACCATGAAAATAAAATCGGTCATCGCGGGAGAATAGACTGCACCTCCCGCACACGGCCCCATAATCGCTGAGATTTGAGGTACTACACCCGATGCCATCACATTGCGATAAAAAATATCGGCATAACCGCCAAGTGAAACGACTCCCTCTTGAATGCGTGCGCCACCAGAGTCATTCAAGCCAATAACCGGAGCTCCGTTCTTCATCGCGAGTTCCATAATTTTTACAATTTTTTCTGCATGCGTTTCTGAAAGCGACCCACCAAACACTGTAAAATCCTGCGAGAATACATACACTAATCTCCCCGCAATAGTGCCATAGCCCGTAATGACCCCATCGCCAAGGTAATGTTCTTTGTCGAGGCCAAAGTCTCTGCTGCGATGCATCACAAATTTTCCAAGTTCCTCAAACGATCCTTCGTCTACTAATAGTTCTACCCGCTCGCGGGCGGTCAGTTTTCCTTTGGCATGTTGTTGTTCGATCCGCTTTTCGCCACCACCCAAAAGGGCTTCCGTGTTTTTGCGTTTCAACTCATTAAATTTCTCGGTCAATGCTTTGTCTTTAGATTCCATTTTTTTTTGATGTCAATGCCGAAATATAAGGATATTTACCAGTTCGTTTGTGGTTAATCGTTGTGAAATGCCAGAAGCTACCAATAACACTTAACGGATTGCGCTTGCCAAAAATTTCTATTATCGACATGGGCACCAACACCTTTCATCTGATGGTGGCGGACATTGAAAAAAAGAATTTCAAAATCATCGTAAATGAGCGGCTCCCGGTAAGGATTGGGGTGGATGGAATTAATCAGGGAATAATCAAGGAAGAAGGACTTCAGCGGGCGATTGAAGCCCTTAAAAAATTCAAAACTAAGTCGGATCATTTAGGTGTCGCCAGAATTATGGCTTTCGGCACCAGTGCGTTACGCAATGCAAAAAACGGAGGGGATGTAATCGAAAAAATAAAAGAAGCGACAGGAATTGAAACAAAACTGATTTCAGGTAATGAAGAGGCTCAATACATTTATGAGGGCGTAAATTTCGCCCTGAATTTAACCGAAGAAAAAGTGTTGATCATGGACATCGGTGGCGGCAGCGTGGAGTTCATCATCGGAAATAATAAAACAATTTATTGGAAACACAGCTTTGAAATTGGGGCGCAGCGGTTATTGGAACGGTTTCAAAAACACGATCCTATCCATCCCGCTGAGATTGAAGCGTTGAATTTATATTTTAATGAAGTACTTGACCCCTTGAAGAAACCAATGGCACAGCACAAGCCCAGGATTTTAGCAGGATCTTCCGGCACGTTCGACACATTGAGTGAAATGTATTGCTTGCAAAACGAGATTTCTTATCAAAACAATCCTGAAACTCCGTTTGATATTCTCATTTTTGAAAAAATATACCAACAGTTGATTTCTATGAATCGAGAAGAGCGAGTGAAAGTCCCGGGCATGATTGAAATGCGCGTAGACATGATCGTAGTTGCTTGCTGCTTAATTCGGTTTGTGCTGGAAACTTATTCTTTTGAAAGAATTCGTGTCTCGTCTTATTCCTTGAAGGAAGGTGTATTGGCTTCCCTGCTTAAGGACAATTTCGTTTAATGGTCAGAGTCTGAAATTCATCGCAAAGACAATTCTATTTTTCGTCTTAGGAAGATCAGCCTGCCATCCTAAAGTTGATCTATTCGACCGGGCCACCGGGATAAGTTGTTCCGCCAACAGCAAAACTTTTACAGATCGCAATTTAACAATGGGTTTAACGCGTTACCTTCTCTATATTTGATCAAAGTCTCACGAACTATCAAACGATCATGAACGAAAAAAAACACTGGAATCAAATTGCGCCCACCTACAACCAGGAAATTTTTGATGTCTTTCAAAGTGATTCCAAAAAGGTTTTATCAAAATATTTTAAAAAGCACGCGAATCCCAAACATCAAGCCATTGATTTTGGTTGTGGCAACGGAAAGGCGTTTTCATATCTTTCTTCGCAGTTTAAAAATATCCTCGGTATAGACATTTCGCGGAAACTATTAAACCAGGCAGAAAAATTACCTTATAACAACATTTCGTTAAAACAAGCTGACCTGACAAAGCGCAATCGCTTGCCGAAAGTTGATTTTGTGTTTTGTTGCAATGTGGCCATTTTATCGGGGGTAGAAAGCAACATGGCAATCCTTAGAAATATCCAGAAAACTTTAAAACCAAATGGCAATGCCGTAGTTGTCATTCCATCGCTTGAGTCTGCTCTCTTTTCCGCCTGGCGATTAATCGACTGGTATAAAAAAGAAAACGTTAGGCCGGAAAAAATAGAATCGTCAGAACTGAGCGGATTCGCTGGGAAAAAGACAGATATCCTTCAGGGCTTGATATCCATCGATGGCGTCATCACAAAACATTACACACAACAAGAGATTAAGATTATATTTAGCCGATGTGGACTCACCGTTTCAAAAATTGAAAAAATAGAATATGCCTGGAATTCAGAGTTTTCTAAACCACCCAAATGGATGAAAGCACCTTTTCCATGGGACTGGTTGATAGAATGTTCGAATGGGATTTGATTTTATGAGGAATGAAAAATATTTTTATAATGAAAAGCATTTTAACAATAACAGCAGTTCTATGTTGTGTTAGCCTCAGCTCATTTGCACAAGATAGTTCTTTGGTCATCCCCTTATGGAAAAATGGAGCACCGGGTTTTGAAAACCGAAAGGATGAACCTGAACAGGCTAAGGATTGGTGGGTACGGAATATCAACAATCCATCAGTAACTGTATTCCTTCCTTCGAAGTCAAAAGCTACAGGCGCTGCAGTAGTGGTTTGTCCGGGTGGCGGGTTTCTGAACATTGTGTATAATTCGGAAGGAAGGGATGCCGCCAACTATTTGAACAGCATTGGCGTAGCTGCTTTTGTTTTGAAATACCGGTTGTTCCGTGCCGAAAAATCTCCTTATACGCAAGACCATCCCATGCAAGATATCTTTCGCGCCATGCGCCTGGTACGAAGTCGAGCAAAAGAATTTAACATCGATACCGCGCGATTAGGTGTTATGGGTTTTTCGGCTGGAGGGGAAGTAGCCGCTTGGGTATCTTACAAGTTTGCAGATTATCATTCACCAGCTACTGATGCTGTTGACAAATTAAGTGCGCGTCCTTCCTTTCAGATATTAATTTATCCTGGCCCCCTTTCCGTTCCGGAAATTGTGCCTGAAAATGCCCCACCTACTTTTTTGCTTGCCGCCAATGGAGACGAATGTTGCTCAGAACCGATTATTAAATTGGTGCAAATGCATCGAAAAGCAAAAGTGTCCGTGGAGATGCACCTCTATGCAAAAGGCGCACATGCTTTTAACATGGGATACCGCACGGAATTTGCTTCCTTGAAATCATGGCCGCAGCGCATGGCCGACTGGCTCAACGATTGCGGTTGGCTAAAAAAATGAAGCTTTGCTTTAATTTAGGGTTCGACTTCAAATAAACATATCCTATAACGATTTTTTTTCAATCGCTCCGAAATGTTGTTATTTCCAACCGCTATGTACCATTTCCATTCAAACTTTCGTTTGCATCCGTTCCCCCTTTTCTACCTTTGAAGAAATTTTTTTAATGTTCATTCGAGCGCGAGTATTTTTTGGATTAGTGATTTTTCTTCTTCTTGCACTGCCTACGCTAGCGCAAGAAGATCCTGATGTAGTGTGGTTTGAGCAATTCTTCCATCCTCAAAAAAACAAATCAATAGAAAAAGAAATATTTCAAGCCAACGGACGAAGGATGAAGGCCCAAAAAATCAATGACAGGTCGACCGAGATAAAAGCACTCATTGAATTAGGGATATTTCATCTAACGCTTGTAACTGACTATGAGCAAGCCATGGGCTGGCTTATCCAATCGCTAGCGATCGAAGACTCGCTGAACATAGGCAAAGAAAAGATTTTCACCTGCCTGGCCATGGGACGTTTATTTGAAGAAGTTGGAGATCATTTTAAGAGTCTTGAATTTCTAAAGCAAGCCCAACGTTTAAGCGAGAAAGAAAATAATTTGAGCATCCAAGCACTTATCTTAAATGAAACAGGCCGGGTAAAGGCCGCTCACGGCAAATTGGACGAAGCTTCGGAAGACTATGAATTAGCACTGGACTACGCACGCAGACTGAAACAACGTGGACACGAGGCGGACGCGCTAATTCATTTGGGGCAGATATTTACCCGAAAAACAAAAAACAAAGAAGCGCTTAGTTCTTATAAAAAAGCATTGGCAATTTATCGGTCGCTCAAAGACAAGGCCAATGAGGCCGTGGCCTTGAATGAAGTGGGCGAAATGTATCGCCTTATGAAAAACTATGACCGGGCACTCGCCAACCATGTTGCTGCTTTAGAAATAAGACAAGCCATGAACGATGAAAATGGCTTAGCCGAATCGTATAACAATATCGGGGCACTGTATTTTGAGCAAGACAACTTTAGTAGAGCCACCGCAAATTTAGAATTAGGGCTGAAAGCCGGAAGTGAAGGGCAAGTTCAAAATCAAATTTTAAAAAGCAATGATTATTTAAGCCAATGCTATAAAGCGCGTAAGGAATATCAAAAAGCACTGGCCTACCGGGAGGCGTTCCTTACCATTCAGGATTTTATTCAAAACGAAAAGAACGAAAGGCAGCTACTTGAAGCCCAGAACCGTTATGTGATGGGGAAGCAAGAAGTTGTAATTGATAAACTTGAAGTTGACCGCGAGCAAAGGGAGAAGGTCATTGAGGCACAGAACAAATTGAAAAACAACCTTATTCTCTTGATTGCTTTTGGTTTGATAATTGTAACCTTGACCCTCTATTTGTATTTTCTTACCCAGCGATCGAACCGCAAACTGCAGGAACTTAACGCCACGAAAGATAAGCTCTTTTCAATTATTGGTCACGACCTGAAAGGGCCTCTTAATTCGCTCTCTTCATTTTCATTCCTTTTGGTCAATCACTTGGATAGCATCTCAAAAGAAGAAATAAAAATGCTATCGTTGGATATTGATAAGTCGCTGAAGAATTTATTTTCCCTACTGGAAAATTTATTAGAATGGTCGCGATCGCAAACAGGTGCTATTGACTTTACACCAGAAGAATTTGATTTGGCCGAAGTGCTAAAGGAATGTGAAGTGCTGCTAAATGGTCAGGCACAGAATAAAAAAATCACTATACGCAATGAGAATAGAAATGAGTTGCCCGTAAAGGCCCATCGGCATTCAATTGAAACGGTCGTGCGCAATTTACTTTCCAATGCCATCAAATTTACTCCAACGGATGGCAATATCATATTAAATACAAGAGAGATAGAAAATCAATTCGAAATCTCGGTTATTGATACTGGAGTTGGCATGAGCCAAACGGTAATACAAAAACTCTTTCAGCTAGGCACCAAACATTCTACCTTAGGTACGGCAAAAGAAAAGGGCACAGGCCTTGGGCTGATTCTTTGCAAAGAATTTGTAGAGAAAAACGGAGGAACAATTGGGGTTGAGAGCAAGGAAGGCGAAGGCTCCCGGTTTTATTTTACGGTACCGATGAACCGATGAGCTCACTCACAAGGACAAGCTTTCAGGTTTTGATAGAAATTAGAAATTAGTAAATTCGATTCTTACCTTTCTTTTATGCGTGTACTGCTTATTTTATTCTTTTTTGTAACCGCAATATCTCAAGCCCAAGTGCAATCGGTAGATAATTATTCATTAGGTGCGGGTGGTGCTACACGGTTCAATAATTACCCTGCCTTGGGGGAAAAGATTGAAGAAAAATTAAATTATTCAGAAATCATGGGAAATTGCTTTTGGGGCGAGGATTGGAATCCTGCCCTCTTGGTTTTAAAGAAAGGCGGATCGGTCAAACTGAAAAAAGTTAAGCTCAATTTATATACAAATGACATTCACTATACCGACAATACCGGGGCGGAATTAATTGCATCAACCAAAATAACGGAGGTGCTATTTTATGATCGAACGGATACAGCCAAAATATCTTCTATGTTCAAATGGTTCGCTGCCTTCGCCTTTCACGATAAGGAGTCCTTTATTCAGGTTTTAAATGAAGGCAAAATTCAATTATTGAAAAATTATACTGTTTTATTAAATAAAGAATATGATCCGATCAATACCCGATCAGAATACCGATTTACAACCCATGTAAATTATTTTTTATTAGAGGAAGGAAAAATCGAGCCAGTAAAAAGTCTTAACAAATCCGAATTGTTCTCGTTGCTGAAACCAGCCAAAGAACAAGAGGTCTGGCTAAAGACAAATAAAAATAGATTGAGAAACGAAGCGAATGCCATTGAATTTTTAAGTTACCTAAATCATTCCGATTGATTCAGGCTGTCTCTTTTTTGGGAGGCAAACTTGAATTCGGTAGTTCCACTTTGAACGTAGAACCCACGCCAAATTGCGATTGAACAGTTATTGTTCCTTTCAGTTTTTCAAGCGTCTCTTTGACGATATACAAGCCCAATCCCGAACCAAATGATTGCTCATGCACTCGGGAATACATCTGAAAAATCTTTTCAAGCGAATCTTCGGGTATCCCTAACCCATTATCTTCGATGGTAATAACTACTTTTTCGGATCGTAGTCCAGCCCCTATCCTCACAAACTTATTCTCTTTATTCAAATCGCTGTATTTCAAAGCATTTGAAATCAGGTTACTTAATACAATTTGCAAGCGTGTTAAATCAGTGGTAACAATTAGGTCTGCTGGAATTTCCTGATAAATCTTTATTTTTTCAGCTCCAGAAAAAAATCGTAGCCCTTCCAAGCAATCGAACACTATCCGTTTAACTGCAAATGTTTCTAAAATTAGAGGCTGCTGTGAATTCCTAGCGTAGTTGGCAATATCGAGAATGAATTTTTCAAGGTTGGTAACACGACCTTTCATCATATCAATATATTCCCGCAATTCCTTCGGGTCGGATGTGTGT
>DAHVFH010000009.1 GCA_027317105.1 Cytophagales bacterium
AAGAAAATTGAATTTCAGGAGGTAATTTTTCTATAGTAAATTTTCCATCACCCTCATTCCACGCGATGATTGAAGAACAATAATTAAAGGTTTTTTTAACAGCGTCCTGTGTCCTTTGCTTTCCAAAAAGTTCTTCCACTGATTTTGAGGCATAGGAAATGTATTTCAAATTTTCCTTTTTGAGGTACACAAATTGCTCCTCCATTTCCTTTTTCATAAAGACCGTAACATCTTTGTCATCAATTGTCCGCGTTATAAACTGTTGAATACTTCCATCAAAGCCAAAGTAATTTATCCAGAGTTTAGCAGGATGAAGACTATCTGGTTTTAAATAAAAATTTTCACCAATATTTCCCAACACAAGATCGGTTTTTCCATCGCCATCCAGATCGGCAGCAGTGATCGTTTGCCACCACCCACTTAGAGCGTTTAAATTGGATTGAATTTCCTGAAAGCGATTATTTTTGAACTTAAGTATTTTTGGGCCCATCCATTCGCCAGTAATAATCAGCTCCTTTTTCATATCCCCTGTTATATCCGCTGTCACTGCTCCGGTGACCATTCCTAATTTTTTGAACTCCTTATAATCATCCCATTCCATTTCAGTAAAACGACCATCACCGTCATTCAATAAAAAATAACTTTCAGGGGAAACCCCATAAAGAAAGGAAACACTTCGTCCACCAATAAAAAGATCTAAATCTCCATCTTCATCAAAGTCAAAAGCAATGGCAGTCCCCACATTAGATTGATTTGGTGGAAACGCATCTTTTACAGCCGTGAAGTTTCCTTGCCCATCATTTTTGTATAATTGATGAGATAGTTTCGGAGACTTAGGCACGCTGTTGTTTCCCCCTGAACCAACAAACAAATCCTGGTCTCCATCGTGGTCACAATCAAAAAATAAACACACTACTTCTTCATGGTCTGCATTTTCAATAAATGCCTTTTGTTTTTTTTCAATAAACGCACCGCCTTTGGTTTGCAAATACAAATGGCCGCCTTGCTTTAGCCCTCCTCCAATATACACATCATCAAGTCCATCATGATTTACATCCCCAACGGCTGCACGAGGTCCGTCTTTCGATAACATCCTGGGGATATTTCGTTGTGAATAAAAGTCCACATAGTCATCTTCGGAGTGTTTAATGAAATTACTGGAAACACTCTCTAATAGAGGTAATTTTTCCTCAGCCTTCTCTTTTCGAGTTGAACCATTGGGTTTATAATTCAATGTATATACGCTATCTACAACTGGCGAATTCAATTTACTGAAAGTCCTGTCTGGCCAACTAATGACAACAGAATCGATAGGCTTATTCTTTCCTTCGCCTAAGCCGACAATTATTTTATAATCCATAGACGATTGAAATCCTCTACTTGGAATCACTTCACGTGAAAAAATCTGATTATCCTTAAAGACCTCTACCTTTCCGCCTATAGCAAATTTATTCTGATCATTTCCCTTTAATACAAACCCGATATAATTATTACGACTTAATTCAGATGAATTGTTTTGATAAACAAAGGCCGACTGGTTTACATTGTTCACCACAAGATCAAGATCTCCATCGTTATCCAAATCCCCATAGCTTGCTCCATTTGAAAAAGAAGGTTGGCGAAACCCCCACTGGTCACCCACCTCCGTGAAAATCAAATTGCCATCATTCTTGAATGCCTTATTTTTTAACGGTGCGGAAGACATCTTGCCGGTAATCAAACTCATATCTTCGCGCTTCCCTGTGGTAACCATTTCCTGAATGATAGAACTAGAGAAAAAATTAATAAAATCCTGATCCGTGAGATCATAGCGGATACCATTACAGATATATAGATCATTAAATCCATCGTTGTCGGCATCAAACATCAGTGCCCCCCAACTCCAATCCGATGCCTGAACACCACTGTAGTAAGCAATCTCCATAAACTTTCCGTTTTTGTTATTCAGTTGAAGTGTGTTCTGCATGAATTGATGATAAAATCCAGAAGTTTCTTTTAAATGGTGGGTGTCGTAATTATCAAACGAAGCAGTTGTTTTTAAGCGATAATCGTTATCAGGAAGCATATCCGTAGTAAAAAAATCTGGATACCCGTCATTATTGATGTCTTGCATATCAGCACCCATAGAAGCCAAACTCGTGTGTTGTACCCAATCTTCAATTTCATCTTTAAAAGTTCCGTTTTTTTGATTGATGTACAGATAATCCCTTTCAAAAAAATCATTGGAGACATACACATCAAGATATCCATCACGATTTACATCTCCGATGGTAACCCCCAAACCAAGACTGATTAAACTTCCATGAATCCCTGCTTCGTGGGTAACTTCTTTAAACTTCCCATTGTCATTTCTGTACAAATGATCACCACCACCTTTCAAAAATTCAGGGACGTTCCATTGCTTAACCGGTACTTCACGCTTATTGGCATAGTTAAGGGTGTTCACAGGAATAGGTGAATTATTAACCATAAAACAATCAAGATCCCCATCCATATCGTAATCAAAAAACGAAGCCTGGGTAGTGTACCCAATTTCGTCAAGGCCAAACTCCTTTGCGCGCTCTGTGAACGTCAAATCATGATTATTAATAAATAGTTGATTCCTCCTCAACAAGCTATCCATCATATTGCCCGCATTGCAGACATAGATATCAAGCCAGCCATCGTTATTAATGTCAACAAAATTAACCCCTGTCGACCACTGTTTCTTCTTGGCAAATCCTGCCGAACTTGAAATGTCCTTAAACTTCATCCCCCCTAAGTTCAGGTATAGTTTGTTTGCCACCTGATTGCCAGTGAAAAACACATCAGCTAGCCCGTCATTATTGATATCGCCAATCGCTACACCACCCCCATTATAGAAATTGCGATAATTAAAAACATTAGCTTGTTTTGATTCAATTAGGGTATTTGAAAAATCTATGCCTGAATCGGTCACTAAACTAAAAAGTGTTTTTTCCTGTTCACTTCGGCACGACCAAAGAGACAATAAAAGAAAACCTATTATAAATCTTATCATGAAAAAAGAATCACCTTTGATATTGTACAAAGCTAAATAATTTAGACAGCCTCTTAATTATAGAAAGAAGTGGGACACTATTTTGTGCAGGTTATTCTTTTTCAACACTGTCACCTGTACTTTGGCTGAACGGTTTGATATTCGCACGATGGTAAAAGAAAATTTAATTTAAAAGCTGCTCTTAATGAAGCTATAAAAGAAAAGGCCACTACAAGTAATGGCCTTTCTATCTCATGCAAAATCCTTTCTCTTAGTAACCGTAATTTTGAGTCAAATTAGGATTTGACGATAACGCAATCAACGGTATTGGGAAAACACAACGGGAAGGATCAGAAGGAGTAGTCCTTTCCATTACCGGTTGATTGAATACACCAAAACGGATCATATCATTCCTTCTCCAACCTTCACACCACATCTCTTTACCACGTTCAGTGAGCAAGCCCGGGAGATCAATAGATTGTAATTTAGTTAATGCTTGGCCAGTGGAAACGCCAGCACTTTGCTTCATCGGGTCAGATTGAATATAAGCACCTCCGCGATTGGCAATAATGCCATTTACAATAGCCAAGGCAGTTTCTCCATTTGTATCTGAACCGCCTCTTAAAATTGCTTCTGCTTTCATCAACCTTGCATCTGCAAACCGAAAGAATACAAAATCATTCGGGCTTGCAGAACCATTGGATGAGTTAAATGTGTTGGGATGAATAGGATACTTATTTGTTCTTATGCCCTTGGTTTCTGTTGAGAAAAAGAGGCTCGCGTCAGGGGTAAATACCAATGGGTTGCCACTTCGATCAGTTAGTGGGGCTAGTTGAGTGTTAGGGGCTACAGCTCCTGCAGAACCAGCTGTTTTACCGACAGGCCCGTATATCTGGCCAACCAAAAAGCCAGCATTATAGCCTACACTATCAGAGTATTCTGGGAGCCAAGAATTTCTTCTTGCATCCATGGGATCAAACGCATTGTAAAAATCAGAGAGGGTAACAAAACCGTTCCAACCGCTCGGCACCATGTGGTAGTGTGCACCCATAAAAATGGGAAACTGAACAGTAATACCCAACGCTTTTGGCCTTACGAAAATATTCTCAGTACTCGAAGTAGCATTCGTCCAAGCAAAATTATCCCAATAGTTCTTCGACAATTGAAGGTTACCATTACTTGCAATCGCATTGCATAATGTTATCACTTGGCTCATATCGGCTGGGTCAAAAGTAAACGGGCCTGCAGCGTTTTTAGGATCTTGTTTAAAAACAGCCTTATTTAAAAGGGTTTTTGCTAAAAGGAACTCAGCAGCTTCCAGGGTAGCTACAGTACGTGTTCCTGCTGTCCCATCAAATTTTGGAAGTGCCGATGAGCCAGTTGCCGCTATTACAGCCTGCAATTCGCTGATGATAAAATCACAAGCTTCCGACCGGGTAAATACCATGGGTATATCGCCAACGGCCGCAGTCGCTGGTCGATGTTGTACTACCCCGAAAAGGTCACAAGCAAGATAGGAGAAATAAGCCCTAAGGAATTTCCCTGCGGTTTGCTGCTGTCCTGTAGTAGCTTCGGCAATCAACGTTGTTTGAAAAAGAGCCCCATTTAGCATATTCCAGGTATCATTGATCTGATTGTGCGAGGCATCCCAGGCATGCAAGTGCAACTTGCGCCAGGTTCCAAAATCATCCCAGTCGGTACCTCTTGTCGGGCCCATCATTTCATCCGAGGTATGCTCCTCCATAGCAAACCAGTTGGACTGCGTTACCAAGCCGTTCAATTGGTTATACACGGAGGCAAGATCCGGAGGCGTAGGCGTACCGGATTCATTAAGTATTGGAATGGAATTAGGATTCTTCACCACCACATCCAGAGAGCATGAAACTGAAAGAAACATGGCGATCAACACCATCACTTTCATAAATCGATTACTGCTTTTCATTTTCATATCATTAATATTTAAAACGTCATGTTTACACCTAATGTTATTGTCCTTGGTTGTGGATAACCAACGTAGTCAAACCCGCGCGATGGAACACCATTTAAACTGTGGTCAACGTTAACCTGAGGATCCAAACCGCTATATTTTGTCCACAATGCCAGGTTTTGTCCTGAAACATTCACATTCAAAGAATGAATAACCTTTGAATTCAAGTTAAACTTATAGTTAAGCTGCACATTTTGAAGTCTAATGAAATTTCCCTTTTCCAAAAACCGGGTAGAAACGCTCCCAGGATTGATTCCGCTTTCGGGGCTATTGGCCGCAGCAGCAGTAACATTATGGGCAGTTTTCAAACTTCCCTTTAAGAACAGGGCGTTGGCCGTATTGTTGTACACATAAAATCCGGTCTGCGTTTGAAGAAACACCTGTAGGCTCCAGTTTCCATAGGTGAAATTATTGGTCAACCCAGCAGCAAATTTAGGGAGCGCACTACCGACCAGTTGATTTTTGCTGCCATCTGCATACTTAGCATAACCATTGGTATCAAACCCTTGAAATACAGGCATATTAAATGTATACAGCGAATGTCCATTGGTTATTGTTTGCGCATAAGCACCACTCAAACCTTGTCCGTTAACTTGTCCGGTGTTGATAGTGTAAGGAAAGTTTTTGGTCGTATTGTTATAAAAGGTCTGGTTATAATCAATGTTCCAATTGAACTTGCCTTTAATAATCGCTTCGTAGTGGAAATTGAATTCCACCCCTGAGTTCACCACAATACCCTTCAAATTCGAATAGTAATTACTGGTGGCACTAAACCCACCTGGAGTAGGGCCGAAAAAAATCATGTTTCTGCGCTCTGTATGGAAATAATCAATGGTTCCAGATAACCGGCTGCTTTTAATCGCCCAATCCAAACCTACTCCCGTAGTAGTGGCTACTTCCCATTTCAAATTAGGGTTCCCTTGGTGGTCAAGAGCAGTAATCGATTTACCCGTGGCGGGGTCAACCATGGTTTGATTAAGATTGACGGCACTATATGGAGTCAAAGGATCCTGATTACCGATTTGGCCATAATTCGTCCGAAAACTAAACTCGGAAAACAATCTTCCAAGGTTATTTTCTGTAAATGATTCTTTCAATAGCTTCCATTTAATTGCGCCCGCAGGAAATACGCCATACTTATTAGCCGAGCCAAACTTAGAAGAACCATCCACCCGAACTGTTCCTGTAATCAAATATTTATCCATAAAGCCATAATTCACTCTGGCAAAGTAGGATTGAATAGAATATTGGGCGTTCTGAGAAATGTATGCAGGAGCTATGTTAGTGAAATTATTAATGTCCTTTATAAATGGATCACCCTCTTTAACAACGGGTGTCTTCAATCCCCAGCCAACATTGCCATAACTATTGGTTTGATAGGTTTGGAAAGAATAGCCACCTAATGCATTAATGGTACTGTTTCCAATGGTTTTATCGTACGTAAGTGTCTCCTCAGCCAAGGCGGACATCGTATTCACATATTGGTTTGTTGCTCTCCCGTTTCCGTTAACAGGGTTATTGTAGTTAATACCAAATGACTGCCCCGAACTTGTAGCCGGAGTAGTGTTTGCCAGATTCCATGCACTTGGAATACGGGGGTCTGCAAAAGCCTTCCGTACACTTTGTGAGGTGTTGAGACCAAAAGTTGATTTAAAAACTAAACCTTTAGTGATTTCATAACTTGCATTAATATTTGACAGCATTCTGTTGATATTGTCATTGTCGGTGAATTGATTCAACATCGCTACTGGGTTTCGGTTGCCGTCAAGCAGGTCAAAGTATCCGTTAGGACCAGTTGAGCTGTATACCGGATTAGTAGGATTATACGAAATCATCGCCCCCACCAAACTGCCTTGATACCCCGCGTTATTGGTATTGGGTGCATACGAGTCTTTTACATTAGAAAAGGTAGAAGACACGTTCAAAACTAATTTATCATTTAAGAATTTGGTAGAGAAATTCAACCGGCCGGTCATTCTTTGCAAATTGCTATGTTTCAAAATGCCTTCCTGGTTTTCAATATTTCCGCTCAAGCGCAACGTAGATTTACCACTTGACATTCCCCATCCCAAGTTATATCCTTGCGAAATTGCCTGACGATAAATCTGATCTTGCCAGTTTGTGTTGGCTCCATTATTAACAGGAGGCCCAGCCACAGCAGCAGCAGCAGCAGCAGGCGAAACACCTGCAGATATATTTGCCGCTTGTACGCCATTTAAAAAATCAGGGCCATTTAACAAATTATAACGATTGCGTGGGTTTGCTACTGCGAGATACGTACCGAATGAAAACTGGCCTTTTTTACCCATACCCGAACCACTTTTTGTAGTAACAAGGATAACGCCATTGGCACCCCTTGAACCATAAATAGCAGCCGCAGAGGCATCTTTCAATACCGTCATGCTGGCAATATCTGCAGGATTAAGGAAAATTAACGGGTTTTTAGGAGTAGATGTACCTTCAATACCACTGGCAGAACCTGAAGTTCCTGTACTATTGTCTAAAGGCACACCATCGACCACATAAAGCGGAAGGTTATTTCCGGTAATCGAAGAAGTCCCTCTGATGTTTACCGTTGAGGCCGCTCCCGGCTCACCGCTGGAAGGTGTAATGACCACTCCAGACATTCTACCTTGCAACAATTGATCGGGGGATGCGATCACCCCTTTCGTAAAGCTTTCAGGCCCGATGGCTGCCACCGATCCGGTGAGATCCTTTACTTTAGCTGATCCGTAACCAATGACAACTACTTCATTTAGCGTGCTAGCACTTGGAGCCAAAGAAACATCTATGACCGTTTGAGAGCCTACAGCAATTTCGTGAGTCTCATAGCCGATGAAAGAAAATAACAATAACGCATTGGAGCCGACACTAATTTTGTAGTTACCTTCTCCGTCAGTTACCGTGCCATTAGAGGTTCCCTTCACAGCGATCGTTACCCCGGGAAGCGGAGAATTATCATCTCCCGATTTCACATTACCTGTTACGGTGATTTCCTGAGCTGCGGCTGCAAAAACGCCACACATCAACAACACCGTCAGATACCTGCACACATACAGATACAATTTTGTCATAAAAGATTAAGTTTAGGGTTTAGTAAATTGATTAGAAGGTTTAGTAAAATTCTGTCCATAGGTTATAAGTTATAAAAAATAATAAATAATCTTCGAAAGTTGAGACTTAGTCTAGTATTAAACAAGTGGAACGAGCTACAATTTACATTTTTTTTTGCGCAAACGATTGTATTTTTGATTAATTTATCGAATGGAATAAGGTTTTAAGACAAAAAACACGAAAATCAATCTACTGTAATTTACGCAAACGATTGCGCATTTTTTCGAATTCATACTAAGAGATCGTTAATCCGATACAAGCCAACATGCTGTTGGGTATCATTTCGTTCCTTATAAAGTTTCTAAGGGTGATATGGATCATGAAAATCCAAATGTGTTGCAATGAATAATTAATGTGTTGCAATGAATAATTATGGAGCGCAGGTCAAATTCGAATTGCAGCCTACAGTATCACAGCGTCAAAACCACGCGTTAATCAAACCAAAAGTTGTAATTTGCAGCCGAATGTTGGCAATTCTGTTGCTTCCCTCGTTTCACTCCAAATAATTCGCTGATAGCGGTAAGGGGGGGTAATAACTTTTTTTTGTTTATTTGAAAAAAACTGGCTTAACTATATCCATGATCTTAGATTCCCTTATGCCTGAATCCATTAGCCCCGAAACGATCATTCGCATTGGGGGGGTCGCACTGTTAGTTGCCATCGTCTTTGCTGAAACCGGATTGTTTTTTGGCTTTTTCCTCCCGGGTGACTCTTTATTGTTTACTGCCGGGTTATTTTGCCAAACGGATTTCATTAGCCTTTCCCCTGGAGTATTGATTCTACTTTTAATAGTTGCCGCAACGTTGGGCACTGCTACTGGTTATTTCTTCGGTCGATGGACTGGAGATTTTTTTAGCCAGCGAAAAGAGAATTTCTTTTATCGTAAGAGGTATGTGGATCTCACTCAGGAATTTTTTCAGAAATATGGTATGATGGCTTTCGTATTTGGCCGTTTTATCCCTGTCGTCAGAACTTTTCTACCCATTCTTGCAGGAATTGCAAAAATTAATGTCAAACGATTTTGGCTTTATAATCTATTGGGGGCAACCTTGTGGGTTTCTTCTGTGGTAATGGCTGGATATTGGTTAAGCCAGCTTTTTCCATCGCTAACAGATTATTTGGGGTTAGTCGCGATCATCATGATCATCATTTCAACAGTACCGTTGATTTTATCGGTATTTAATAAAAAGGAGGCAGTTGCACGGGAAGATTCCAAATGAAAAGAAGAAATTCACTTCAAACACACCTTTTAATTGACCCCACTGCACTTGCTGCTGCGTGTATCATTTCTGTATTATTCGCATTCGGTACGCAAAATTATTTTTTAAGTGCAAAAAGAAATTTGAGTGATGCTAAAAACCAAACAATTGTTTGTTTAAAAGCTCCTGACAATTTATCTCCACAAGACCGGCCTACTATTTGGGAGTTGGCTAATCCTAAAGCTTTTCAAGAAACAAATAAAAAAAATAGTCATCTCTTTGTGACTTTCCATGAACACCGGGATTATAAGATCAGGTTACAGGGCTTTATTTATGGACTTTTTCAACCTTCGGCTTGGCTACCTTCTATACCAATAACCTACCGGAAGTTGATTATTTAAGATTTTAAATTGCCAAGTAGTTGCGGATTTCACTTCTGCCGTGCATCTTTAAACCCTAAAGTTCATAAAAATTAATTTGAAACCATTTATTTAACCCTTAACCTATAACTTAACGTTATGAAAACTCCCTCCAAGTCCTCTTCATCTTCTTCCTTAGGCGAAAGCTTCAAATCCGTTTTTGCCGCAGTAGTAATTCCGTTGGAACTTATTGGTGCCATTTTGCTATTCGTATACGTGCTGGGCAGCCCAGACAACTTCGCAGGGGGAGACAATGCTAACCATCCACTTCCTGGTAATTATCTCGGGATTGTTTATAAAGGCGGATACATTGTGCCGATACTGATGTCGCTCATGTTTATGGTTATTACCTTCGCTATCGAGCGGTTTATTACCATCAGCATGGCTACCGGTAAGAACAGCACACAAAGTTTCATTAAAAAAGTAAAAAGCCTGATGGACTCAAATAATGTTGACCAGGCCATCAGCGAATGCGACAAACAAAAAGGTTCTGTAGCCAGTGTGATCAAAGCTGGTCTGTCTAAGTTTAATGAGCTTTCAAAAAACAACACCATCGAAATTGATAAGCGCATCCAGTTGATTCAAAAAGATATTGAAGAAACAACCCAACTGGAAATGCCCATGTTGGAGAAAAATTTGGTGATCATTGCAACGATCGCTTCCATTGCCACTTTGTTGGGGCTATTGGGAACCGTGCTTGGTATGATCAAATCATTTGCTGCTTTGGCCACAGCCGGAGCCCCCGATTCAGTTGCCTTGGCCAATGGTATTTCTGAAGCCTTGATCAATACAGCGTTGGGCATTGGAACTTCTGCTTTAGCCATTATTTTCTACAATTTCTTTACCAGCAAAATTGATGCACTTACTTATGGCATTGATGAAGCTGGCTTCAGCATCGTTCAAAATTTTACGGCACAAGCCAAAGTATAAAACGTTTTAAACTAAAAAAGTTATGTCAAAAGTAAAGATGCATCGGAGCACACCTTCCATCGACATGACTCCGATGGTGGATCTGGCGTTCCTGCTCGTTACGTTCTTCATGCTAACGGCTACGGCCAGACCTGATGAACCGGTGCAAGTGGCAACACCAACTTCTGTTTCGGAGATGCCTATACCCGACAGGGATATGATTATTATCAGCATCGGGAAAGACAATAAAGTGTACTTTACGGTGGATGGTAAATTCACGCGTCCAAAAATGCTGAGGGAAATGGGTAAAATCTATAATATTTCGTTTACGCAAGAGGAAGAAGATATTTTCGCAGTGCTAACAACTTTTGGAATTCCTATCCAAAACCTGAAACAGTTTCTGGACTTGGGTCGGGAAGAACGAAAGCAGATTGAGCAAACTGGTATTCCTGTCGATTCACTCAATAACCAATTAAAAGATTGGGTGCTGCAAGCTAGATTGGCCAATCCAAAGGTTAGGATTGCTATCAAAGGAGATGATGATGCCACTTATTCTGTAGTGAAAAAGATAATTAGCACTCTTTTGGATAGAAAGGTGAACAGGTTCAACCTTATAACAGGAAAGGAAGAAATACCTGAAGAAATGAGAAAAGCAGCGGTGAAAAAACCGTCTTAGTAAAATCTAAAACATAATATTATGTCAGAAATAGCCCAAAGCGGTGGTGGTGGTAAAAAAGGCGGTAAGGTCAGGAGTAAAAAAACCTCCACGCGTATCGATATGACCCCAATGGTGGACTTAGCGTTCTTGCTGCTCACCTTCTTTATTTTGACCACTACGCTATCCAAACCGACAACCATGGAAATTACCATGCCCGAGAAAGTGAAGGAAGACGACAAGCAGCCAGAAGTAAATGAGAAAAAAGTGCTTACGCTAGTGTTGGGGGAAAATGATAAGGTGTATTGGTACGTTGGCATCACCGACCCCAAAGTGACGAAGGCAAATTTTTCTAAAGACGGCATCCGCAAAGTGCTTCTTGAAAAAAAGGCAGAGATCAGGGATATGATTGTACTAATCAAGGCGTTGGATGAATCCAAATACAAAAATCTGGTTGACATCCTTGATGAAATAACAATTACCAATATTCAACGATTTGCCATTGTAGACGTTACCCCGGTAGATAAGGAACTTGTAAAAGAAGCGATATGAAAAACGAAATAAAATCCGCTAAAAGTTGGGAAGACATAGTTTTTGAAAACCGCAATAAGGATTATGGAGCCTATTCCCTTCGTAAGATTTATTCAAGAAATGTGGTGATGGCTTCGGTTGTTGCCCTGCTCATCGTTGGTTTTGTATTAGCCGCACCCAACATCGCGGCTTTTTTCAAAAGCGAAGAGGTTATCGAGCGGCCTAAGTTTAAAACTACGGTATCGTTGGAACAACCACCCCCAATCAATCCGGATCAGCCACCGCCACCCAATATTCCTCCTCCACCAACTAAAACAATCATTAAATTTTTGCCACCTAAAGTGACAGACAAAGAGGTAGTTGAAGAGGAGAAAATGCCTACCATTGAAGAAATCAAACAAAACGACACTGGCTCTGAAAATATTGAAGGTTCAGGGGAAGTTGTTTTTGATGAGCCTGTGGCCGAAGTGGTGAAGGGTGATGGTGACGCAAACAAGATTTTCACATTTGTTGAGCAATCCGCAGAACCTGTTGGAGGCTTGGAAGCATTTTACAAATGGGTCGGCAAAAATATCCGCTACCCAGCCGCAGCCAGAAGGATGGGTATGGAAGGAAAAGTGTTTGTTAAGTTTGTGATTGAGCCCACAGGGGTTATTTCTAGCATAGAGGTCGTTAAAGGGTTTAACGGGGAATGTGATAAGGAAGCTGCCCGTGTAATTTCCATTGCTCCAAGGTGGAAGCCTGGAAAACAAAGCGGAAGGCCTGTTCGTCAAGCTTATACCCTGCCGATTACGTTCAAATTATCAGAATAGTATTTCTATTGATCCATTAGATCCAAGTCCATACAAGACCGGGATTTAATGGATTTTTTAATTTATGATCGAATCTATTTCTAAATATTTTGCTGTACTCATGTGCCTGGTCTATGTGATCTTGGGTGCAGGATTAATATGGGGTTCCCGGGATGTCTTTAATGTACCCACAAAATATTCTTTACCCATGGGGGCGATACTCATGGGCTACGGTTTTTTTCGTGGCTATCGCATTTATCTAAAACATTTTCGGGACTCGTGAAGCTATCGCATACCCTACTTCTGAGTATCATTCTGTGGTCTTGCCAAGACCGTGATAAAAGTGGCAAAATTCTGGATACGCCAACCTCTGGCACCATTAAAATTACGGTTGATGAATCGCTGAAGCCATTGCTACAAGCAGAGGTGGAAGGCTTTGAAGGAACTTATGCAGGCGCTCATTTCAAGGTAGCCTACACCTCGGAACTGAAGGCTATTCAAGATTTATTGGTAGATAGCGCGCGCCTGGCTGTGGTTACCCGTAAATTATATCCTTCCGAAAAGAAAAAATTAGATTCCGTTAAAATCATTGCCACACAAGTGGTCATTGCAAAAGAGGCGATCGCTTTGATCGTAAATAAAGACAACCCCGACAGTCTTATTCGTTGGGATCAATTGCGCGATATCCTTCAAGGGAAATCAAAACAATGGAAACAATTATACCCTTCTTCCAAACTTGGCGACCTTCAACTGGTCTTTGATCATCCACAGTCAGGCATTGTTCGATACATCATGGACACCCTTCATATCGAAAACCTACCACCGTATTGTTTTGCGGCCACGACCAATGAAGAAGTTGTCAATTATATCTCTAAAACAAAAAATGCGATAGGCCTGATTGGACTGAGCTGGATTAGCGATACCGATGACCCAGCCGCCAATAAATTTTTAGAAACCATCAAAGTCATGGGTATTGCAAAGGATGAAGAAGATTATCTAAAGCCCTATAAAGCCTACATTGCCTTGAAAAAATACCCGCTTTCGCGCGAGGTCATCATGATTAGCCGTGAGGCGCGCACCGGGCTAGGAAGCGGATTCATTTCCTATGCTGCCAGTGATAAAGGCCAACGTATCGTTCTTAAAGCTGGACTCGTACCGGCTAAAGCCCCAGTAAGGTTGGTAGAGATCAATCGGGAACCACTAAAAAAAATCGTAAAAGATTAAATGGCATGATTTTTCCTATTATTGCTATTTGAAGGCAATTAGGATCTAAATCGTAGCTGTTTTTGATGTTCACTTGGAAAATCCATTGTACTGTATTTTCTTTAACTTTAATTTAATTTTATACTCTAAATGCGATCTATGAAAAAGATACTTGGTTTTATGCAGTTTGGCAATGTGGGAATAGCTGCTGCTTTTTGTTTGACCTTAACCTCTTCCTTGGCACAAGAAGCTGAAATCAAAAATGCCGAAAGATTAATTGAGCAGGACAAAAAAAAGCAAGCGGTTGAAGTTTTGAAAAAAGCGTTGACCGATTTTCCCAACGCTACTCAACTGCATTATTACCTGGGGCATTCTCAGCTTGTAGCCGGGGATACTAGCGCTGCAAAAAAGTCCTTCGAAATGGGATTGGAGGCCAACCCCAAAGAAGCTTTAAACTATGCAGGCTTGGGGCATATAATGGTCTTGGAAAAGAAAATAGATCAGGCTAAACCATTATTTGAAAGGGCTTATAAGTATGGGAAAAAAGATGTGGCTTCTCTTCAAGCTATAGCGGAAGCCGAAATCAATAATAAGGCATTGAGAAAAAATGCGCTCGAGATGTTGAACAGAGCCAAAGAAATGGAACCCACTAATGCAAAAACCTATATGCTTATTGGCGATTATCATTTATCAGAAAATAATGGTGGGGCTACTGCCAGTGCTCATGAAGATGCGGCAGCCGTTAATCCTGGCATTGCTGCCCCGTGGTACAAACATGCCCTATTATTCAAACGCTCAAGAAATATTGATATCGTAGAACAGGATCTGAAAAAGGCAATAAAAATTGACCCTGAATTCGCCTTGGCTCATAAAGAATTGGGTGAACTCTATTATTTGAAGAAGGACGGAGAAAATGCAGCTAAACATTATAAAATTTATCTTGATTTGACAGATAGTCCAGCAAAAGACGATCGCTTCAAATACGCTTTCTTTTTATTCATGGCAAAAGACTATGGCAGTGCGAACAAAGAATTTAAAAGGCTAAGCGAGCAACCGGATGTAACATCTACCACCCTTAAGTTCTACGCCCAATCACTATTGCAGGAAGGCGACTTGGCGGCTAGCCAAAAAGTCTTTGAGCAGTATATGAAAAACCCAGAAACGAAACTTGAGGCCGATGACTATTCGAACTATGCGGTACTTCTTCAAAAACAAGATAAAGATTCCCTTGCCGCAATCGCTTTTCATCAGAGTTTAGCCTTGGATAAGGATCAGCCAGATATTGTTCAGACGCTCATTGACTATTACTTTAATAAAGTTAGAAAGTTCAAGGAATGCAGTGCCATTTGTCGTGAGGCTATAAAAATTAGAAAGAAGCCCTATGCCAATGACTATTATACCTTAGGCCGTTCACTTTATCTGGAGAAGAAATATCCTCAGGCAGACAGTGCATTCGCCAAACTGATTGAGCTTAAACCCGACATTACTTTAGGATATAATTGGGCTGCCCGTTCAAAATCACAACAAGATTCGCTTTTAACGGACGGTTTGGCAAAACCATTCTATGAAAAGGTGATCGAAATTGGCGAAAAGGATAAAGACAATAATAAAAGTGAGTTGATTGCCGCCTACCAATATATGGGATCCTTTAATATGATCAAGCAGGACAATAAAATTGCAAAGGAATACTGGGAAAAGGTATTGGCCTTAGATCCTGAGGATACGAATGCTAAGGAGGCGTTAAAATACATTAACGCGTCCACACAAGCGGCACCAAAGCGGAGACGGTGATTTTCGAAAATTGTTTTCAAGGGCAAGGAAGTAAGTCAAATGCTAGACTTAACCTTGCCCTTATTATTTTAAAGGATAACAAATGATGAGGATCACAATCCTTTTCCGACTTTTGCGTTATTCGTCAAAGATTTTAAACAAATTTTAAAAGCAAATCCATGTTACTTCAAATTACTGCACCACAACAAGATGAATTAACTTTCATTGAATTAATTATGAAAGGTGGGGTTGTAATGGTTCCCATTTTATTGTTGTCAGTGGCCGCTATTTACGTTACGGTAGAGCGTTATCTTTTTCTTCGATCAACGATCAATCGGGATAGTAATTTTATAACCAAAATAGTTCGGGCTCTTTCTTCGGGAAACATAGCCGAAGCTAAGCGCTACGCACAAGATGAATCCTCTTCAACCGGTAAAATTATTTCAGTCGGAATTGACAGCATTGGCAGACCCATGCGTGAGATAGAGTCCATGATGGAATCAGCCACCAACATTGAAGTAGCAGAGATGGAGCGAAACACCGGCTACCTGGGCATTATTGCAGGCATAGCGCCCATGCTTGGGTTTATCGGAACCATCGTTGGTGTCATTCGTATTTTTTATAACATATCGCTTTCCGACAACATTAGTATCGGGATTATTTCTGGTGGGCTTTACGAAAAAATGATTTCAAGCGGAAGTGGATTAGCCGTAGGCATCATGGCTTACATTGCATACCACATGTTGCAACTCCGCATTGGGCGCTTTACCTTACAGATCCAAAAAGATGTGTTTGATTTCATGCGTTCACTTCAAGTTCCTGCCAAATGAAAATTAAGCGAAGCCATCACTTCGCAGCGGAAGTGGCTACTTCGGCCATGAACGACATCATGTTTTTCCTTCTACTGTTTTTCCTGATTATTTCTACGATGACTAACCCAAACATCATCAAAGTATTGGTGCCAAAGTCTAGCGAATCGCAATCGTTGAATAAAAAAACCATCACTCTCACGGTAACGAAAGAAAAGAGCTATTACATCAACGACAAACCCGTTCCCGCTGGCCAGTTAGAGCCAAAACTTCTCGATGCAATCCGCGGAGTGGATGAGCCTACCGTGGTCTTGCGTATTCCACGCGATCTTGAAATCCAGGATTTAGTGGACGTGCTTAAAATAGGTGTTAAAAACAAAATCAAAGTTGTTCTAGCTACGGCAAACAAATAGTCCCTTTCACTGCAGATGATTCTTCTCTATAAAATCTCGGAATGTTTTTTTATACGAGTCGCTAATTGGAAGCGTGGCCGTTGCCACATGTACCTCATTTTTATGAATGATGTCTATTGCGTTAAGGGCTACAATAAAAGAATTGTGAATGCGAATGAACTGCTCAGGAGGCAACTGTTCCTCTAAAGATTTTAATCGCTGCAAGCTCACCACCTTTTGCTGTCTGGTATGGATGGTTACATAATCCTTGAGCCCTTCTATATACAAGATATCATCCCACCTCACTTTTACCAATTTCGTTCCATCTTTTACGAAAATGAAAGGTTGAGCCTGATTGGGGATTACTTTTTCCGGCTGCTGGGAAAGGTTACTAAGTCTTGAATTTACTTTATCAACGGCTTGTAAAAAGCGGCTAAGGGTAATTGGTTTTAGCAAGTAATCCACCACATCCAGTTCGTAACTCTCCAAGGCATATTCAGAATAGGCGGTCGTCAAAACGACCATTGGCTTTTTCTTTAAGATTTTAAGCAAGGAAAGACCCGTGATCTCAGGCATTTGTATATCCAGAAAAAGCAAATCGATTGGCTGCGCTTGAATGATCTCCATGGCAGCCACTGCGCTAGGACAAACGGCCACTAATTTTAAGGAAGGCACCTTGGCAACATAGTCTTTCAATAAGCTTCGGGCCAACGGTTCATCATCGACAATGAGGCAAGAAATATTCACAACGACAAATTGAGCTGTACAAAATAACGATCTGGCAAATCATTTGAGTTCAGTTTATAGCCGCCTGGATAGCTCAATTCAAGTCTGCGTTGCAAATTCTGCAATCCAAAACCAGACTTTTCCACTTCAGATGAAGTGTTTTTTAATTTTGAATTTTCCACTGAATAAATAATTTCATTATCCCTCACCCGAAAATATATTTTTACCCACGAGCCAGAAGTGTTGGCACTGACGCCATGTTTAAATGCATTCTCAAGAAATGTAATAAAAATCAATGGGGTCACCAAAATATGTTCAACATTACCTTCAATGATAAAATCGATCGGCACTTCATTGTTCAATCGAAGCCGCTCCAAACTGATATAGTTTTGCATATATTCAATCTCTTTGGTCAACGGAACTTTCGGATAGTTAGAGTCATAGATCATATACCGCATCATCTGAGAAAGCTTGGCGATAACTTCGGTCGTATTGGCCGAATGACTATAGGCCAAATAGTAAAGGTTATTGAGTGTGTTAAAGAGAAAATGTGGATTGATCTGCGCCTTTAAAAATTTCAATTCGTTGGCTAACTTGTCATTCTCCATTTGTTTGCGCACCGATTCGAATTCAAACCAGCGGACCGCAAAACGCAAGGTGCCTATAAAAATAGTAATCAATAAAGTGTCGAATGAAAGCTGTACGATATAAAAGGTGGAATAGAAATACCGCTCGTGATGCGTATATTCATCGGCCAAATAGCGCTGAAGAAGAACCCGCAAGCCGATAAGCACGACAAATGGAATCGTGAACTCCAGGAACAACTTCCAAATTTTTTGGTGCTTCAAAAACCGGGGAAGAAAAATGAAGTAATTAAGGTAGGCCACCAACATGGCAAACGACAATTGCACGACTGAGAAAATTAACAGGCGCAACAAGACAATCTCCCTGCCGGGACGGGAACTATAGGCGTACATATAAAACGAGCAATAAAAACACCAAAAGGAAAGGTGTAATAAAAAAATGCGATGCCTTTGAAGAAAGTTTGTCATGATTCTGGTATTACGTAAATACAAAGGCCAAGGTAACCGTTCTTGTAAAAGTGTTTTTGTTTTTAAGGGCTTTTTATGCTGATGGTAACCCGAATTCGATGAATCGATCGATTTACTCTGCAACCCCGATTTGCCGATAAGTTGGCAGAAGTGTCGAACAATTCAGGGCAACCATCTAAAACCAGCTTTATCAGCAAACAATTCCATCCATTTTTGCGATATAAAGTAAACTCAAAAAATATTTTTTGAGTCTGGCTATTAAAATCATACTATGAAATCCTTTCTACTTACATTTTCAATTTCTTTACTGGCACTTTGCGTATATGGCCTCCCACCCATGGACTTGGCTTCAGGGAAGATTACTGGGGTAGTACAAGATTCCACTAACAACCAAGGAGTTGAATTTGCTACGGTTGCCGTACTCGATGCGATTACTCGGAAACCAATCAATGGAGATGTTTGTGACGATAAAGGGAAATTCACACTATCGAAGATCCCTGCAGGAAATTACATCATTTCAATTTCTTTTATCGGTTACACTACTAAAATGATAAAAGTGCAATTAATCAATAGCAGAAGCGAAGTGGACTTAGGCAACATCATACTTAGCCCCACGGCAAAAATGCTAAGAGCGGTTGAAATTATAGGGCAACGACCTTTGATTGAAGAAAAAGTTGACCGTACGGTATACAATGCAGAAAATGACGCCACCGCTAAGGGGGGTGATGCTACTGATGTTTTAAGACGCGTTCCACTTCTAACTGTTGATTTGGATGGCAACGTTTCGTTGCGCGGCAATCAAAACATTAAAGTGCTAGTCAATAACAAACCATCAACCATTACAGCAAGTAGTATTTCAGATGCACTCAAACAGATACCAGCCGATCAAATAAAGACAGTGGAAGTTATCACTTCGCCCTCTGCCCGGTATGATGCCGAAGGTTCTGCTGGAATCATTAATATCATTTTAAAGAAGAATAATTTAGAAGGCCTTTCGTTGAATGTGAACAGTAGCGCAGGATACCGTGGAACTAACCTTGGCTTAAATGGAAGCTATCGCAAAGGCAAACTTGGCCTATCGCTGGGTGGACATGGGAGATCACAATATAACACACCAGGGAAGTTTTATAATAACCAAACAACTTTCAACACAACCACTGGTGATACCACACAAAATATTCAAAATGCGTCTACCCGGAATCAAAACCTTTTCGGGAATTATACGCTGGGGATGGATTACGATCTTGATAAGAATAATTCACTCGTTGGCTCAGTTCGGTTTGGTGTCCGCAATGGCCATGTTTACCAAGATAACCTCGTAACTCAGTCCTTTATTAACACCAGTGAAAACCCGAATGGACAATCAACCAAAAACATAAATTCACTCTCGAATTCTAATTCCGTAGACGCTAGTCTAAACTACACGCATCTTTTTGCCAAGAAGAATCGGGAGTTTAATTTATTGACTTTGTACAGTCAAAATAACGGAAACAATAATTTCGTTACAGAAACAACGCAATCTAACTTGATTGCCACGCCAGCATTCATTAAAAATCAAAATCCCACACTCAATACCGAAGCAACTGTGCAGGCCGATTATCAAACACCTGTTAAGGAATTGCAACTAATAGAATTCGGTGGAAAAGCGATTATGCGGCAGGCTAACAGCAACTACAACTATTTTCAGGCAGGATCAGATGGTGTATATTCAGCTATTCCAATTGGCACCAACCCACTTTACAGTTCGAATTTATTAAAATACACACAAAATATATCCGCGGGTTACTTTTCGTATACCATGAGCACAAAAAGCAAATATTCCTTGAAAGCCGGTGTGCGTTACGAATACACTACCATTAATGCAGAGAATCAAACCCTAAAAATCCCCATCCATGACTACGGCATCTTGGTGCCAAGTCTAAACCTTTCAAAAAGACTTGATAATGGCAACATGATCAAGATCTCCTATAACCGAAGGATTCAGCGGCCGTCAATCCAGAATCTAAATCCCAACACGACCGCCTCAAATAGTTTAAATGTTTCCACAGGTACTCCAACCCTTACTCCAGAATATACGAACAACTACGAGATTGGGTATAGTATGAACGTTCAAAATTCTTCGTTCAATTTCTCCGGGTTCATGCGAACGACAAATAATGCCATTCAGCAAGTGCGAAATTCTGAAATAATCTCCCTGAATGGGGTGAATACTTCGGTCATTAAAACTACCTATGGAAATATAGGTATTCAGGACGCCTATGGCGCTAGTTTTTTTGCTCACATTTCCATTTCTAATAAATTCTCCTTAAGCGGTGGAACCGATACCTACTATGCCGTATTAAAAAATCCAAATCCCAGCATTCCTGCCTATGCGGCAAGTAATAGTGGTTGGGTATATAATGTGCGCATGTTTGGCAATTACAGTATCAACAAGGGATGGGGCTTGCAATTTTTTGGATTTTATAGAGGAAGACAAGTATTGCTTCAAGGCTTTCAGGGTGCCTTCCGTATTTACAGTTTGAGTCTCCAAAAAGAATTCAATGAAAAGAAGGGTAGTATAGGCATTGGTGCAGAAAATTTTCTTACTCCAACAATGACGGTCAACACTTCCACTGTATCTTCGATTTTAAACCAACAAGGGTATACCAAATATTATAACTTTAATTTTAAAATAACTTTCAACTACCGGATCGGAAAAATGTCTATAAACGACCAGCCAAAAAGAAGGCGGATGACAATCAATAATGATGATTTAAAAGACAACGGTGGTAACGGAGGTGGTGGCGATCAAAGTGATGGCATGATGCCAACGGGGGGGCAAGGAGGTCAGCGGAGCGGGAGAACGCAAGCACCAGCTAAACCAAACGTTAAAATGGCTGCTCCTGATCTTACCAAGGAAATAAATGCTGCGGGTATCTGGAGCTATACCGTTGATTCGCCTCAGGGAGGTGGCGGATTATTGGTGATCGCAAAAGACGGCAGCAACTATTCCGGCACCATCACCAGTAGCCGCGCTAAACGCGAAACGCCACTTACCTCAGTAACGGTGAAGGGCAATGAAATCACTATTGTTTATGAAGTTTCGATGGGCGGAAATAAAGTGAGCTTCACGATTAATGGAACGATCAAAGACGAAGAACTCAATGGCAATACTAGCGTTGGCAAGTTTGGCACCTTCCCTATTAATGCGAAAAGAGTAAAATAATTTAGAAAGAGGTAAGTTGCAAGCTAACCGGTTGCTTAATGCGGGCAGTTTGGGTGCAATTCAAATTCGCGACCTACCCATTTGCATTTCTCTTTGCCTCCTCACTGTGTTCGTTGCGATAAAAAAATTCAAAACCACAGAGAACACTGGGATCGCAGAGGTGTAAACAGCCAAAATAGCGACTAAGGCAAGCACTTGTTGTGATTAACAGTTGCGACAATTTGAAATTGTACCTGTTTTTTTACAAATTTATTCTCCCGCAATTGCTTTAGAATAATCAATGTAATTCGGATAAATCTGCAAGTGTTTTTTTTTCACTTCGTCAAAAATAATTTGGCGTAAAGCTTGAATGTTTTCCTTTTTGGTAGCAGAGACAAAAACCACTTGTGCAAAGCCATGTGGCCGATAGTGACCTTGCAAACCCTCAAAATCCAAATCTCCATTTTCGTTTTGTAGTCTGTCAATTTTATTCAGCACTAGTAGAGTTGGAATATTGCCGGCACCAATCTCTACCAAGGTATTTTTTACCACCTCAATCTGATTCTCGTGAAAAGGGTGACTGCTGTCAACTACATGGAGCAATAGATCTGCCTCACGCACCTCATCAAGTGTTGACTTAAATGACTCAATCAAATGATGAGGCAGTTTGCGGATAAAGCCTACAGTATCAGAGAGTAAAAAAGGGATATCCCCGAAAACCACTTTGCGAACGGTAGCATCTACTGTAGCAAAGAGTTTATTTTCTGCTTTTACATCCGCTTTAGAGAGTAAATTCATCAAGGTGCTCTTTCCCACGTTTGTATATCCCACCAAGGCAACACGTACAATCCCTTCTCTCGATTTGCGCTGAGTTTGCCGCTGTTTGTCGATCTTTTTCAAATCCTCCTTGAGCTTCGAAATCTGATCACGCACCACCCTTCGGTCAGTTTCAATTTCCTTTTCACCAGAACCTCCACGTGTACCCGTTCCGCCCCGTTGGCGCTCAAGGTGCGTCCACATCCTTGTGAGCCGAGGAAGTAAATATTGGTTCATTGCCAATTCCACCTGCGTTCGGGCTTGGGAAGACTGCGCACGCATTAAAAATATATCCAGGATCAATAATGAGCGATCATAGATGCGTACGGAAAGCTCCTCTCCCGCCTTATTCAACTCCTTTTCCAGATTTCGTAATTGAGATGGGCTTAAATCGTCATCAAAAAGCACATAGCGGACATCATTCCTTGCCACAAAAGCTTTTATTTCTTCTAATTTCCCTTTGCCAACAAAAGATCGGACATCAGGGTTTGGGAGTTTTTGAGTAAACCGGTGAATGGTCACGATGCCAATTGTTTCTGCTAGAAAGGCCATTTCATCCAAATGTTCCTCAATCTCTTCCGGGCGACTTTTGGGGGCGCTCACAGCCACCAAGACAGCCTGATTTTTTAGTTTTTCCATCTATTAATTTGCAAACATACTTTATCTAAAAGTTACTTCTTGGTAAAGGTTACTTTTTAGTAATTTTGCTCCATTAACTAATCGAAAATAAGTTTAGTTATACGAGTTTTACCTAATCAAACCTATCTGCCTTCTGTCAAAGGTGGAATAGTTGGCAAAAAGGATGAAAATAGCGATAGTTTTAAACACTTCCTGGAATATCTATAATTTCAGGATGAATTTTGTTAAGGCTTTATTGGCTGAAGGTAACGAAGTTCACACCATTGCACCCCATGACGACTATACCCACTATTTAACCGAGGCAGGTTGCTTACACTATGACCTAAAAATGGATAGCCGTGGCGCAAATCCAATCAAAGATTCTTTGCTCATCATTGAATTATTTTCGATTTACCGAAAGATTAAACCTGATGTAATATTGCATTACACCGTAAAACCGAATGTTTACGGAACTATAGCGGCCGCCATTTTAAGGATTCCATCAATCAACAACGTTTGCGGCCTTGGTACGATTTTCCTTCGGAAAACCTTTGTTTCTTTTGTGGCCAAGTCGATGTACCGCTTAGCCTTTTTGTTTCCTAAAAAGGTTTTTTTTCAAAATCCTGATGACCGCGATCTATTTGTTAAGAGAAGACTTATAAGAGGAGAAATTACAGACTTATTGCCAGGTTCGGGAATCGACTTGACCCACTTTATACCTGGAAATTACTCGAGGAATAAAACCTTTACCTTTCTACTTATATCTCGCCTTATTACCGATAAAGGAATTTTTGAATTTATTGCAGCCATTCGACAATTAAAAGCAGCTGGTCTAAATGCAAAATTTCAATTATTAGGCGCAAAAGACCCCAAGCATAAACGCGGAATAAAAGTCGCGACTATTGAGGAATGGATTCATTCAGGTACGATTGAATACTTAGGCACGGCTAAAGATGTAAGGCCTTTTATACAAAATGCGGATTGTATTGTTTTGCCTTCCTACCGGGAGGGGACACCCCGCACGTTGCTTGAGGCTGCCAGTACTGCTAAACCTATTATTACCACGGATGTGCCAGGATGCCACCATGTGGTTAAAGATAATTACAATGGCATGCTCTGTAAACTAAAGGACGCTGATGACCTCGCTAGTAAAATGAAAACCATGGCAGGGTTGGATGATCGTGCACTTAAGAATCTGGGAGACAATGGGAGAAAAAAAGCAGAAAGTGAATTTGACGAGTCAATTGTAATCGATAAATATCTTAAAGCCATCCATAGCCTCTCGCCTGCCTAAAATAAATTTTCTTATCCATTTTGATTGCGCTTTAAGTACAGCTTAAAATGTTAGCTAAAAAGTCGTAATTTGACGACAATTTATAAATTAATGGCGCGATTTTTTACACCAATCTTTCTTTCTGTATTTCTGTTTTGTTCTTGCGCTTCCTACAAACAGAATATTATGTTCAAACCAACTGAAGGGTATCAACCTGAAGTTTTCCAAAAAGAAGCCCTTGCCGCTGAAAAAGATTATATCATTCAAAAAAATGACCTTCTCAGAATGGAAGTTTATTCAAACAATGGGGAGCGATTTATAGACCCTAACCCGGATTTATCCAACGCTGGCAGTGGCAAGACCCAGCAACCATCAACATCCCAAGTCAACTACCTAATTGACCAAAATGGGGTTGTGAAATTCCCGCTCATCGGGGAAATCAAATTACTCGGCTTGACGCTACGCCAAGCGGAAGATATCGCGCAGAAAGAATACTCAAAGTACTTTACGGACTCGTATGTACAATTAGCTTTTGTGAACAAGCGGGTAATTGTGTTAGGAGCACCTGGAGGCCAAGTCATACCCCTTATCAATGAGAACGTTCGAGTAGCCGAAGTGCTTGCCCTTGCAAAGGGGGTTAACAATGATGCCAAAGTCCAGAACATAAAACTTATCCGAGGCACCCATGTTTATCATATTGACTTTAGTACAATTAAAGGATTTACCGAAGGTAATATGCTTGTTGAGGCTGGCGATATTGTTTATGTTGAACCAATACGAAGACCTTTCTCGGAGGGACTAAAAGATAATTATTTATTGATTTCATTGTTTTCCGTCATTTCTATAATCTTAATTAACAACCTTAAGCTTTAACAGAAGATTTTAAAAGTAAACCAAGGTGAACCCTACAAAACCATCGAAATTTTCTGAGAACAACGTATTGAACGAAGGGATAGACACAGAAAAACTTCGCGTTGTATTTAAGCATAATATTTGGTGGGTACTCTTGATATTTATTACCTCCAATTTGGCAGCCTATCTAACCACGCGCTGGACAAAAGATATTTACGAATCTGAGTCAGAATTAAAACTTGACATAAAGAGGGATGCCACAGACCTTGGTATTAATAAGCTGACACAAGACCCCAATCAAGATATCATCGCAGGAGAAATTGAGCAAATGAAATCAAGGTTATTTATTAACCGGATCATCGACTCGCTTGACCTTCGTGTAAGTTATTTTAGTGAAGGCAAAGTACTTTTTGATGAAATGTACAAGCGCGCACCTTTTGTAGTGACCAACATTAGAGTGGGTAAACAACTTGAAGATTTACCCATTTATTTCATACCCTTATCAGAAAAATCATTCATGCTTAGGGTAGGTGTATCCAGTGCAACCATAGAATGCAACTATGGAACACCCGTTGTTATTAAGGGCATGGAGTTTACCGTATTGAATACTTCGCATCTCACCGAGGAAGACACAAATGATTACTATTTTACGATCAACAGTCGTGAACAACTCATCACCTACCTCTACAAAAACATAAACGCAGAACCCTTAAATTTCAATGCCAATACCATCCGGATTTCGTTCAAGGATTATAATGCTTTAAAAGCACATGACATCGTGAATAAAATTGATTCCCTGTACATTATCTTTAGCAGTGATCAAAAAAATCTTGCTAATAAACAGAAAATTGATTGGCTAAATCGCGAACTAGGACAAGTGGAGAAAAGAATGAGTGAATTTGAGAATTATTTTGAAGCGTTCACCCTACGAAATAAAAGCAGCGACCTGGGGCAAGATATGAAGCAAATGATTTATCAGATCAACCAGTTGGATTCACAACGCTATTTCCTTAATAAAAGATTAATTGAAATCAACGGGCTCATCGATGATTTCGTTTCCAAAAAAAATAAACCGAGTTCATTTCAATATTCCTTCCTGCCCGAATATCTCAATAAAAGAATGGATGCCTTTGCAAAAAAAATGGAAGAGAAAGACAGACTTTCTTTAGCGTACCATGAGAATACTCTAGCATTCCAGCAGAAAGATAAAGAGCTGGTAACCTTGAAAGACCAGATATTCGGACAATTGAATATGCTGAAAGAAAACTGGATGAATACGCTCGTGGAGCTGAATGAAAACAAGAAAAAGCTCGATCAAGAATTCGCTTCCATGCCTGATAAAAATACAGAATACTCAAAAAATAAACGCTTTTACAGTTTATATACTGAATTTTACCTTTCAATGATGCAATCCAAAGCGCAATTTCAAATTGCACAAGCCGGTAATACTCCCGATTTTAAAATCTTGTCGCCTGCCTCTTTGCCTATAGTTCCGGTGTCTCCTAAAAAAATACTAATTCTCTCTATTGGTTTGTTGATAGGAATAGTGCTCAATTTCTTTTTCCTAGGTATTGCGTATCTGCTAAATGATAAAATCACAAGCCTGAAAGAAATTGAACAGGTTCTGGATGTGCCTGTGTTGGGTGTCATCCCCGCTTCACGCCTTCCAATCATTTCCTCAATCCATGTGAATGACAATCCTAAGTCAATTGTAAGTGAGGCCATTCGGTCTTTGCGAACTAATCTTGACTTTTTTACTGCTGGTGGAAGTAAAAAAGTAATAACGATCTCCTCTTCGGTTTCTGGCGAAGGGAAATCCTTTTTAGCGCTGAATCTCGGTGTAGTGCTTGCTTTATCCAATAAGAAAGTTGCCTTTGTCGATCTCGACATGCGCAAAACAAAAAAGATAAATAGTCTAATTGTCAACTCAACCCAGTTGGGTCTGAGTACGGTATTGATTAAAAAGAACACATGGCGTGAGTGCATCCAAAAAACTCCCATCGAAAATCTAGATTATATTCCTTCTGGGCCTCATCCACCAAATCCCTCTGAGCTCCTGCTCAATGGTGAATTCACTTCCTTGATTGATGAGATTAGACAAGAGTACGATTTCATTATCATGGACACGCCTCCGGTGGGCTTGGTGACCGATGCCATCATGGCCATGCGGAAAAGTGATTTATCCATTTACGTAATCCGTGCAAATTATTCCAAAAAAGACTTCTTAAGGAATATTGATCGGATCATTTCCGTGAATAAGCTTTCCAACGTAGCCATCGTACTCAATGCGCTACCTCAAAGTGGCCACGCCTATGGATATGGGTATTATGAAGATAAGTCAACAAAGAAAGGATGGAAAAATTTCTTTAGTTAACCGTGTTGTTTCAATTTTTTAATAGGAAAAATAATAAAACCTCTTTGGTAGGCGATATTCACTCGCACTTGTTACCAGGTCTTGATGATGGAGTAAGTAATTTCTCTGAAGCTATTCAAGTCGTTAGAAAGCTCAGTGAAATAGGTTATCAGAAATTGATCACCACCCCTCATATCATGAGCGACACGTACAGGAATGATTCGGAAACTATTTTATCTAGGCTAAAGGAACTCAATGATAAATTGAAGGAAGAAAACATTTCAATTGTCATTCAAGCTGCTGCTGAATATTACCTCGACTCATGGCTTATTAAACAAGTAGAAGAGGCTGTCCCATTGATGACTTTTGGAGACAACTATCTCCTCTTTGAAATGAACTACATGACCGAGCCTTACCAACTCAATGATTTTATCTTTAAAATTTTGATGTTAGGGTATAAACCCGTGTTAGCCCACCCGGAGCGCTATCAATTTATGACGATTGAAAAGGCTGAAGATTTACATCACCGCGGTGTCTTGATGCAAGTCAATATTCTTTCGTTCATCGATTTCTACTCGAAACCTGTGCGACAAATGGCGAATCAATTAGTGGATAACGGATGGGTAGATTTCTTGGGAAGTGACTGCCATCGCATGCAGCACGCTTTGCTGCTAGGTAGAGCGTTTAAAAATAAATATGTTAAAAAAGCCCTAAGTTTACCCCTGCTTAACAACCAACTATGATTGCCATTACCGGAGCTAGCGGGCTACTTGGACGTTTCATCTTAAAGAAATTCAATGCCGAGAATGCACCAGTTATCGCATTCAGAAGAGCAACCAGTGACCTCTCTGGTCTAACCAATCTAGGCCGCCCGGTAGAATGGCGTGAAGCTGACATTACAAACAGCTTAACACTTATTGAAGCCTTGAATAATGTGGAAACCGTAATTCATTCTGCCGCTCTCGTCTCATTCGATCCACGAGAGAAAAAGAAAATTTTTCAAACGAATGTATCCGGCACACAAAACGTTGTCAACGCCTGCCTCTCTTTGGGCATCCCTCGGCTGATCTTTGTTAGCTCTGTGGCCGCGCTCGGGAGAAAAAAAGGAGTCAAAGAAATCAATGAAGAAAATAAATGGGAGGAAAACGAATTGAATTCTGATTACGCGAAATCTAAATATTTGGCTGAATTGGAAGTTTACCGAGGGCGGGAAGAAGGTCTTTCAGTTTCGATCATCAACCCCTCTGTTATCCTGGCAACTGGAAATCCCAAAAATAGTAGTGCTCAAATTTTTAACTATGTGCAAAAACAGCGGCCATTTTATGCGGAAGGCAACATCAATTTCGTGGATGTTCGAGACGTGGCCGATATGATTTATAAAATATATAAAACCCCCAACCCACACGAAAAATTTATTGCCAATGCCGGTTCAATAAAACTCCAAGAACTTCTTGGTAAAATAGCCAAGAGGTTAGACAAGACTAAACCATCAATAAAAGTCAGTCCGCGTTTGATTAGGGCCATGGCATGGCTCGAAGAAATGAGATGCACGCTCACAGGAGAAAAGATGATAATCAGCAGGCAATCTGTTAAAATACCAGGCGAAGAATTCGTCTACCAAAATCAAAAATCTATCAACCAGTTGAATATGGCCTACCGACCTTTAGAAGAAACGTTGGATTGGTGTTGCGAATATTACAAGAATGTGTATACTACAAAGAAATAGAAATTACAACTTGTTGATTGAGTTTAATTCAATGATTTTTGGCCTTGAAAATAGTATTTTTTGTAAAGTAATTTTTTGTCTAAATTGGACAAACCTTTTGGCTGATGGCTCACGAATTCAGAAAGCGCGAAGAAGAAGAAGAATTGATCAAGCGGTACGAAGAAACCCTTCGAAAAAATAGTTCCGATTTTTATGACATCGATAACTATGAGATCATTATTGATCACTACATGGCTCGCTCAAAATTTAAAAAAGCTTTGGCCGCTGTAAATACAGCCATTGATCAATTCCCCTTCTCCACCGATCTCCTCTCCGTAAAGGCACAAATTCTGTCACACCTAAAGCAATACGATGAGGCACTTATCTTATTAGAAACTGCCAAAAACCTTCACCCCAATGATGTTGAAGTTTATCTGACTATTGGCTCGGTCTATTCCTTAAAAGGTGCACATAAAGAAGCCATTGCCGTATATGTTGAGGCTTTGAGCTTTGCTGATGAAACTCAAGACGAACTTTATTACAATATTGGATTGTCGTATCAAAGCTTGGAAGATTACGAGAATGCTATTGCTTCATATAAAAAATCGATAGATCTGAATATTTCGCATGAAGGTTCATTGTATGAACTGGCGTTTTGTCTGGATATTATTGGGCAATTGGAAAATAGTTTAGCGTATTACAAAAAATTTATTGATGAGGATCCCTTTTCAGCCGCTGCTTGGTACAATTTGGGAATTGTGTGCAACAAATTAGAGCGTTTTGAAGAGGCCGTGGATGCCTACGAGTTTGCGCTGGCCATTGATGAAACTTTTGCATCCGCTCGGTTCAACATGGGTAATTCGATGATGAATCTCGAAAAGTACAACGAGGCATTAGAAGAATTTAAAAAGACCATTGAAATTGAAGGGCCAAGCCCAGAGGTCTATTGCTGCATTGGTGCGGCCTATGAAAATCTTGAGCAATATGATTTAGGTTTGAAGTACTTTCAGAAATCCACTAAACTTGATCCCCTCTACGATGAAGCCATATTTGGAGCCGGTAATTGTTTAGAGAAGCAAGAAAAATGGTATCAAGCTCTCCACTTTTTCAATAAAGCGATCAAGTTAAATAACGATAATCCGGAATATTGGAAAGCTGCTGCGCATGCGGAATACAAAATAGGGAATATCATTTCCAGCCTCAGCGCCTATGAGGAATCAAGCCATCTTGATCCGGAAGACAAAGAAATATGGCTAAACTGGTCATTTATTTATTTTGAACAAGGTGAACATGCAAAAGCAATTGAAGTCCTTTTGCAAGGAATAGAAGAAATCCCCAATGAAGCAGATTTCCTTTACCGGATGACGGCTTACCTTATTGAATCCGGGAAATTCAAAGAGGCGCTTAATTATCTCGAAGAGGCATTAACCTTGAATTTTGAAGGCCACAGCGTATTATTTGAGTTTTTTCCTAAGCCAGAAACACAAAAAGCTCTTTTTAAGATTATTGATCAATACCGAAAAGAAAATCCTAAATGAATTATATTTTAAAAAATTTACCTGAACGAACCGCCAAACCGAGACAAACTGGTTTTACCATGGCCATGGACAAAGGCCTAAGTGTTCGCGAAGCTGAAGACTTCATGAGCATTGCATCCGATCATGTCGATATTGTGAAATTAGGCTGGGCAACTTCGTATGTGACCCCCAATTTGAAAGAAAAAATTAAAGTCTATACCGATGCGGGAGTGCCTTGCTACCTTGGTGGCACGTTATTCGAAGCCTTTGTTATCCGCGATCAATTTGACGACTATCGCAAAGTGCTGGATAAATATAATCTGTCGTTTGCGGAAGTTTCGGATGGATCCATCGATTTAGATCACGATAAAAAATTAGATTATATCAGAAAACTTTCTCAGCAAGTGACTGTACTTAGCGAAGTCGGATCCAAAGATGCTGACAAAATTATTCCTCCTTACATGTGGATTGACTTAATGCAAAAGGAATTGGATGCTGGGGCTTGGAAAGTAATTGGCGAGGCGCGCGAAGGAGGAAACGTGGGATTGTTTAGATCCTCTGGAGAAGTGCGGTCGGGTTTGGTTCAAGAAATTTTAACCAAAATTCCATTTGAAAAAATCATTTGGGAAGCCCCACAAAAAGCACAGCAAGTTTGGTTTATTCAATTGCTAGGAGCCAATGTCAACCTTGGAAACATTGCCCCTAATGAAATTATCCCACTGGAAACAATTCGGCTTGGTTTGCGTGGCGATACCTTTTTGCATTTCTTAGGCCTTGAGCGCAAAAAGGATAAGTCTACGCCCCCCTTTCATGCCGATTGATCAAAATGTTGAAATTTAATTATCTAATTAATTGTATATCAATACATTGAAATTCATTTTGAATATAAACATTACGCGTACCCAATAAATCGAATCCGAGCCGTTAGCTTTGCAATCCTATTCCAAAACACAAACGGTGTACACTTTGTGGTCATATTCTACTTGATCGCAAGATCTTTTCAAATAAAAAATATTTATGGAAAAAAAATTTGGTTTAATCGGCTCTACACTCACCCATTCTTTTTCAAAATCATACTTCGATGAAAAATTTTTCCGTGAGGGTCTACGCGATTATCACTATGAATTATATCCCCTTGATTCTGTTGATGGGTTAAAAAAGTTATTAGACGAAAACCCCGAACTCTATGGCTTAAACGTAACCATTCCTTACAAAGAACAGGTCTTAAAATTCTTAAGCGATATAGACCCAACCGCTAAAAATATTGGGGCAGTCAATGTTATTAAAATCCACAATGGAAAACTAACAGGGTTTAATACGGACAGCGATGCCTTTTATGAAACTTTGGAAAAATGGTTTCCTCAAATAAGCGATGCGAAGGCTTTGGTCTTGGGCACTGGGGGATCATCCAAAGCCGTGCAGCAAGCCTTAAAAAAATTATCCGTTCCATTTGAAATCGTCTCCAGGGAAAAAGGAAAGGCAGCGCATACCTACGAAAGCCTTGAAAAAGATGGAACACCTATTTCAGATGCCCAACTAATTATCAACACGACACCGCTGGGAATGGCGCCAAACACAAACAATTTTCCGCCTATCAATTACGAACTCCTTACCTCACACCACTACGTTTACGATCTTATCTATAATCCTGCCAGAACAATGTTTATCCAAAAAGCGGAAATGCATGGAGCTACGATCAAGAACGGATTAGAAATGCTTCAATTTCAAGCAGAGAAAGCTTGGGCCATTTGGAATAATTGATTTCCGGAAATCGTTGATCCTTGATTCTTAGCGCTAACTTGTGCTACCATTAATTTTTTGTTGATTAACTCTTAACTTTCGGAATGGATTTCAAACTGACAAGTGAATACATTCCAACCGGAGACCAGCCGAAGGCCATCAACCAATTGGTAAAGGGGATTGAATCTGGTGAGCACGATCAAACTTTATTGGGAGTTACTGGGTCGGGCAAAACATTTACCATTGCCAATGTAATTGCTCAACTCAACCGACCTGCTCTTATTCTGAGTCACAACAAAACCCTGGCTGCCCAATTGTATGGTGAGTTCAAACAATTTTTTCCAGAAAACGCAGTCGAATATTTTATCTCGTATTACGATTATTACCAACCCGAGGCATTCATTCCGTCATCAAATCTTTATATTGAGAAAGATTTATCGATCAATGAAGAAATAGAAAAATTGAGACTAAGTGCCACCTCTTCGCTATTGACAGGAAGGCGCGATGTGATTGTGGTGGCTTCCGTCAGTTGCATCTATGGCATCGGCAACCCAGAAGAATTTGGAAAGAATCGAATAGAGCTGACAGCAGGGGACGTGATTCCTCGTAACAAATTGCTGTTCGGGCTAGTGGATATTTTATACCACCGAACAGAAGTCGAATTTAAACGAGGTTCGTTTCGCGTAAAAGGCGATACCGTTGATATCTTTTTAGCGTATGCCGATTATGCAATCCGTATCTATTTTTTTGGGGATGAAATCGAAGCAATCCAATCTATAGAGCCTATTTCGGGGAGGAAAATAGCTGACGAAAAACAAATCACCATTTTTCCGGCAAACCTTTTTGTAACCGGAAAAGATTCGTTGCACCAGGCCATTCACGAAATACAAGACGACATGGTGCTGCAAGTGCAAATGTTTGAAAACGAAAAAAGACATCTGGAAGCCAAGCGCGTGAAAGAGCGCACTGAATTTGACCTTGAAATGATGCGCGAACTGGGCTATTGCAGTGGGATTGAAAACTACTCTCGATATTTTGACCGAAGAGCGGCTGGCGCAAGACCTTTCTGTTTGATCGATTATTTTCCAAATGATTTCCTGATGATCATTGACGAAAGTCACGTAACCATTCCACAGGTTCGCGCGATGTGGGGTGGTGACCGGTCCCGCAAAACGAATTTAGTAGACTATGGGTTTAGGTTGCCATCGGCCTTGGACAATCGCCCACTGACCTTCAATGAGTTTGAAACATTACTCGGGCAAACCGTCTATGTGAGTGCCACTCCTTCCGAATATGAATTAAGGAAATCGGATGGCGTTGTAGTTGAACAATTAATCCGACCAACGGGCTTGCTTGATCCTGAGATTGAAGTGCGACCCAGTAAAAACCAGATTGACGACCTCATGGAAGAAATCGATGAGCGAGTAAAAAAGAAAGAACGTGTTCTTATTACTACGCTCACCAAGCGCATGGCTGAAGAGCTTACAAAATTCTTAGAGCGTGCGTCCATCAAATGTCGGTACATCCATAGCGAGGTAAAAACATTGGATCGGGTAGAAATTTTACGCGAACTTCGCCTGGGCATTTTCGATGTGCTGGTGGGCGTGAATCTTTTGAGGGAAGGTTTGGATTTACCTGAGGTTTCGTTGGTCGCTATCATGGATGCCGATAAGGAAGGCTTTTTAAGGAATCAACGCTCACTAGTACAAACCATAGGTAGGGCTGCGCGGAATGAAAATGGCCGGGTGATTATGTACGCTGATAGAACAACAGACTCTATGCAACAGGCCATTGACGAAACCAGCAGAAGGAGAATAACACAAATCGAATACAATCTGGCCAATGGAATTACGCCAAAGACCATCCTTAAATCTACGGAGTCAATTTTAGGGCAAACAAAAGTTGCTGACTCCAAGAAAGCGAATAAAAGGTACTATATTGAAGAGGAAGAAAAATCTTTAGCCGCTGATCCGGTGGCTGCTTATCTTAACAAAGATGAATTGACAAAAATGGTTGACCGCACCCGCAAAGCAATGGAAAAAGCCGCCAAAGAGCTTGAATTTATGGAAGCCGCCCGCTTGCGCGATGAATACCTTGCCCTTCAAAAATTGCTGGAAGAAAAAAAATAACACTATGAAGAATTTTGTTTTGTTCTTTTCAATTCTTTTTTTACTAAAAGATGTATCGGCCCAAGATTATAAATGGGAAACTATTCCAATCGATGTAAAGTCAAGCTTTCGCGCCCTTTCGGTAATCGATGACCATGCTGCCTGGGTTGCGGGTAGCAAAGGATGGATTGGCCGTAGTATCGATGGAGGTAAAGGTTGGTCTTTTCAACAAGTAAAAAATTTTGAAGCGCTTGATTTCCGTTCGGTATATGGATTTGATTCTTTAACTGCAATAATTGCCAATGCCGGATCACCCGCCTATTTATTTCGAACGACCGATGGAGGAAAAACATGGCAATCGGTTTATCAAAATGAAAGCAAAGATGCCTTTGTGGACGGCCTTGATTTTTGGAACGACAAAAAAGGAATAGCGTATGGCGACCCCATCGATAGCAAAATGCTGTTGATAGAATCGAAAGATGGTGGAATCACCTGGCGGGAGTTTCCTGAAAATCAAAGGCCAACACTTAATCCTGGCGAAGCCTCTTTCGCAGCAAGTGGAACAGGGATTCGTTGTTTTAACAAAACTCAAACTGTCATTACGACTGGCGGCAAAGTGTCGCGTCTGTGGCGATCGAATAACGAGGGCAAAACTTGGAAGTCCACTGGCCTTCCAATCATTCAGGGTGAGGAAAGCACAGGGGCATTCTCCTCGGTGTTTTGGAAAAACAAATATGCCGCGGTTGTGGGTGGCGATTTCAAAAATGATTCCTTAACAGGAAAGCATGCGTATAGCACTTTCGATAATGGCAAGACTTGGGTATTACCTTTGCGCCCTACTCGGGGATTGCGTGAATGTGTTGAAT
>DAHVFH010000138.1 GCA_027317105.1 Cytophagales bacterium
TTTTTAACTCTACCTTTAAATGAGATGCGAGGAGTTGCAGCAATTCGTATTCATAGCCCATTGGTCGGCCTTTATAAATAAAATAACTCACCGAATTGTTGTCGATCAAGGCTTCCAGATATCCCCTTTTGTGAATGGCATCTATGTCACGGCCAACAAGCGGAGCGGGTGAAAAGGGAATTTCTTCGGTCTTTTTTTTGCAATTGGCAAGACAAAAGAAGAAAAGCAATAAGATTAACCTTCCGACCATAGGGGAAGGTAATTATTTCAAGTTGAAATAAAAAGTAAGCAATACGGCTTCGAGGTTGAAGCAATTTGATTCCATGAACTCATAAAATTGAGTAATTTCCGAAACCGTCTTGTGGAAATTTTATGTTTGCCATCAATCTGATTCTTATGACGCTCCAATTCTCTTTTTTTGAATCCTTCCTTTTCCATTAAATCTCAACTTAGAACAAGTGTAATCAATGTTTTTAAAAATTCGATAATATTTTCCAAATCAGAAAAGAAACCGTTTTCACTCTTTAAGTATAACTACTTCTGCCCACCAATAATCAACACACCCACTAAAATCATGGCCGTTCCAACGAGTTGCCAAAAGGTGATGGGTTCACCCAGAAAAAGATAGGCTAAAAGTATGGTGGAAACTGGGCCGACACTTCCTACAATAGCCGTATTCCCTGCCCCTATTCGTTTTATCGCGGCAGTCACGATATAGGAAGGAATGACGGTAGCAAAAATTGCCATCAAAATGCTATAGCTATAAACGGAGGTGGGCAGGTGAACCAAGGAAACATCTCCAAACAAAAAGAAATGCAAGAGAACCCCAAGGCTGGCGAAGCTCATCGCATAGCTGTTGAACTTAGACGCCCCCACGTTGGGGATCAGCTTACCGCTTCCCACGATATATCCGGCATAAGTGAACGCACATATAAAAATCATCACTGAGCCAAATAGAAAATTTTTGTTCTGAGGCGAACTGAAGTCAGCTTCGCCAAAGAAGGCTATCGCTAACCCAAAATAAGTAACTATCAGCGCCATCCATTGTATTGGTTTTATCTTTGCCTTAAACAAGATTGAGGACATCAATAAAGTTAGCGTAGGATAGATGAACAAAATTAACCGCTCAATCCCGGCTGACACAAATTTTAATCCTATAAAATCCAAAAGACTACTCACATAATATCCGAGGCAGCCAATAAACGCGATATAGAGCCATTGTTTTCCGGTAAATTTTACGTTGGTTGTTTGGCGGGAAGAAAATGCGGCAGCACCCACAAAAAAAGGAATAGAAAAGACCATGCGCAGGGCCAACAAGGTGAGTGCATCCACGAATGTATCGCGGTAAGCTAGTTTTACAAAAATCGCTTTGGTCGAAAACAACACCGCGCCACACAAGGCAATTAGGATGCCCTGCACGAAATAATAGTTTGATGTCTTTGTTAGCGATTTCAAAACGACTGCAAAGATGAAATGAATTTACTGAGGTTAAAATTTAATTGTTTGCCTGCGGCAGGCAATTACACGGTAGACGAAAAAATCGTTGGAGCTTAGGCTAAAATCTTAGAAACCCAGTCACTGGTCACTTGGGCAAGAATTGGAATAAAATCTTTCTTACCTAATTTGAATGAGTGATCTGTTCCTTCCAGGGTGTGGAGCGTGGCGGCAGGAAGTTTGCTTGTTACTTTTTCAATTAACCCAAGTTCTGCGAGTTCATCTTTTGTGCCTTGCAAAAACAACATCGGAAACTTGAGAAGCTTTAAATGTTCAGCTCGCTCCATCAGGGGTTTGCCAGCAGGGTGTAATGGAAAGCCAAAGAAAATTATTCCTTTCACCCATTCGGGGGTGGTGGTGGTTAAGTACTGTGAAGACATCCTTCCACCAAAGGACTTTCCTGAAACGAAAAGCGGAATAGTTGGAAACAATTCATGGGTTTTTTCCAGCACAGCAGCTACCGTTTTGTGAGCTATGGCCGGTGGATCAGGTAATTTTTTATTTTGTTCAATGTAAGGAAAATTAAAGCGCAGCGTAGCCAGTCCTTGAGTTGCCAGTTCAGTTGCCAGGTCATTCATAAAAAAATGATTCATACCAGCGCCAGCACCATGCGCCAAAGTAAGGATAGCTTTCGGGTTTTCAGGTTCACAGGTTACAACAGAAACTTCACCGAGGTTTTTCGAGACAGAAACTTGAAGTGAGGCTGTTTTCACAAACGAAAGATAATAACTTAACGCTTTCGATAAGTTATTTTTTATACTTTACGCGAAAACTTTAATTTATCCTTACCTTAAATTGATAGGCTCTATTTTGTTGGTTCGTCAGTTTTTATAATTCTACTTTGCCAAATTTAATTATCGAATCAACAACAGGATAAGAACCTTTTACATACTTGAAAAACGAAAAAAAACGTTACCCGAACCTTCCTTCTAGGGGGAGTTTTATAAGGGACGGCCTTAAAATCTCCAAACCCATCCAACTACCTAAATTTCAATTTGTGTCAAAGTATAGCAAACAAAAAAGCCCTTACTCTTCGTAAAGGCTTGATTATCAATGTGGGAGCTGAGGGGTTCGAACCCCCGACCCTCTGCTTGTAAGGCAGATGCTCTGAACCAGCTGAGCTAAGCTCCCATTATTATACTTTTCCTACAAATATGAAAACCACTCTGAACCTCCCGATAGCCATCGGGACGTGGATGAGCTAAGCTCCCATGAAATTTTCGGACTGCAAAGGTAAACGAGATTTTGAATTGTGCAAAGGGTGATTTGGAAATGGCGTAAAGCACTGTGCTGTCGCTTAAATAAACGCGACAAAGGGTAAAAATAGCTTTGAAATAAAATCACGATTTTTGCGCAAATGAAAAGGATAATTTTTTTATCAGCCACGTTATTCCTGTACACTAGGGGATACGCACAAGAAAGTAAGACGAAGGTCTCCGTTGAAGTTTCGCAAGTAAAAACGAAGAAAGGGGAGCTTTTTATAGCGTTTTTTAAACCCGGCAGTAAATTTCCTGAGCAGGATGGGCGCTATGAGGGAAAAGTTGTTGCCTTAGGTGACAAAGAAACAATTCTTGTTGATTTTGAAATTCTGCCTGGCGAATATGCTGTGGCGATATTCCAAGACTTAAATAAGAATAAAAAACTTGACAGAAACGCTATCGGAATACCCAAGGAACCTTTCGGCTTTTCAAATAACGTTAAACCAAAATTCTCTTCGCCCAAATTCGAGGAATGCAAATTCCTGATTGGGACGGAGCCGATAAAATTAAAAATTGACTTACTAAACTAGAACGGCAAATCATCAGTGCCTGAGGAGTCGGGCACAAAATTGTCTTCTGTCGGTGGAGGAACGTCTTCTCCACTTTTGCCACCAGATTCTTTTTGGATTTTCCAGGCCCGCACATCGGTATACCAGCGGCCATTATATTCTCGACTTTCAATATTGATAGAGGCCGTTACTTTGTCGCCTACTGATAATTTGGATTCATCTACTTTTTCGCCCCAAAGGTGCAGGCATACTTTTTTGGGATATTGACCAGGGGTTTCAAGAATAAACTCCTGCTTTTTCCATGTTCCATTTTTTCCTTGTCCGCTTTGTTGCGGTAACAGATTAATAATTACGCCTGATATTTCCATGGTGCGAATTTATATCAATGACTTTTCAAGAACAATAAACTCCAGATCCTTTTTTGGTTTTCCCATGCTGGGCGTTTCAATGATCATCGGCTTTCTCTTGCCGTTATCGTGATAACCATGGCGCAGGTACCAAGCAATTAATTCAACGCGTTCAGAAATTACCGTCATGTCGATTGTATCACAGTTTTGTTTTCGTGCTTCGTCCTCAGCGGCCATCAATAATTTTTTCCCTAACCCTTTGGCTTGTAGGGAAGGTTCTACGGTGAGCATTCCCAGATAGAGTTTTTTGTCCTGCTTGTCAAGGCGCACGCAGCCAATAATTTTCCCACCTTCTTCAAATTTTAAAATGATGGAAGTGGGGATTTCAAAAATTTCTTTGATGGAATTCTCATCGGTTCGTGTTCCATCCAGCAAGTCAGCTTCCGTAGTCCATCCCAGTCGTGAGGAATCTCCGCGATAAGCGGAGTTGATGAGTTGATTAAGCGCAGCGGTGTCTTCTTTTGTGGCTTTGCGAATCATATAAGTTTAGAGCGCTCCGTTTTTAATTTCTTCGACTACACCTGGATCTAGCAAGGTGGTAATGTCCCCTAAGTTAGAGGTGTCGCCTTCGGCTACTTTGCGTAAAATCCTACGCATGATTTTTCCAGAACGCGTTTTTGGCAAGCCGGTCACAAACTGAATTTTGTCTGGTTTGGCAATAGGCCCGATAATTTTGGCAACCGTTTCACGTATTTCGGCTCTCACTTTTTCTTCTTCTTTTGGCTTTTGATAGCAAATGACAAACGCATAAACCCCTTGGCCTTTTATGTCGTGGGGATAACCAACCACGGCTGATTCGGCAACAGAAGAATGCTCGTCAATTGCGCTTTCGATTTCGGCTGTGCCTAAGTTATGGCCGGACACAATTAAAACATCGTCTACTCTTCCGGTAATCCGATAATAACCTTCTGCATCGCGCTTGCACCCATCTCCGGTGAAATACATTCCTGGAAAGGAAGAGAAGTAGGTCTCCTTAAATCGTTGATGGTTGCCGTAAATAGTCCGTGCCATAGACGGCCACGGAAATTTGATGGCTAACCTTCCTTCAATGTTATTTCTAATAAGTTCATTGCCTTTTTCATCCATTACGGCAAGCTGAACACCGGGCAGCGGGAAGGAGGCAAAGGCAGGTTTCAGTTTTGTAATGTGCGCAATGGGCGAAATCATAAAACCGCCTGTTTCAGTTTGCCACCAGGTGTCGATGATGGGGCATTTACCTTTGCCAATGTGTTTATCATACCAGTGCCATGCTTCTTCATTGATTGGTTCACCCACACTTCCAATGACCTTGAGCGAAGAAAGATCATATTTTTCGACCAAATCAATAGGGGCTGTTTGCAAAGAACGAATGGCCGTAGGAGCCGTGTAAAAAATATCAACCTTATGCTTTTCCACCACTTGCCAAAAGCGGCCCATGTCAGGCCATGAAGGGATGCCCTCAAACATGAGTGTAGTTGCCCCCGCTGAAAGCGGTCCGTAAACGATGTACGAATGGCCCGTGATCCAGCCAATGTCGGCTGTGCACCAATAGACTTGCCCCTTTTCGTATTGAAATGCAGTGCGGAATGTATAATCGGTATAAACCATAAAGCCACCGCATGTATGCACCATGCCTTTGGGTTTGCCCGTACTTCCTGAAGTATACAGTATGAAGAGCAAATCTTCGGCATCCATTTCTTCTGCCGCACAAGTCGTTTCCACCTTCTCCATTTCATCATGCCACCAAAAATCACGTCCCGGCTTCATTGTTGGTTTGGTGTTAATCCGTTCTAGCACAATCACTTTTTCTATGGATGGACATTGATCGACCGCAGTATCCACAATTGCCTTTAGGTCGGTCTTCTTGTCTCCACGAAATGATCCATCGGCAGTAAGCACCAAGCGGCATTGCGAATCGGTGATCCGGTCAACCAGAGAGCCTGAAGAAAATCCGGCAAAGACCACAGAGTGCACCGCGCCTATTCTTGCACAGCCAAGAAGTGCAAAAGCTGCTTCGGGTACCATTGGCATGTAAATGCAAACCCGATCGCCTTTTTTTATTCCGTTTGCCCTGAGCATGTTGCCCACTTTACACACTTGGTCGTGTAACTCTTGATAGGTGATCTTCCTGAATGGTTCTTTGGTATCGTTGGACTCCCATAGGATTGCGGTTTGGTTGGAGCGCGTAGCCAAATGCCGATCAATGCAATTTTCGGTGATATTTAGTTTTCCTCCCACAAACCACTTCACTTCGGGTTTGTGAAAATCCCATTCCAGGGTTTTGCTCCATTTTTTTCTCCAGGAGAAATCGCCAGCGACTTCCGACCAAAATTCTTCAGGATTGGAAATACTTCTCTGGTAGGTTTCTAAAAATTCTTTTTGATTGCCAATGATTTTCATGCAGCTTATTTAAAGGGATTAAATTAAGGCGCAGTTTGCCCAAAACCAAATGAAAATACAGGATGATCGCTTCTTATCGAATATACCCTAACAATCATTTGTCTATTTCGCCTTTTTTGATCATCAATATTTTCTCCAACGCTTCTTCTTCGGATGATTTACTTATTTTTGACTTTTGTTTTAATCCAAACTAAAATGTCCCTTTCCAACCGAATCAATGCAATAGAAGAGTCAGCCACGTTAGCCATGGCTGCAAAAGCCCGTGAGTTTAAAAATAGTGGCATCGATGTAATTAGCCTGAGTTTGGGAGAGCCCGATTTTAAAACACCTCAACACATTTGTGATGCAGCAAAAAAGGCGATTGATGACGGCAAGTATTTCTCCTATCCCCCGGTCGCTGGCTATCAAGACCTTCGCGAAGCATTGGCGGCCAAATATCAGAAAGAAAATAACGTGCCCTACAAAGCAGAAAATATTGTGGTGTCTAATGGGGCAAAGCAATCCATTGCCAACGTGATGTTGGCGTTGCTTAATCCGGGTGATGAGGTAATTATCTTTGCGCCCTATTGGGTAAGTTATGATGCGTTAGTCCGGCTTACGGAAGCAACTCCGGTGTTAGTGAAAGGAACCATAGAAACAGATTTTAAAGTAACAGCCGCGCAAGTTGATAAAGCCATTACCTCAAAAACCAAAGCCTTAATATTCTCCTCTCCGTGTAACCCAACGGGCTCCGTATTTTCAAAAAAAGAGCTGGAGGCAATTGCCGCGGTAGTCTTGAAAAACCCAAATCTGTTGGTCATTGCAGACGAGATTTATGAGCACATTAATTTCACCGGAGATCAGACCAGCATTGCGTCTTTGCCAGGAATGTTTGACCGCACCATTACGGTAAACGGTTTTGCCAAAGGTTTTGCCATGACGGGCTGGCGTGTAGGTTATATTGCCGCACCAAAGTGGATTGCGGATGGAAGCAATAAAGTGCAAGGACAAATTACTTCTGCCAACTGCTCGATTTCGCAACGTGGAGCCTTAGCCGCTATTAGCGGAGACATGAATCCCACCAAACACATGGTGGAAGAATACCACAAAAGAAGAGCTATCGTTTACGATTTATTAAAAGATATTCCGGGTTTAAAAGCAAACTATCCCCAAGGCGCATTTTATTTTTTCCCTGATGTGAGTTCGTTCTTTGGAAAATCGGATGGGGAAAGGAAAATCAACAATGCCGATGATTTTTGTTTGTGGATGCTGGAAAGAGGCCATGTTTCATTAGTGCCAGGAGGTGCTTTTGGAGATGACAATTGCGTAAGACTTTCCTACGCGGCTTCTGAGAAGGATTTGCGCGAAGCACTCACCAGAATGAAAACGATTTTGGCAACACTTAAATAATTCAAGATTTCAAATTCAAAATTGCAAATCAGCCTGTAATCTTGAATTTTGAAGGTTGAATTTTGAATTCCTATGATTGAAAATATAGTTGAATCGTTTTCCTCTCTTCGGGTTTTGATTGTAGGTGATGTGATGCTCGACAGTTACATCTGGGGAGTTGTTGAGCGTATTTCTCCCGAAGCACCGGTTCCGATTGTTAACGTTAAAAAGAAAGATTTTCGTTTGGGCGGTGCCGCCAATGTAGCCTTGAATGTATTAGCCCTTGGAGCTACACCGATACTGTGCTCATTGATTGGTGATGATGATGACGGCAAGAAGTTGCTTCAGCGAATGGAAGAACGAGGAATGACCAAAGAAGGCATCATCATAAGCACAGAGCGCCCCACCACGGTAAAGACGCGTGTCATTGCTAGTCATCAGCATGTGGTTCGTGTGGACGAAGAGTCCGATCAAGAGGTGTCTCCTCAGGAAGAGAGGCGAATGCTTGATCAAATTGAAAACTTGCTTCCGAAATGTCATGTAGTAGTTTTTGAGGATTATGATAAAGGGGCTATCAACTCGTCTATCATTGCACAAACTGTGACCTTAGCGATCAAGCACAACATTCCTACGGTGGTTGATCCTAAGAAAAGGAATTTTCTTTTCTACAAGGATGTCACCCTGTTTAAGCCAAATCTAAAAGAGCTGCGGGAAGGTTTAAAAATGGAAGTAACGGCTGCCAATCATCAACAAGTGGAGAAGGTCACGGCTACATTAAAAGAGAAGTTACGAGCTAAAGGCGTTATGGTAACATTATCCGAATATGGTGTTTACATGGATTGGGATGATCAAAAAATTAAATTACCAGCGCACGAGCGTGAAATAGCTGACGTCTCTGGGGCCGGAGATACGGTCGTGAGTGTGGCTGCTCTTTGCACTGCCTTGAAACTGGACCCTAAAATCATTACAGCATTGTCAAATCTTGCTGGGGGCTTGGTATGCCAGCATGTAGGCGTGGTGCCTATTGATAAAGCAGAATTATTGGCCGAAGCTAAAAAGGAAAGTTTTCTTTGATCAGTCCTTAAATTGCTTTTCTAAGGGAAGCTCTTTTTCTAAATCTTCAATTATTTTAGAGTTGAGGAAGGCCATCAAAATGCTGATAGCCGATGAGGTGCAGGAGCTCAAAAACTGGTGCTATGCCAATTATGAGGGCCAATACGGTGCGATTTTGAATCGTTGTTTTGTGGTTGCCTAACATTAAATTTTTGTTTG
>DAHVFH010000139.1 GCA_027317105.1 Cytophagales bacterium
CGCCAATGGTCATGGTTCGGTGAAGCTGTTCGAGCACGGTTACAGATTGATCATGAATTTTTTTTCATCAGATTATTTGGTTTAAATTTATCCTACAAAAATAAGATAAACCGCTTTCCCCATAGGGGTTTCGGTTCAACAGAGGCTTCACGCTAGGTCGTGTTGACCGCTTGAAGCCTTATTTGTTGTGTGTGGTTGTTTTCACACTGTACAAGTAATATCCTTCACTAAGTCAAAACAATGAAATGGAGAATAAATTGTCCCACCTTTTCGCATTAGTCGTAAATTCATTTCCTTTATTGCGGTTATGATTTCACTTTCGGTCAGTAAAAGATTTTTAAATTCTTGTAAGTCCGTGAATTGCAATCGTATTTGGTCAGCACCTGCCGCTCTGTAATCTGATTCTTCTATTTCTAAACTTTTATATTTTTTGCAAAGTTCGTCAATTGTCATTAGGGACTGGTTAAACTTATTTGATAATACTAAAAAGCAAAACGGAATTTTAGTTTTTTTCTCGCAACCCAAAACAAATACTTCCATTGCATTTATGTTGACACAAAAAAATCTTGGCCAAGTCCCGCTATTGGTTGATGGCATACAGCTTAATGACCAAAAAGACATTTCCGTTTTTTTATTAGCCGGTATGCATTTATAAATATAGATATTGAGCAATTCTTTTAATTCAACATAGTTGTTCAACTTTTGAAATTTTTCAAAGTTTTGCCTGTACTTAATTTTATACTTTAATTCAATATTTGAATACAAGTCAAAACCGTCATCCGAAATTGATTTGTTTTTCTCAAGCCATTCAGTCTGTTCTTTATAAGATATGATTAAGTCAAGGTCGGTATTGCCAATTACATTTGAAACAAATGTCTTGTTGGTCAACAATAGTCCGCTTAGTTCAGCCTCTTGGATTAAACGTTGCTCGGTTTCGTCTAACTTGTCTTTTCTTATTGGCTGAAACCAAAGTTTTATTATGTTATCGTAATTTTTTCGGTGTTGAGAAAAACGTCTTACAGCATCAATGGCTTGTCCGATGTAAAAAGTGTCGTCAGAAAAATTGAGCAAATAAATTCCACATCGTGATTTTGATTTTGGAAAAAGGTCAGAAACAGAAATGCGTCCCTTAACGTCAAGGTGTTGGTCAAATAAAAAACCTAATGCGTTTATTTTGTCAGCGGTCATGGTCTCGGAACAATTGCAGGCAACGCCCTGTGCTTGCGTGGTGGCCGGATTAAAAATACTAATTTGTCCACCGTGACCAAACTAACTTATGAAAAACTAAACGAAAAACTAAACTACCTTCGCCTATAAGGCGAAGGTCTTGAGTTAGGCCTTTTACATTTGAATGTAAAAAAAAGTTTTCTTTGTTGATTAACAACTGCAACAAAGCTTGGGTAATCAATTGCCCCTATAAATTTTTCTTGCACCAAACTTCTGACTTAATGCGAACAAATTCTATTCGATCAATAAAGACATCGCACAAGGCCCAATAAATTTTTGTTTGTACCCAAAGCTCTATCTTGCCTTCAAATTCCCTAGTATGCTTCAATTGTTTTAAACGTAGGATAGCCGATGGTGAATGTGCCTTCGTGATTTTTTCAATGAGTTTTTGCACGATTTGGTTCGCGACTTGAAATATTATCGAGATCGCGGAAGAAAGAATTTCTAAAGCTTAATTCCACGTTTAGCAAATTCGCGTTTTGGCTGCGAAGGCGATAACAAACGGGACTTCCTTCCGTCTTCCAACAATTTTGAAAATACGGAATCCCTGTATTCCTCATCGCTTAGTACATCTGCTTTTTCATTCAACGCTGCGACAAGCTTCTTCAACATGTGCGAGAGGAAAGTAACGATCATATTCTTGCTTCCGTAAGTTCTAATTGTCTATTTCTTCAATCTCAAGTACCATTTTCAAATTTTGCCGCTAACGCCCTGTGTTTATTGCGTGCTGGGATTTTGAAAAGCGTTCTTGTCCCCAACACAAAACGAAATTACAAAAACAAAACTTTGAATCAACTACTCGCCCCAGCATGTAATAAACATGATGTTGCCAGCTGTGGGGCTTGTCCGCTCTTTACTCGTGAAGGTGTAATTCCAGTTGAGTAACTTTTGCATTCTCCGTCAGCCCGTGATTATGTTGTCCAAAATTAGTTGTGTCAAAATTGCAAACAAGAGCCTCTACAACTGTCCGTCTGTTTTCAATGCTACCTCCATTATGATAGAAATGGTCTTTTGTCACAATGTTAAACTTGCTCCAAAATCTTTTTATCATGTCGTTCTCTCTCCAGTCGTTATGATGCCAAGTTGAAAGAACAAATTTTGCTTTTGTCTCGCTTAATAAGTTGAATAAAAGTTCTTCGTCTTGTTCAGTCCAGCCATTGTAGTAGTCAACATGTCGTCCATAGTATGGTGGATCACAATAGATAATATCTTCTGCTATCGCTAAAGGAATAATGTCAGCAAATGATTTGTTGTAAAAAGTCCAGTCCGGTTGGGGTTGAATAATTTGAGAAACTGCTGCGACTTGATTTGTTATTTTTGTTGTGTACGCTTGTGCAAATCTGTCTGGCTTCTTACAAAATGGAATGTTCCAATTCCCTTTGCTTCCAAACCTCATCATTCCATTGAATCCAGCACGAGAAAGAAAAATGAAGTCGTATGGTGAATACTCTCCACTATTAAATCGTGCCCGAATTTTTAAATAATGTTCGTAACCTTTGTTATCAGCCTTACTTAAAATTTCACCTTCCTTTTCAAGATAGTTTTTCATCAAAGGTGCTGTGATAACCTTTTGCTGAACGCCCTTGTAGAAATTTATGATATGTGGGTTTGTGTCGTTGAGAATTGCTTTTTTGTAACCAGAATTAAAAGCAACTACACCAGTCCCAAGAAACGGCTCTATCCACTTGCCTGTTACTTTAGGAGCAAGTTCCATAATCCAAGGAACCAACTTGGTCTTTATGCCTTGACTTTTTATTGGTGGAACAATTACCCTCATTTGGTTTTCTTTTTAGAGGTTCTTGCAACAATCTTCTTCCAAAGGTTGGTTTTACCTTTGAACTCTAAGAAATCCTTGAGGTTTGTGATTTTTACTGCTTTGCCATGTTTAACCATTGTGGCCGAACCATGATTGATCCAGTATTCGTCAAACCACTCTTCACCTAATTTACTGAATATTCCATTTCCATTCTTGAGGTCGGCAATGTCGACTATTGAACCAATGTTCGCAGTATTTCCAGAACCTTGTTTGTCACTGGCGATCTTCCATTTTTCCGCTGCGAAAAAGTCAAAGTCCTTAATGACAGATGTTATTGATTTTAGGTGCTTTACGGTCGTAACTTTACGTTGACCAACTTTTTTATTTGGTGTTTCGTATTCTTCTTGAAGGTCTTGAACTTGGTAGATTTCTGTTTCGGAAAGGTCTTCGCTTACATCTGTTCTGGTATAAATAACACCTAAACAATAGTGGCCAGTATATTGATTGTAAGGAAACTGAATGTTCTTGTCCTTGTCACGCTCTTTAAAATAACCACCGTGACTACCTAATGTAAAACCAGCCGTTTTGTCGTTTCTCCTAAAGGTGGTTTTGATATCAATGGCAAATTTTACCTTTTCATTTTTCTTGTTAACTAAAGTCAGGTCAGGATACCAGTTTTGCTTCTCGGCAAGGATAATCTTGTAGCCTATACTGTCGGCAAATTGTAGAATCTGTGGGAAAATGTGTATTTCAAGGATTTTTGAAACGATTTTCGTGTCGGACGAGATGGTATAAATGTTCTTATAGACATCAATGAATCCTTTAACAGTCCAGTCACCCTTGTCGGTAGAAACGTACTTTTCCAGCTTGTCTGCAAACTTGTCCAGTTCTTTCTTGAAGTCAGCTTTGTATTTGTTTTTCTCGGTCAAGTTCATCAGTCAAAGGTAACTAAAAAATCATCGTTTTGAGTCCGAATTGGTCTCTTGTCCGGGTAAAAACCTTGTCTCTCGTTGACTGAAAATTTATCGGTTAGAGTCTTAATTGGTTAACCGAATTTTTTTCGACCCATTCTGACTAACGTTTCATAAGTTGTTGATATTCAATTGCAAACCGAGGTCGTCAGGAGTTATATCAAACTTATGAATTAGCTTCTTCATTTCCATCACCTTCCTCTTTCTTTTTTGGTCTAGGAACTCGTATTGATTAT
>DAHVFH010000057.1 GCA_027317105.1 Cytophagales bacterium
GGATATCCTCTCCCGCATTCCTTCACATCCTGTTAATAAACTCCACGAACTACTCCCCAACAACTGGGTGCCACCTGCAAAGTAAATCCCGAATAAGAAATTTCTCGGATAAAAAGTAATTGTACTTCACCGTTCGCTTACATTGTGGCGGCAAATGAAAAAAATGGAATGACATAGGTTTTCAATTTAACTATCTTCAAAAAACCCTTTCTCATGAGGATATGCAAAGTGAACCAAAGTAGTGAGCCGGTGTCAATTAAGAATAATACAGACAACCTTGGTGAATCTGGGCTATCAGATATTGTTAAAAGAAAGATATTCAAGAAAATAATTGTAGCCACTGCGGAAGAGTATAAAATAAACCTGGAAAATTCGTTTATCTTCTTAAGACCAAGAATTGCTGCATTTCTGAACGCGGCCAAATCGGAGAGTTTAAAATCTTTGTTTTTTGGTATGCCAAATTCTTCGCTAACATTTAGCTGAATTCGCTGGTCTCTAAGTCGAGCAAAAATTGCTAGTGACACATTTTTACTGAATACTAAGTACAGAGAAAGTATTGCACTCCTTATTAAGTAAACCATAAATGAGTCAAAAGAAAAAAAAGCGTTCAGACACTCAAATGCGAAAGTAGAGACTATGATTAGGAAGAATAAAATGCAAGTCAGTACCGAAGTATGAGCGATAATTAGCCGGGCCAAAATCGGAGTATAAATAGAATAAATTAATAGCATCAGATAAGAGACGTATTTTAGAACTTGATCACCTTCGTGGGTAGACTCGAACCCGTAGTTGTATAGTGCAATGGTCAAACCTGCGGCTGCAAGAGCGCCTGGTATCAAGATTTTATTCTGAGCATTTTTTAAAAAGACTATAACCTTGTACATTCCAAGGCTCTTATAGTTTAAGTACTGGTTAATTTCATTAAACGAATTGTAAGCAATCACATTTTCATATTTGAACTTGCAGGCTACAACAAAATCTTTAAGCTCTTTGGTTAAGAAAAACCACTCGCCTGTATCTCTTAAGTGAGAAAATTTATTGTGCAAGTCGTGTTCAAGAGTTACCTCGTTCTCAGTCAATATCCCTAAAAGGAGGACGCCCTTATCCATAAATCCAGTTCTCAGTTGGCGGTACCTAGCATCCATATTGACGCTCCGACCAATTTTAATCTTGTTTTGGTTTGGAGCGTATATGAAGTAAACACCTGATGAAAGATTGGTCATTTGTCGTTAGATTTTTTTACGCTTTAATTCTTTTTCTTACGGATATAGTACTAAAAACTCATTGTTTTGATTCATTGTCTTTGACTAATCCTAAACACAGTAGAGCATGAATCAACCTGTCAGCTGTCTCGCTTGTAAACGAGCCGGGGGCTGCTATTCCGTGACAAACGTTATTCCTCATATTCCATCCTCTTTGATCCGTAAACAGTATCCGAAAATAATTAGCGAAGTCTTCTCCAAGTATGTTTACAACTAGCTTGTCCCTTAAAATATCATCAAATGTTCTCAGTTGATATCCACCACGTCGTGAAGGCTTGAGTACATTACCTCCTGAAAATTCAACAAGATTTCTAATGGCCTCTTCTATTTGTGGAATGATTAAATGGATAGAAACTAAATAGTTATCATTGAAATAAGCATCGAGTCCTGTTTCAATGATAGGAATTCTGTCAGGTTGAATGATAGCGGACTGCTTCATAAATCCTATTATTTCTTTTTTGCATAACCCAAGTTTATTTTTTGCCTCTTGAAAAATAAGGCGCAAAAAAATTGAGGCGAAAGAGAGATTTTGAGAAATGTGCCGGACGATGTGACCTTCTAAATCTTCCTCAAGAGAACCAATAGTAGCGATCAGTCTCCCTTTTTCATCTTGGAGCTGATGACTCATTAGATACATCAATGGAGCTTTTTTCGAGAGATCGAATATTTGCTCTTTAGCTTTCTCTTTATTGGGGATGTAAATCACACTTACCCTGGTAAGCACTTCCTCAATTGTTCCAGATACGATTTCCTTCAAATACTTCTCAGTATCTTCTTTGGGTAACGAGAACGAATGAGAAATAGGTTTTAGTTCTGCTGCTACTTTAGGGCCAATTTCACGAAGCCTCAACAGAACGTCATCGGCTTCATTTTTAAGATTAAATTTTGAGTATAGCCTATGCAGGTGTTCAAGCCAGCCGGATCGCTGCATTGCAGAACCTTCATTCTCAATCTTTTGAAAAGCGTCTCCGATTTTAAGAATAACCCTTTTGACATCATCTTCTTTTTTTAGCCTTCTGTAATATGTGGCAAGCCGTGCACCGGCAGCTTCCGCACCCCATGGATCAATTTTTTGATTCCCTTCATCAGAAGTTAGTCTAACTAGTTTTGACTCCAATTCATTGATGATACTTACTTCTTCATCGGGGGATAACTTTACTTTTCTATTTCCGATCAGTAAGTCAAAGGAGTACCCCCAAAGCCCAGGCTTGTTGTCTTGAGAATACTTATTTTCAGCGATTAAAATTGCTTCCTTGCATTTGTTGACTAAGTCATCATCATTCAGCTCTAGAGATAGGACTAAAGCTCTTTTTAATCTTCTAAAACCATAAACTTCATGCTTGCAATATTCTTCATTGACGCGATCCAACAAAGCTTTTATGTATGACTTACAAATTTCATGTGAGGGTTTACTTGCACTAATTTTAGACTGAAATTCCCAAACCAACCCAAGGTACCTACTCTTCAAAATTGGATTGACACTCTCTCGCCCTCTTTTCTCCCAGTACTGTATCATCTCGGGAGTTACTTGTTTTATAGACGGAGATTCTGTGACTGTTCCGTCATTATTATTCCAAACAGCCATTGGCCCAAAATACAATCCCCAACCAGAATTCTTATTTGGGTAGTCGTCAGCAAAACCAAAAGCCATAGCTTCTGAAAGTAATTCAAAACTTAAATCATCGCTGCCTTCAGGTTGCAGTGATCTTAACTGTGAACCAACATCATGCTCATCAAATTTTTTCTTATCTAACCGATCGAATTCGGCTAAAGTCTTTTCGATTTCCATTTTAACTTTTTCAAATTACAGATTCAGTATTGTTAATATCGGGATTAACTTATCGTACTATAAAACTTCTTATTACATCCATGATAGGACTGCTTGTCATCTTCTTTACGCCATCAACTAAATTGTCAATTGGCAAATTAGTTGCACTGCCTGCGCGAATCACTTTGTTACGATGAAATACCGCCAATTCAAGTGGCACATTATTTCTTATCTCCAATTCGAAGAAAAATCTATTGTTATCTTCCTTTGTACGCAACCCCGTTAATTCAATAACAGGCTTTTCCTCTAATATTCTAATAATGTCGCTCAAGAATTTGCCTTCTTTCTCTATCCTTACATACTGCCAGTACCAAATCATGTACCTGTTCAACCTGCGTATTTGGATTTCGGTCAAAGGGAACCCAGCGTCATCAAAACTCCACATGGTCTCTGTGGCAACTGAAATTGAATTGAGAAAAAATTCACGAGGATCTTCTATTTCTCCAAACGTAAAAACGTGATAGCTATAGTCATTGAGGATAGCATAAACATCTGCTTGATAGTCTGCGGTCTCAAGGACTTTTGGGAAACTACCAATGTTTATCGATGTCAACTGAGTTAAATCGTGCTTTTTGTAGTGAAGAGCTTCATGAAACAAAAATAGACGCAGGGCTTTTTTAATATCCGACTCTTTGCTCAATCGGTTGCTTAAAGAGACAAAGAAATTGTCATCAATATGCCACTTATCCTTTTGCCAGTAAAATCCATTTTGGATCACATCGGATCCAAGCGAGATCGAGTCCTGAGCGAGACTTGTATCACAAATAGCCGGAAGATCAGCCCAAAATTTTTCACTCATTATTCCGGATTCCAATCCAGGAACTACTCCCAGGAACCAAGATCGGCCGTTAGAAAGTTTTTTGTTTTCTATACAAAATTTTCGAATTGAAGTTGTCAGTTCCTGATTGTTCAGTTCGCGAAGCTTTGAAGCATTTTCCTTATCTTTTTCAGAAATAGGCCTGGCAACGTTGATACTACCTTTAACAGAAATTGCCTTTTTATACCTCGGTTCTTTCGTTCTTGAATACTGATATGTTTGTATATAAGGGTGAATCGTGGCCGAAATTTTAGAACCTACCAAGAAAGCCAAGCCGCAGGGGATTGCAGCAAATAGATGAATTTCCCTGAGCCCGCTTCTGTTTTTTGATAAGGAATCAAAAGCTGATTTCACAGTTTCAGCCACCTCAGTCATTATATTATTATCCGTAAGCGCATCTTCATTGGGCTTTTCCAATTGAATGTCAATTTCAGCCGCATTGGGAATTATCTCTTGTGTCTCTTCAGGGTTGACGTGATGAGAAACACCAAGACGAATCAACGCGTTTGTGAATCCCTTCTGATCTTTACTCGGGAAATCAGATTTGGTTAATTGACTCTTGGTTATTCCTTCAATACTGTAATACCATTTTTTATCAATATGATGATATTGAAAAATGATCAGATTTCTATAGTTGTTAAACAACTGACCAAAATCGACAGTCAGTGGAATGGCTGCAAGCCCGAAGTAAGCAATATGATACTCCGGTCTGCGTTCAAGTACCGGAACTACTTTACTGGAAAATTGTCTCCGGTGTTCAAGTGTAAACTGTCCGAAATTCAAATCGTAAAGTTTAGGCAAATCAACTCTTTCAGAGTAGTCTATTTCAATAACTTCCCTGTCCAGGTCTTTCCACTCTTCGGGAAGTGCGTTAATACAGTCATTAATATTGACTTTCGCGAAACCACTGTGTAAGACGAGAATTAATCCAGTTGGCTCCATTAGATCTTATTATTTTCGGTTATGTAAGGCGAAGGTTCAGTTTGTTTTATTACCTCAGAAATAATTTCTTTTGATAGAGCTACTTCTCGTCTCCATGCGAGCGCCAAACTTTGTTTTGCAATTCTTTTCGTGATATCAGAATAACTGTAACGCAGTTTTTTTGACAAACACAAATCAACCAACTCTTTGACGGTCCCGTTCTCGAGCTTCACTCCTTCAAAGACTCTTTCAATAACTGAAGCAAGAATTTCTTCAGTCGGTCTTTCAAATTTTAAGTGAAGTGACGCTCTTCGAACAACTGCAGGATCTAATGCATTGGGCCTATTCGTAATGAGTACAGTTGCCAACTTTACGTCTTCACGCTGGAGTTGATCAATCTCTTTAATCAGCGCATTCACACCCGTGCGGTCTTCATGATGCGCCTGCATTTGATCCCTGCTTGTCGCAATGTCATCCGCTTCATCAATCAGGAGTATTCCGAACTCACCTTTCTTGAGACTCTTTTTAGCGACATCGAATGCTTCAGTAATTCTACTTGGCAATTGACCTACAAAGCCGGCACCTCTTATATTAGATGGAGTTTCGAAAACTACTATCGTTTCTCCTCCCATTAATTTGGACAGTGGCGTTGCAATACTATGAGCGATCTCTGTTTTTCCACATCCTACGTCACCACTCAGGATTACTAGGGAATCTTTTAACACTGAGTTTTCAATATATGGCAGACCCTTTGGGTGATATTTTTTTAACCACCCGTGGAGGTTCTTTTCGTCAAGTATACTCCGCAGCGCAAAAAGCAGATTTGACTTATGTTCATCTATCCCGATTAGAGCATCAAATTTTTTTTGATACGATTTATCTGGGTGTCTGTACTCTTTAAGTTTAATTGCTTCCATAATCAAAATTGGCCTAAAAGTTTTCTATTAACACCAAATCCTTCTTTTGAAAAAGCCCTGTCGGAATAAGCATCTTCTGCAATAAACACTCCGCCAGTTCCCCATCCGCGTGCTTCGAGATACTGATTCACACCTGTGTTGGTGTGATCATGCTCAACAACGATGTTTACTCTTGCACCCGAAGGAATGGAGTATAAGTCTAATCCTCCTGAGTTATCATCCCTTGTAATGCTTCCGTTCTTGCTAACTTCATATCTGAGCACCCATCTGTCACTTCCATTGGTAAACTGTAATTCAAAATTGTGAAGTGCGTCACGCTCCATTACAAATTGGACATCATCTCTCCAACCCCTCAAAGTAGTGGCAGAAGTTGTAAAACCTCTAAAGATTACACTATTAAAGTCGTCAAAAATTTTCCCCATTATATATCGCGCTCTTGCTTCGGTAAAGGTATCTGTCAAGGATCTTGTCATCGTACTCATATTATTCACAGTTATTTTCAAATGCGTTTCCAAATAATTTCACAAGGCTTGCCATGCATGATGTTTCGTCCTCCTGTTCATCATATCTGATTGCTCTGTTAATTTCGTCTCGGCCGTTTTCAAACCACCGAGCTAATTCATTAATCATTGCATTGTTCCACTTCGTTGCAACATTGTTCGTGGAGTCGATAGGATCAATTACTTTCCAAAGAGAATTGTCATTCTCTGGTAAGCCGGACCCGAACTCAATTGTCTTTCTGTTTCTCACGATGTTCGCAATGAATCCGAACCACATTGCAAGTGTTCCAGCATATGTCGTGTCGACAGATCGCGTGTCGTAAGCTTTAGCACAAAGTAATTCTAGGAGGAAACTGTGCACTTTTTCATCACCATCTTCATTTCCAAAAATGTTTGAATGTTCTTGTTGCTCGTATCGCCACCACTTGATTAGCCTGAGGCATTCATTAAATTTTACTACACCAGCTTTTTCTTCGCTCAAAGCTGTACGCTTTTTAACAAAGTCGATGTGCTTCTCTACAGATGTAGTCCTCTCATCCCCATCAGTTCTTTTAAGTAGTTGAATGTCCCCGCGGCTTGTTTCAAATAGGGGCACCAAGTCATATTTTAACTTTGTACTTGAAAAGTATATCGTAGCGCTACTCTTAGTACTGTCGACTTCTGAATCAGGGTAAGATTCCCTCGCGTACTTTTCAAACCTGTCGACAACACAACCGAGTTTATTCCCATCAGCATCACAAGGATCTAAAATGAAGGAAATGTCAATATCCTGGCCTTCAACAACAGCGTTACCGCGCATATACCTTCGCAGGCCCGTTTGACGCTCAAATGATCCTGAGAACGGAGTGGACTTTACGATTAGCTTGTCTTCCTCAGCCTTTGCTTTTATTTTTTTTCGAATTTCGTCAGACTGGTCATAAATTTTTGCCCTTGTTTCGGGCTCAGGTACAATCCACTTTACGAAATTTTTGAATTGACTATGGATTGTTGTTTGAGTAGATAAAAGTCCCATGGTGTTTATTTGTTAGGTGAATTATTATTTCCAATCGCTCCGCCAAGAGTTGCTCCTATCAACATCCCAATTGGACCGCCTATCGCGAATCCAATGCCCCCGCCTACGAAAACCCCCGTAGCAGTATTATTCTCTTTTAGTTCTTTCTTTTTTTGCTTGGAGTACGGAGCGCGAGCGTTCCCATTATAGCTTCTCGCAGTGCGACTTGTCAAGGTCCCCTTCTCCACATTGCATTCGATACAAGCTGCGAAAAGATTATTTAGGTGATCTGTTCCACCCTTAGCTTTCGGCACAGAATGCTCTTTATGCCAGGAGCCGGTAGCGCCCTGTTTCCCGTAATTTTGAAAACTTAATTTTCGGTGACAGATATGGCAGCGGCCATCTGTCTTTGCAAAGATTTTTTTGAGCAGTACATCGTTACTCATTGGTAATAGATTTTTAGTGTCGGCAGAATTGTCGGCTATGCTGACGCTAGACGGATGTACTGATTAACTTCTTGGGGGGCTGTTTGAAGAAAACTGCTTTGGAAATCCGGTAAACAGTTCTACTTTTAAGCGTTATATCCAAAAAATAGGTCCCGCTCACTTGTAGAGCTAATACATCAAGAACCTGTTTTAAAAAATTGCTGGAGGTACGAACTCCAGCTTTTTTTATTATCTAATTGCGTGCCATATAAAATTTCGTTTTTCTCATTGTCATTATGTCATTATTTTGGCCTCATGTCCAAAACGATGATCAAAATTATGAAATCTAAAAGTATCAAGCAAATTCTAATTACTCCGATCATTGTTGATATTTAGCTTGGTGGATTTAGAATTAATTCCGACCTTTGCAGTCAAATAAGAATCCATCAATGACTAAATCAATTGGAAGTGCATTGAAAGAGGCCAGGGGGCTGATTTCAATGACTCTCCGGCAAGTTGAAGTAGCCACTGGAATTTCAAATGCATACTTGAGCCAGCTGGAGAATGATAAGATCAAGAAGCCTTCCGCTAATGTTCTCTACAAACTCTCATCTATTTATAAGATAGACTTAAATTCATTGTTGAGAGCTTCAGGTATAATCAAAAAATCTGATCTTGGAGATAATGAAGCTACTAGTGACTTTTCAAACAATGTAGCATTTTACTCAAGCGATCTTTCGGAAGATGATCAGAGACAGATTTTAGAGTACATCAAGTACTTAAAGTTCAAGAGCAATAATGCTGGATGATTTCACTAAAGGTGAAATTGCCAAAGTATCTCATGACTTGCTCAAGATAAGTAAGGGATATGATGTGTTTCCAACTCCAGTTGACAAAATTCTTGATTGCTCAAATCTTATTGTAAATAAAACGATAAACTTATCTACAGTTGAGCCGACATTTTACAACAGGCTCTCGATATCGTTTACTCAAGCGTTTGATAAATTTAGGGCACTATTAGATAGAAGAGAGAAAACCATATACCTAGATTTAAGTCAAACGCGTCAACGTCAAAATTTTGTAAAGCTACACGAGATCGGTCACGAAGTCTTGCCCTGGCAGAAGGAGACCTATGAGTTTTTAGATTCAGACGATACACTTGATCCTTATCAGAAAGAACAATTCGAAGCTGAAGCCAATTTTTTTGCCTCACTCACTTTATTTCAACATAATCGATTCGAAAAGGAAATGAAACCACTTCCGCTTTCGATGGACAGTGCGCACTATTTAGCAAAAAGATTTGGGTCCTCTGTTCATGCTGCATTAAGAAGGTACGTGGAACATTCTGACTGTCGTTGTGCCCTCTTAATTTTGCAGGATATATCAGGTCAGGGTTTATTCCCGCAATGCACCGTTCGTGACTATTTTACTTCCCCTCTTTTTGAAAAGGATTTTGGCAAGATCGAATGGAATACCACGCTCGGCTTTACATGGAGTTTTGTAAAGGACTACTATTACAAAAAGAAATATAAAAAAGACGGTCAGATCTCACTCAAAACCTCTAACGGATCAGTAGACTTCCAATACCATTTTTTCGACAATTCATATAACGCTTTTGTCTTATTCTTTCCGATGAATGAGAAGACAAAATCAAAAATCAAATTCGTTGTTTCGGGAAAATGATTTTTAATACTAAGTGCTTATGAATTCGGAAAATAGTCGACTTGAAATTCATCTATTTCTTAGGAGCTCGTAAGCTTTATTAAACAACCACATACCTGCGAGCCACGCGATTATGAAGAGTAGTATTTCGTACCAAGTCATTCTTTTATTTCAATAACCTTAAGCGTTCAATTTCGAAAACAAGTAGGTCTGTTGAAACTCATCCTTGGTCAATTGCTGTGTCGGTTCAATTGCTGAAGTCATATGGTAGAGTTTGACACAAAACTACCTTCACCTTATGCCTCAGAAAATATGTAGTTCACCGTTCGGATACCTTGTGATACTAGTTTCATCTAAGGCATGCATGATTTTTTTGTCATTGAATAGGATTTTAAGACCCTTCTTATCATTCATACCAAGTTGCGTAGTTAAATGATTAAACTCATGATTCTTATTACCGGTCTTACTAAACATCTCTTGAAGTGTTGGCAAATGATTTTCCACACCGGTATTTTATTCACCTTTATTTACTCAACAGTTGTGCATTCCTTGTTGCCATTTTCTGTGCACTCCTAATTGCCAATAATTGTGCACTGTTGCTTGCCGACTACAGTACGGAACATCCTTTAAGATTTTTGAAAAAGATTTAGAAGAGAAATGATAGTTTTCATATTTAATTTGTTAGTGTTATGTAAATTTAATCAATCCGCAAACTGTCGAGTTAAGGTTCGCTGCGCTTTCGATGTCGGTAGTTGGGTCGATTGAAAGGTCAGCGAACGGCTTGCCAATAATCTTCGCCCGAAGATCATATCGCGTGATTGAGATCCCAAGTCGAAGATATTCCTCTATTTCATGGATTGCTATGGCCCAAAACCAACGAGTCATCCATCTAGGTCAGTCAATAGAAAGTCTCAAAGCGCAATCCAGGCCAAAACCCTCCTAATCAGGTCAAATTGGGCATAGTTATTAACACAACATTTTTGTTGTGTTAATTGAAACTTTTTGTATATTTGAGCCGTTAAACAACTAAAAAAGGACAATGGCTATGGTACAACACAACAAAATATTTTGGAATGGCTTTAAATTATCAGGAAAACGGGACTTTGGTTCCAGGAGTACACGCGGTAAGTTGGGATGAGTTCGTCAGTGAATTTGGATTTAATTCTCACCGATTGAGTCTAATCGAAGGCCTGAAGAAGGCTATAGACGATTTAAAAAGTGCCGGGTGCAAAAGGATTTATGTCGATGGCAGTTTTGTATCGAAGAAAGTAACTCCAAATGACTATGATGCCTGTTGGGAGCATGCTGGTATGGACATGGAGAAACTCTATAATGACTATCCTATTTTTTTTGATGTACGGCCGCCGCGCGCGAATCAAAAAAAGTACTACAAAGGTGAACTGTTTATTGCAGCAGCAGTAGCCAAGCTAAACCCAATAACGATGTACATTAATTTTTTTCAATCAGATAGAGAAGATAAACCTAAGGGAGTTATTAGCATTTTACTATAAATAAGAATTGTATGATCAAGAATGATAAACAATACCAAGTCACTAAGTCCAGATTGAAGGATTTTGAAGAAGAGTTGGCGGCAATTGATCAGCAGCAACTTGATAAATATGTCAAGGAGTTGAAGTACAATACCTTGCTCGGTCAAATGGAGGATTTTCAAAAAGAGATAAAGGAATATGAGAGTCTAAAGGACGGCTCTACCACTTATATCTATATAGATTCACTGTCGTCAATACATGAAGCTCTCATTAAAGGAAGGATTGCGAAGAAATGGACCCAAGCTGAATTGGCAGGGACATTAGCTGTGGCGGAACAGCAGATACAACGCTACGAGATGAATAATTATTCAACTGCGAGCATTGATAGAGTAGCGCAAGTGGCAAATGCTCTCAATATCGAGTTTGAGAAAATCAAGGTTAGAGTAAACGAACCAACTTTCACGACGCCTGGTGGCATAGACGAAAATACACTATCCCGTTTCAGGACGGAGAAATCATTATTTCAATTGGCTCAATGAAAACAATCACATTTTACTCATATAAAGGAGGGGTTGGGAGATCTCTGGCACTAGCTAACATTGCCACGCGTCTAGCCGAGCTTGGAAAAAAAGTCTGCCTTCTTGACTTTGACCTAGAAGCACCAGGCCTCCATCATAAGTTTTCCACGTTGTTAAACAAAGAGAAAATTGAAATTGATAAGGGCATTGTTGATTACGTTCACGAATTCTCTAACGAAGGAAGACTAAGTAACAAAATCTTAGACTACGCATATACATTTTTCAACTATGGTTCTCTCTCTGCCACTCGCGCGCCGACTGTTTTGATACCAGCAGGCAACACGAGTTCTCCAACTTATTGGAAAAAACTCTCATCTATTAATTGGAATGAGTTACTGTTCGAAAACGTTTCTGGCATGGGCTTCTTATTAAATCTTAAGGAGAAAATAAAAAACGAAATCGCTCCTGAGTTTTTATTGATCGATTCTAGGACTGGTGTTTCCGAAATGTCGGGTATAACACTTTCACTCCTCGCTGATGATGTAGTTGTCTTTGCAGCGAACAACAGGGAAAATATTGAAGGAACCAAAATGATCATCAAAAGTATTTCTGATCCGAAGAATAATATCTTTTCCCGTTCACCGAAGATAACCTATGTGCTCAGCAGGATTCCCTTCACGAATGAGCCAGCAGATAGAACTAAAGAACAGAATTTGGTTGCAAAGATTGTGCGTGAAATGGACAACTTGATAGAGGAAGTAAATGTCATTCATTCTGATAGAGAATTGGAAGAGGAAGAGCACATCAAAATTGGCAGTGAGAAAGAAGGAGCAGATCTGACTGTGTCAATGGACTACCTAAAGTTGTTTGATAAATTAACGAAAGGTGATTTTACGGAAGGTGAAATAAATCTCTTCAAAAGAATGAAGGATTCAGAAACACAGCATAAGCGCGCTATTTCTGAGACCAACATTCAAAAAAGATTGGAGCACATAAACAAGGCAATCGAGTTAAATCCTGACAATAAAGATTTTTTCTTCTTCCGCGCCACTATATACGATCAATTCCAGGATAGAGAAAAAGTCCTTAAGGATTGCGATCGAGCCATATACTTGGACACGAATAACTTTAGAGCGTATGAGCTTAAGGGGAGAATTCTTTTGAAATATGGCGACTACTTAAACGCGAAGCTTTGTTTTGAAAGGATACTTGATTTGAAACAGGATCATGCAGGCGCCAAGCTCAGCCTGGCTGAAATTTGTGTTGCTGAGAAACAATATGACAGTGCTTTAGGCTATTATAATGAAGTGATCAAATCCGACAAAGAAAACGCAACAGCCTACATAGGAAGGGCAAACGTGAAGATAATTTCAAGAAACTATTTAGCAGCCATGGATGATGTGTATGAGGCTTTGACCTATAACACAGAGGATGCTTCATCTTATGCAGCGCTTGCGGAGATCAATCTAAGATTAGACAACAGAAATGAATTCTATTTGAATCTGGAACGCGCACTAAAGCTAGACGACAAATGGACGGAGGCTTTCATAAAGAGAAAAATAATTCAAGAGCTGGATACGCATGACAAACGCTTCTTGAAACTGCTTGATAAGTATGACCTGCATTTAGAGAACGGAATAAACTGATACAACATTTTTAAAAAACAATTTTATGGCAGAGGAAAACAAACATGACGGGAGTAACACACTCACCTTTATAATTAACGGGAAGGAATACAAATGGCATCAGCAGTATATTAAAGGTGCGGAAATTCGAAAAGTTGGGGGTATACCTCAAGAAGATGAAATCTTTCTTAAGATTAAAGAGCCGTGGAAGGACGAACAAATCTTAGATGATACACAGGTTGATCTCGCCAGACCAGGGATCGAGCATTTTTTTTCTAAAGAAAAACCTAAGGTCATCGTCATCATAGTCAACGGAAGAGAGAAGCAATGGAATGAAAAGGAAATTTCCTTTGTACAGGTTGTCACCTTGGCTTTTGGAAGCTATGTAGAAAATCAGAACAGAGTTTTTACAGTCACCTATAAAGGTGGGCCAGATCAGAACCGCGAGGGAACAATGGTTAAGGGCGACACAGTATTTGTCAAAAATAAAATGGTATTCAATGTCACAGCAACTGATAAGTCATAGCCCAGATCTAAAACGCCTGAGGGATGAGGGTTACGAAATAGAAATAAGAGGGGCTTACCTTTTAGTGCACCACATACCGTACGTAAATAATACTTTGCAAATAAAGTACGGTACGTTGGTGAGTGAGCTTACTTTAATAAACAATAATCTGACTTCGCGACCCAATTCACACGTGATTTATTTTATCGGAGATTTTCCTTGCAACAAGGATGGCAGCATTATTGCTCCTATCCAGCACGCGAGTCAGATACAAACTCTCCATTCGAATATTGTCACAAATCACTCTTTTTCAAATAAGCCTCCAAATGGCTATGAGAATTACTATGATAAAGTTACCAGATATGCAGATATCATTTCAGCGCCAGCGAAATCGATTGACAAGAATGTAACTGAAAAGACTTTTAAAGTAATCGCTGATGAAGACTCCAGCAGCGTCTTCAATTATTTTGATACTAACTCCAGTCGAGCGAATATAAATATTATCAACGCTAAACTTAGCGGGCAAAAAATTGGCATCGTAGGACTTGGTGGAACAGGTGGTTACATTTTGGATTTGATAGCCAAGACACCTGTTAAGGAAATTCATTTGTTTGATGGAGATGATTTCCTTCAACACAATGCCTTTCGTTCACCTGGAGCGCCGTCGAATGAGCAACTAGGCGCTAAAATGAAAAAAGTGAACTACTTCACTTCCATTTATTCAAAAATGCACAAAGGGTTGGTCCCGCACGAATATTTCATAAATCGGCACAACCTAAATGAGCTCGATCAAATGACTTATGTGTTTTTATGTGTAGACAAAAATAGCGTGCGGAAGAGCGTTATAGATCACTTGGTGGAAAAAGGTATACCCTTTATTGATGTTGGATTGGGGATAAATGTTGTGGATAATTTTCTGATCGGTACGTTACGGATGACTATCGGAACACCATCAAAGAACGATCATTTATCCAAGAGAATATCTGCTGGCGATGACGATGATGCAAATGAGTACACAACTAATATTCAGATTGCTGACCTGAACGCTCTCAATGCTACCCTTGCAGTTATCAAATGGAAAAAAATGTCGGGATTTTATCAGGATCTTGAGAACGAACATCACTGCACGTATTCTTTAAATGTAGCCCAGTTATTGAATGAAGACATTGCAGCATAAGTTTGTAGAACTAATCCCTGATAAAATTGAAGATGGCATTTTGTACATCTCGATGGAGTATTGCACAGCAATACACAAATGCATCTGCGGCTGTGGCAATGAAGTAGTCACTCCAATTTCACCTACTGACTGGAAACTAACTTTTGATGGCGAGTCAGTTTCTCTTGATCCGTCCATTGGTAATTGGAATTTTGAGTGTCAATCTCACTATTGGATCATTAATAACAACGTCAGGCTCTCAAGAAAGTGGAGCAAGGACGAAATCGATTCAGGAAGAAAGAAAGACGAGAAAAAGAAGAAGTGGTTCTTTTTCAAAAAGAAAAAAAAGAAAAAATAGTTTTTATGTTTAGAGGCTTTAATCTGAAACTCGCTGATCACAGGCATGACGCGAATTATGCTCGAGGCAAGTCCCCGTATGATTCGAACTAAGCGATTATTAAATCAAATTTGGAAAGCTAGGTTGGAATAAATTGATGATGGTAATGCAAATTTTTCCGTGTGGGTAGAAGATTCAGCCGCGGCCGCTGGTTGGTAGCAAACTGACGTCTAATTCAAAAACCATACTCGATGTTTTTAAACTTAGGGAATATTGGGAAGGATGGGAACAAGGGGAAATTCGGTTTTCCTTTCTCTCGAACCTACTATCGAGAGCCTGAAATTATTCCCAAAGACAAGCGTAAAGGTGAATTTGCGGTGGGAATGTATTTTGCTCAAATGATTTTGCCTTATCGCAAAGTCGAGGGAGTAAGATTGAACCAGGACGATTCGGATAAAGGTGCAGATTTGATTTTATTCCAAGATGGCCGTGAAGTACCGATACAGGTAACAAGGTTGACTTTCAATAATTTCTCAGAACGAAAGGCAATAGTAAAATCCAAAAGTCTAAAATTTGCTGAGCAGATCCATCAAAAAGTACAACCCCCTTTTAGGGTTTTGATTCGTATTATGCCGAATGAGATTTACAAGGCACCGCTGTCAAGTCTAAAAAAAAGAGGGAGAGAAAATCTTGAACAGAAATTACTGGACAACATAAACGATTTCTTAATTAAAAGTATTCCACAGCTCCAGGCCAATCCAGAAATCTATACACAGCACTGGTTTAATGGATCTGAGCTATCCAAATACTTTAGTTCAATTGATATCCAACAAATCCCGGCTGGCTTTTACGCACATGTCCCAGGGTTTGAGAACATATTTATCGACTACTACGCGTACAATTCCGGCTATAACGAAAGTGACATCAAGCAAACACTGAATAAAATTTATGATGCCAAAAATAATGGTCGCTCCGAAATTCTTATCATTTGGGCGAACGACTACGAACTTTTCGAGCGTCAGAAAATCGCGGACGGACTCGTAGAACGATTTGCTGATTCTTCATTTAAAGAAGTTTACTTCATGACCTTCAGAGAAGACGTGCATTTTTGGGTGGTGAAACCAACGGCCACCATCCTAGTCTGACTCACAAAAGCCATCAGGGGATGATGTGAATTGCGTCCGCGCTTGTTCGGATTATATCCTTTACTACTTCCCTGTTGATCTCCATACCGGGTAATAACAGTGCTATCAAAATCTACCGTTATGTTATCAACATTAATTTGATTGAAAAACCATTCTTGTAGTGGTGGAAATACTTCGGTGTTTCTGGCTTGTGAGAATTTCCCAAAGAACCTGCTATAGGTACTCTGAGAAGGCATCTCATCCCATCCAAAAATAGATTGTAATACCGTGTCTCCTCTTAGCCAATCACAATGAATATATCGACTTGCTCCCGTCCAGATACTTAACCAAAACGATTCGATAACATGGGTAGGATCATAACCACGATTAGAACCGGGTTGCGGTAAGTTTAGTGTGTCCAAATATTCCCTGATTTTTGTCTGATCTAAAAATCGCTTCATCAGACTCATACCACCAAAAGGAGGCACTTGCTTATCTGAATACTCTATAGGAAGATTAACCATAAGGGTGAAGTTTATCGTACTTAAAAATCAAGTCCCATTTCTTAATTTGCAAGCTTTTGACCGAACTTTATTTCCCTATTGCATAATCAAGGCTAAATGGTCGCTATCGGGTATTCTTTCTCGAAGCCTGACATGAGGTTGGTTCTGAGTACCAGCGCCAATTCTTTCCCTTTCAAAACTAAAACGTCTTTAACCTTCTGAAATAATTCCTATCAATTGCTTTTTGTGCATACATCATTGTTGTTCTCATGTCCGCATGCCTGAGTGTCTTTTGAATTAATTCTAAAGAAATATTTCTCTCATACATCAGCTGGCCAGCAGTATGGCGTAGGCTATGCGGAGAAAATTTTCCATTAACCCTTAGCTTCCGAAAGTAGGAATTGATCAAGGCGTCGAGTTCAATTCTCGTCAGGTTGCCAAATAGTTTTCCTTTTTTAACTCCAGATTTTTTCAAGTAAGCGCTAAGCTCTTTTTTAGCGGTTGATGAGAGCTTAATAGTATCTTTTGCTTTTTCACTTTTACCTTTTCCCCAAACTGAAACTTTACCTTGAGAGATTTTTAGGTCAGAAACGTTAAGTCTTAAAACCTCTATAGAACGTAATCCATTCCACGCCATCAATGAGAGAATAGAACGATCCATTGGAGTCTTTGCAATTTTTAGTAAACGTTTTCGCTGTTGCTCAGTCAAGCTATCTTTGTGATAAGTCGATGAGAGGCTTCGAGGCAATACAACTCGTATTGCTGCGATCTCTCGTAATGATTGGGTACTGATTTTCTTCAGGCCACGTTTGACTATCTTCTGCTCCTTGGATAAATCTGATGGATCCAACATTTGATAAGAGAGTACCCACTCACAAAAGGCTTTTAGAACCGATTTATATAATCGTTTTGTATAATCCGAAAGGGTAGGAGATAGGACATATTTACCAGCTGTTCTCTTGTTGATTCGGTTAACATCCTCTTTTATTGAAGAAAAATATCCATTCAAGACTGTCGCATAGATTCCTATACTTCCTTTTGAACGCAGCCGATCCTGCACAGATGCTAAAAACAGCTTTGTATACACATTCGAAATAGGCAGCTTTGGCTCATTCAAATCATTGATCAAGTAAATAAACCCTCGCGCCTCAAGGAAGCCAAGGAAACGAGTCAAAATCGATCGAAGAGAAGCATTTCTTTGGCCTATATAATCTATCAGCTGGGCCTGCGCGTTTCCACCTTGACGATACGTTTTTAGAAACGATCTAGCGTTGACCAAATAGCTTCCAGTAACGCCAAATTTTCTCTTTAACCAGTATTCGTAATCAATAAGTATCTGAGACGCCTTTGGCAGTGATTTTGACAAATTTCGATCTACTCGTAAAATAGGTCTCATAAAAAGTACATGCTGAGGGGTGCATCAATTTAAATTATCATTTACTGAATAGTATAAATGTACATTTATTATACAGTAAATACTATAAGTTTAAAACTTATTTTTCAATAAAGTCAAAATGAATATTTTTAGATTAGCTAAAAAAAATCAGACTAGGTTGTTGATAATAGAATGGTGCAAAAATGAATAAGGATTAAGCCTGATCGTCTATGCCCATCAGTAAATCAGACTGACGAATCCCCAGGGCTTTGCATATTCTGTAGAGTGTAAACACAGATGGCGTGATTTTTCCGGTTTCAATTCGTGAAAGAGCATGGCGATCTATTGAATCTTGAAGCGACTCAAAATCTTTAATTGAAATATTTTTTGACTCACGCATATCCCGAATTCTCTTTCCAAGCGTCTTTGAGTATTTTTCTCTTTCTTTCATTTCGTTGAGCAATGAAAGAATTAAAATCGCTCTATGGGTTGCAATTAATTACAACCATCAATACCTTTACACAAAGTACAACATTATGAAAACTCTAAGGGATGTAGTCGAAAAAGTGAAATCAGACAAAGAATTAAGACCGTATTTTTTAGATTTCATTTGCAAGAATCTGGTATTAGGGATGAGTGATGTATTTACTGTTAATAGTGTTGATCGCACAAGAATTCAAAAAGAGTTCTACGAAAGCCTTCATTCTCTTTCTGAACAATTGCAGAAGGAAGTTCAACAGGAATCATTGCATCCAATAATTGAAGAGGTTTCTAAATATTACTTGGGTAAAATAGGGAGAGTCAGTTTTGAACAATACCCGACTAACTGAGAGGTCACAGAAGATCTACAATCATTAGTATTGCTCCTTCAGCGAGTAAAGTTAGAGCAATCAAACTCATGCGTGAGCTTGACCCGGGGAGGTGAAATGGCACGTCTCCCCCATTGTGTTACAGGGAAGGGGAGGGGATATTCAATAGAATTATAGCTATAACATCTAAACTATGCTTTATTCATTGGCGATACGCACGGAGATTTTAATGAGCTGGCTCATAAAATGGCCATGAGAGGAATCAGGAATTCGCAGCTGGTTCAGGTAGGTGACTTCGGCCTTGGCTTTGGAAACAAGAATGAAGAGGAGTTAAAACTAAAGACGCTCAATAAAACATTGAAGGCTGGGAATAACTTGCTCTATGTAATACGGGGTAATCATGACGATCCTGCTTACTTTCAAAAATGGCAGAAGATTGGCAACATCCGGCTCTTACCGGATTATACCGTTCTCGAATTAGGCGGTTATTCAGTATTTCTTGCTGGCGGAGCGATTTCCATCGACAGGACAACCCGAAGCGAAGGCAAAAACTATTGGAAGGAAGAAGAATTTGTATTTGATTCCAGGAAATTAGAACCTGTAATCAGAGAAATCAAAAACATCAATATTATTGTTACCCACAGCGCTCCGAGTGAATTCTGGCCTTTTGATTTCGATTTGAATGTGCATGGCTATATGA
>DAHVFH010000141.1 GCA_027317105.1 Cytophagales bacterium
AATTTCTATGGGACTGATTGACATACAAAACGGAAATGAAAAACTCTTGTTTTCAAATCACCAATCCATCGCAAGTGGAGTTTACATCGTTACGGTGGTACAGGGTCTAAATCGGCAATCCGCTAAATTGGTAGTTGTTAATTGAAAGCAGTGAAAATCTGAACTACAAGGCAATCGGTGCAGCGAGGCAACTTTCAGGGATTTTGAAAGCATCAGTAAGCGGCACTGCTTCTTGGCGTACGTCCCAGCAAAGTTGGTTCATTAGCTTGCGAATGGCTTTTGTTTTCACGCCATCCATGTACCCTTGTTCAAGGTACCAGCCTTTATTTTTATCAATTTGCGAAAGCGCAAAAAGATCACATAATCTTTTTAGAACCGTTTTACAACCTGCATCCTTGGTCTCTTCCACTTGTTCGATAAACTTTTCAAGCACTACGCGCTCTACATAAGCAAATCCTACATTCACCAAGTGATGCTGACAAACATTAAAGGCATCGAAAGAATCCATGCCTTCATCAATATGACGCTTCAATCTTTTGGCTGCCGACATTAGAATATCCCGCTCGCGGTAGCGGAAGGCATGTAACTGAAATTCGGAATCGAGGAGGTGCTCTTCGCTGGTGTTGCGAACGGCAAAAGGATTTTTTTCTGTGATGGATGTTTTCGTTTGGTCAGCCACATAATTTAACACACCAAACAGGTTCATGTTTCCAAACTCATGCCTAAACTCAGTGAGCCTACTTTTGGCCACCAATTGCATCAACACCGTATTATCTCCTTCGAAAGTGGTAAAGATGTCCGTGTCATTCTTCAATCGGTCGATCCGGTTTTCTGAAAGGTATCCTTTGCCCCCACAGCATTCCCTACACTCTTGCAACGCATGGGTAGTGTTCCAGGTGGAGAACGATTTTAATGCTGCTGCAAGTGCTTCAATTTCCTGCATGTCAGATTCCGTTCTATTTATAAAACGCGATGTAAGGTGTTGAAGGGAAAAATGCAGCGCATAGGCATTTGCCAACAAGGGCATTAACCTTCGCTGATGGGTTCGGTAATTTAAAATAGGAACTTCGCTCCCACCCTCTGGGCCGAATTGCTTTCGTTGGTCACCATATCGAATGGCGATCGTTAACCCGGATTTAACGGCACTTAACCCAGCCCGCGGAATACCGATTCGTCCTCCTACCAATGTACCCAACATCGTAAAGAACCTTCGGTTGTCACTTGCTATAGGGCTAGTGAATTTTCCGTCATCGGAAATATCTGCGTACCTATTCAAAAGATTTTCACTCGGAACGGAAACGCTATCAAAGTAAATAACTCCATTGTCTACACCATTTAAGCCCATTTTTCTACCACAATCTTTTATGGTAATCCCAGGAAGAATCTTTCCATTTTTATCACGCAGGGGAACAAGAAAAGCACTCACCCCATAATCTTTTTCTTCCAAAATCAATTTCGCAAATACAGTTGCCATCTGCCCATGACAGGCCGCATTGCCGATATATTCTTTTCGTGCTTCCGGCACTGGCGTGTGTATGGTAAAAGACTTTGTAGCATGCACATAGGTGGCGGTTGTTAAGATGCCCTTTACATTTGAACCGTGTCCAGTCTCTGTCATCGCAAAACAGCCAGGGAGTTCCAGCGTCCCAATTTTTTGAAGGTATTTTTTATGGTGGCGCTCCGTTCCTAAAAAATAAACGCTCATGCCAAACAATCCAAATTGTACACCGAATTTAACTACGAGGCTGAAGTCATAAAGGCTTAATGTTTCCATAGTGGTGAAGTAGGCTTCCAGATCACCGCTCCCTCCATATTCCTTTGGAAATGCCAAAGAACCCAAACCTTGAGCCGCCAGATGCTTACACCATTGCAGGACTTTCTCGCGATATTCATTTAGGTTATCCGTGTCAAGGTATTGAAATTCAGGATCGGAAATAATCTCCTTTACTTTCCTAATAACCGAAGATTGCTGCCCTTCCAAAATCCCAGCAAGCGCATCCACATTGAAAGTAGATTGAGTGCTATGTTGTGAAGTAATGGTTTTTCTTTCATCAGGATGAAATAGATAGGCCGACTCTCGGCTGATATTACCCAAGGCGTTTTCGATGTTTGATAAAGTCAGTAACGTTTCTTCAGAAAAACTGCCTTGCCCATTCGAATGGTGCCTTACCAGCTGCACACCAATATCAACAAGGCTTTCTTTCTTTTCAGCCGAAAGCTGATTTCTCACCAGTTTGATTTCATCTAACCAACTTTTTAATTCATCCGGTGTTGGTGGGGAGGCAGGGTTTATCTGTTCCAATAAAAAACTCCTTTCTTCATTAGTCAACCAGTCTTGCAAGGCAATAATCTCATGGATTGTTTTGATCTCACTTGGCGTAAGTATGGCGTCCTCCCAAACCATATAAAACAGGGGAAGGAAAACATACAAATTTGGATTCCTTTTCAGCAAGGGAGAAGCGATCATAGTATAGCATTTGATTATTTAAATGTAGTAAAAATTGGAGATGCCACAGAAAATCGTGGTTTATTAAGATATTGCAATTGTGAGCATCAAAGAAATCCTGATCGATTGAATTTAAATTGGATCCCATATCGTTTTCGTGTTCTGGCACTACTTTGCTCACTCACGACCCTTACCTACTTGGATCGAATTTGTATTTCCATCGTAGGTGTTCGAATCAAATCAGATCTACATCTTAGTAACGAGCAGTTTGGCTGGGTACTGGCAGCCTTTGCCCTGGCTTACGCTCTTTTTGAGATTCCTTCGGGCATGTTGGGCGATCGCATTGGCCCGAGAAAAGTATTTATCCGCATCGTATTATTGTGGTCACTTTTTACTGCACTTACTGGACTAGTTACCGGTCTAGTTGCCTTGCTGATAATTCGTTTTCTTTTTGGCTTAGGTGAGTCGGGCACTTATCCCAATAGCATTCTAACAGTTTCGCGGTGGTTTCCTGTCAGCGAAACAGGAAAAGCATTATCGTGGATAGGCCTCGGCTCTCAAATAGGGGCTGCATTAGCGCCTCTTATTGTTGTACCGATTGCAGCATCGTATGGATGGAGAATGCCATTCTTTGTAGTTGGCTTGATAGGTATTGTTTGGATAGGAATTTGTTATGCTTGGTTTCGCGATTTCCCTCGGCAAATGAAAAAGATGCCATCCCTAGAAAAAGAATTGATCGAAACAACTTGCCGTCATTCGGATCAACAACATTTAGTCCACTGGAAACTAATCTTTAAGAACAGTACATTATGGCCACTTATGCTCATGTATTTCTGTTGCCAGTGGGCTAATTATTTTTTTGTCGCCTGGATGCCGGTGTACTTACAAGAGGGACGCGGGTTTTCGGAAAACAGTATGAAAACGATAACTTCTTTAGTCTTTATCGTTGGCATTGGTGGATTTCTAGCAGGTGGTTTAGCGGGCGACTGGCTGCTTATAATCAAAGGACTGAAAAAAGGCAGAAGAATTACTGGTATGCTCGGCCTTGGCGGATGTGGCCTTCTCTTATTGATGGCTGCGCTTTCTCAAAATAATACGCTCACCGCAACCTGTTTAATTGGCGCAAATTTTTCATTTTCCTTTGGGGTGATGGTGTCGTATGCCGTCTGCGCGGATATCGGTCGCAACAATGCGGGAACAGTTACAGGGGCAATGAATTTTTTTGGACAAATGGGCGCATTTTTTCTTGCCCTTATTTTCGGCAAAATCGTTCAAGCGACCAATCGTTTCGACTATCCGCTGTATGTATTGGCTGTAGTCATCTTTGTAGGTTGCCTCTTATGGCTTTTGATTGACGCGGAAAAGCCAATTCCTATCGCAAGTGGACCACCGGTCATTCGCACTTGATAATAAATCAAAATGATATTATCCCATTTGCATTGTTCACTTAAGGAGAGGGTTTGAAACTTATAGAATCGCTATTGATTCAGAAAAAATATTATCTCACTTTCATTTTCCTCACTGCCCTAGAAAACAGTTTTGGAAAAAATCGCTTAAAATAAACAGCAAAGACTTCTTTTAAGCCACCAATATATACCTCTTCCTTTTTCCTTTGAATCGCCTGGATTATTTTCTCTGCACAAATTTTTGGTGATAAACCCTCTTCTGTTGTTTTATCCATCTTGTTTAGTTTACTCCCATCACCTGTCAACGCATTGAGCGTAACATGGGTGTGCACCCAGCCTGGACAAATCAGCGTGACACTAATCGATTTACTTTCTTTCCAAAGTTCGGCACGCAGTGAATCAAAGAATCCATGCAAGGCATGCTTGGCTGCCGCATAGCCCGATCTATAGGGGGTTCCAATCATGCCCATCACACTGCTTACCGTTACGAAATGCCCCGTTTTTCGCTTCAAGAAATGAGGAAGTAAATATTTAGTAAGGGCAACGGTGCCAAAGTAATCAATTTCCATTACCTGCCGATCAACACTTAAAAGCGTGTCCTTAGCCAAACTTCGTTGACTGATGCCTCCATTGTTAATGAGCACATCTACATGGCCAAAAAATTGAATAGCTGCATCAACACTTAGCTTTAAGGTATCGGGATGAGCCAAATCTAATGGAAGAATCCGAATATTAACTTGTATTGCTTGAGGGCAATTTCCTTTAACACGTTCCAATTCCTCTTTCCTGCGCGAAGACAAAATCAGCTTCACCCCATTTTTGTGAGCCAGCTCATAGGTAAGCGCCTCACCGATTCCACTCGAAGCCCCTGTAATCCAGATCACCTTACCAGTAAAATATGCCATTGGAGTTACTGTTTTTTGTATTCCACAAAATCAAAATCGTATTTATGTCTTTCGTCTTTTGGATGGTGTCTCCGCATCACCTCATTCCACAAATTTCTATCCCATTTCGGAAAAAATGTATCACCCTCAACATCCGCATCTATTTCTGTAAGATAGAGCTTGTCGCAAATATCCAATGATAACGAGTATATTTCTGCTCCTCCAATAATAAAAAGTTCATCTTCCTTTTCTTTATAAGCCAATTCAATGCCTTCTTCAAGATGATGAATGACGGTACAACCTGGCGCCAGATACCCCTTCTGCCGCGTCATCACAATATTGGTGCGGTTGGGTAGCGGTCTAAATTTTTCCGGGAGAGACTCAAAATTTCTTCGCCCCATGATAACATGATGCCCCTTGGTGGTTTGCATAAAATATTTCATGTCATCCGGTAAATGCCAGGGTAAATCATTCGCCTTCCCAATGACGCCACGCCTAGTCAATGCGGCAATCAAGGAGATAATCATTGGTTAAGTAAGGATGCCAAAGCGAAAGCTGCTGCTGCGGCCAGCACCCCGATGACCGTTACGCGAAATGCACTTTTCAAAACAGGTTGCCCAGTAAGCTTACTCTTTACTATTCCAAATGCAAATAAGCAGAGGAGGGTAATTCCACATGAATATTTCAATCCTTCCAAAGAGGTCTCAGAAAAAAAATAGGCACTCAAAGGAATCAGCCCACCGATAATGTAAGAGACGGCAATTATAAAAGCACTTTGGAGCGCTCTATTTTTATCGGGTCGTTCAAGACCCAATTCAAATCGCATCATAAAATCAACCCAAGCCTTAGGATGTTTAGCCATCTCGCGGGCAATGGTCTCCTGCAATTGATCGTTCAATCCATAGGCAGCAAAAATCTCTTTTGTTTCCGCAATTTCCACTTCATGCAAGTTCCGGATCTCCTCGTATTCCCGTTTTTCTTCGGCATCATAATGTTCAATCTCCGTGCGGCCTGCCAAGTATCCACCTAGCCCCATAGCAATTGATCCTGCAGCAATTTCAGCTAACCCAGCGGTAATGATAATTTCTGTTCCCGCTACTGCGCCAGTCAGTCCTGCCGCCAAAGCAAAAGGCACCGTAAGGCCATCGCTCATGCCGATCACAAAATCACGAACTTTTTCTGATGACTGAAAATGTTTTTCTTCCATGCCACGAATCTACGTGATGAACCAGATTAAAAAAATGATCCTCCTTCGAATTCTCAATTATATTAAAAAACCAAGTGTGTTAAAAAATCATAGCGATTAACGATAAAACCTTCGGTATCTGACTTCAGCCTCAAAAAATGAGAACAAGGAATTAAGAATATTCCCTTGATTTCCTGAATGGGTAACTTCCTGATGTTGTTCATTAAATCGTGTAAGAATGAGGTAATAGGTTGAGTCACTTATTGAAAACCGATCCATCAGCTCTTGTTTTACCTCTCTGTTGGTTACAATTTCTACATAGGTTTGAGTTTTCGACAATTCGGCATTCAACTTTACCAACTTTCTTTTTTCCCTTTCCCGCTTTGAAAAGTAATCCAAATTTACAACTGCGCCCCCTTGCGAATTAGGCATCGCTCCCCCCCAGGGCAGCGATTTGCTTTTTAACTTCAATGTTGGAAACACGTGTTTGGCCGCCTCGGGTTTGCCAGTAATGGTTACTTCATGTAACATAATCACATTTTGAGAAAGCGGTACAAACATCACATCATCATCCAGCACAACAGGTACCTCTAGCCGATTGTAACCAACACTTGAGAAAATAAGGGTATCGGTTTCCTTCACTTTAATAATAAAGACACCGTTACTATTTGTAACAGCACCCCAATTCGTACCCTTCACTTTCACCGAAGCACTTGGCACGGCATTTAGGGAAATAGAATCTACAACAATGCCTTTTAAGGTCTTCTGAGCTGAGGCTGAATAACTAAGAGAGATAGCTACAAGGAATAAAAATAGGGTACGCATCTTCATCAACTTCGCAATATACTTCTAGGAAGGAATTTTAATAGATTTTTTTTATGTAATCAACTTTTATTTGCCAATTGTCCACAAGCCGCATCAATATCTTTTCCCCGGCTTTTGCGAATCCGGGTGGTGATGCCGTTCCTTTCAAGCAAATCCATATACATCGTTAATACCGCATCGTTGGCTTGTTTAAATTCTCCGTCCTCAATTGGGTTATACTCAATCAGATTTACTTTAGAAGGAATGACCTTACAAAATTTTAATAATGCCTGAGCATGTTCCATGGAATCATTGATACCCTGCCAGACGACATATTCATAAGTCACTTTGCGCTTTGTTTTCTGATACCAATACCGGAGCGCATCGGCCAATTCATTGAGCGGATTGGAGTCATTGATTGGCATAATGGACGAACGGGTTTGATCCAAAGCCGAGTGTAAGGACACAGCCAGATTAAATTTTACGCCATCATCGGCCATTTTAGTAATCATTTTGGCAATCCCTACGGTGGATACAGTAATCCGCTTCATTGCCATCCCCAATCCCTTTTGTGAAGTGATCTTTTCGATGGCCGCGATTACATTGCTATAATTTAAAAGCGGCTCACCCATACCCATAAAGACAATATTGGTGAGTGGCCGATTGAAAAACATTTCCGCTTGCTCTTTGATAGCCGCCACTTGATCATAAATTTCATCGGCACTCAAATTACGCTGCCTCTTGAGCCTGGCGGTTGCACAAAACTTGCAGGCCAGTGAGCAGCCTACCTGCGAAGAAACACAAGCCGTTATTCTTTTTTCCGCTGGGATCAACACCGACTCAACGATCAACCCATCATGCAAGGTCACTGCATTCTTGATGGTGCCATCCGTACTGCGTTGCATCGTATCGACCTGAATATGGTTGATCTCAAAATGCTGACCCAGTAATTCGCGCGTGGCCACCGAAAGATTGGTCATCTGGTCAAACTTCTTGGCCGACTTCTTCCACAACCATTCATCCACCTGCTGAGCACGAAAAGCTTTGTCACCATGGCTGACGAAGAATTCCTTCAATTCCTCGACTTTTAGCTTACGGATGTCGCGCTTGGTCGTGTGAGTAGCTTGCATTCGGCAAAGGTAATTTACTTCCCTAAATAATACAGATAACCTTATGGGGTATTCCTTGTGTTCATAAATTTGGGCATCTTAGCAACATGATTATGAAAAAAATCCTTTTCGCCTCCATTTTTATTATAGCGTTTTCTTCTGTTTGGGCCCAAAATCGGTGGCCCGCTGAAAAAGCCCAGCAGTGGTACCTGAGGCAACCATGGCCGGTTGGCTGCAACTTTATCCCCAGCACGGCCATTAATGAGTTGGAAATGTGGCAAGCCGACACATGGGATCCCAAAACTATCGATCGCGAGCTAGGCTGGGCGGAAAACATTGGCTTTAATGTGGTTCGTGTTTATTTGCATAACCTTGTTTGGGAGACAGATTCTACAGGATTTAAAAAGAGGATAAGCGAGTTTCTTATAATAGCCGGTCGGCATAAAATAAAAACACTATTCGTTTTATTTGATGACTGCTGGAATAAAGATCCAAAAACCGGAAAACAGCCCAAACCCAAACCCGGTGTCCATAATTCAGGATGGATGCAGGCGCCCGGGCAAGCGCGGGTGAATGACCCTAATTCCTGGCCACCATTGGAAAAATATGCCAAAGGGGTACTATCCGCTTTCAAAGATGATGAGCGAATCCTCATGTGGGATCTTTACAATGAGCCCGGAAATGAAGGCATGTTTGAAAAGTCTTTGCCCTTTCTTAAGACCGTCTTTTCCTGGGCCTGGATCATTCGGCCATCACAACCCCTCACCTGCGCCACCTGGAACCACGATGACAAGTACCGTAATTTGAATCAATTTCAACTGGCAAGCGCTGATGTAATTACCTTTCACAACTATAGCGAACCAGAAAAGCTGGAAGCAGAAATCATTCACCTTCAAAAACTTGAGAGACCCTTAATTTGCAGCGAGTACATGGCAAGAACTAATGGGAGCCGCTTTGAAACAAACCTGCCCGTATTAAAAAAATACCATGTAGGCGCCATTAACTGGGGACTGGTAAGCGGCAAGACCAACACCATTTTTCCCTGGGGATCAAAAGAAGGCACGCCTGAACCAAAAATATGGTTTCATGATATCTTCAGACAAGATGGGACCCCGTTCAATCAAGAGGAAATAAAAGCAATTCAAAAATTAACACAACATTGAAGTATTCGCTAACGCAATGAAAAAATGATTTTTATTTTTGCATGGGTAAATTGGAGGGCACTCAATAGCCTTCCAGCCATTGACCTCATCTACCCTTTTTCATTTTTATTTTTTGCCTGGCTGCTCCTTAAAGGAATAGAATGGTACTCGAAAAATTCTAATAAAACTAAAAAGAAGTAACTATTTACCTTTTTGATGTCATGACCAAAGTCATGATTTAATATAGCTTCTCTTCGCATCTTGGCGGGACAAATTTCATTTTTAAAATGTGTAATGAATCTCCTGAACAACGATTGCGGTTGGCAACTGTGATTTTAAGAATCTCGATTGGAATAATTTATTTATGGTTTGGGGGTCTTAAATTCTTTCCTGGTTTGAGTCCAGCAGAAGATCTGGCAGAGAAAACTATAAACTTACTCACCTTAGGGTTGATCCATTCAAGGCTCTCTCTCTTTTTGCTTGCTATTTGGGAAACGCTAGCCGGGGTTCTTCTTATCACAGGATTATTCAAACGTATTACCTTTGCGATCGTGTTGTCCCACATGGCGCTCACTTTCACGCCCCCTAATTTTGTTACCTCAACTTTCTTTTGTCCATCCCCCCTTTGTCCTTTCCCTCGTTGGTCAGTACATCGTAAAAAATTTAGTAATTGTCAGTGCCCTGATGGTAATTATCGCTTTTCAGAATAAAAAATAAACGCGAGATCAGATCGTCATCAGTTCTCTGGCATTTTCCAAATTGACTGATGATGGTTTTTCGCCACCAATCATTTTGGCAATTTCCATGATTCGGTCATGGCCTTCCAGTTGTCGGATTTGGCTTTCTGTTTTGGCCGATGAATTGTCCTTGAATACAAAATAATGGGTATCCGCCTTTGCTGCAATTTGTGGCAAATGGCTGATCGCTATTACTTGGTGGCGTTGTGCCATCTCTTTCATTCTGCTGCCAAGGCGAATGGCGACTTCGCCTGAAACGCCTGTATCGATCTCATCAAGAATTAATGTAGGCAACGACTTCTTCTCAGCCATAACATATTTGATCGCAAACATCACCCTTGAAAATTCACCTCCAGAGGCCACTTGTGCCAGCGACCTCATGGCAATTCCCTTATTAGCGCTGAATAAAATATCAATTCGATCAATGCCATGGGCCGATGGAGCAAGGAGGGTTTGGTTCACTTCCAGCTGTGCTTCAGGAATACCCAGCTCTTTCAATAACTTGACCAATTGTTTGGACAAAGGTGCGAACACTTTCTTTCGTGTTAAACTCAAAGCCTCCCCCTTTTTCAACATCAGCTGTTGTGCTTGCTCCATTTCTGTTTTTGATTTGGCCACGAGGCCATCCAGATTTGCTGTTTTATCTGCTTTCAGCTGCAGCATTTGCTGAAGTTCCAACAACTGCGAAACCGAAGAAAGTCTATGTTTTTGCTGCAATTGATAAATTAAACTAAGTCGTTCGTTTACGTGCTCAGCACGCTTCGGGTCAACCTCTGTTCGCTCATTCAATCGTTGCACCTCGGCCAATATATCGTTCAATTCAATCCGGGCACTTTCCAAACGTTCGGATAGTGGTTCGTATTCCTTTGAAAAAGAAAGTAAAGTCTGGAATTCATTTCTGATATTTCCCAAAGAATTGAGAACCGATAATTCAGATTGGTCTAACCCTTCCGAGATCGTATTCAACCTGGCCTTAATTTCCTCCGCGTGCTCCAAAACCGAAAGCTCCGCCTCCAACTTCTCTTGCTCTTCTTCTTTCAAATCTGCTTTTACTAATTCAACCAACTGAAATTTTATAAAATCAGCCTCTTGTTTCAACAAAACAGATTCGTTCGATAAATCATCGAATTGTTTCTTTGTTTGAAGAAAATTTTTCCATGCAGAGTAATAATCGTTTTTGGTATTTTGATTTCCGGCATAAGCGTCAATCAATTCTAATTGAAATTGCTGCTTTCCCAACTCCAGGTTTTCATGCTGCGAATGAATATCCATAAGCCGACTTCCAATCCGCTTCATCACTTCCAGCGTAACCGGTGTGTCGTTGATAAAAGCCCTGCTTTTTCCATTCGGGCTTATCTCTCTTCTTATGACCGTTTGATGATTATCATAATCGAGGTTTTCTTCTTCAAAAATTTCCTGAAGAGGGTATGCAGAAATATCAAATGTTCCTTCCGTAACACATTTTTCGTTTTCATCCCACAGGGCTTTCACATCGGCCCTGTTTCCAAGCAATAAGCCTATCGCACCAAGCATGATGGATTTCCCGGCCCCGGTCTCCCCCGTCACCACATTGAGGTGCGATGATGGCCTGAATTCCAGTTGCCGGATAAGGGCGTAATTTTTTATTGAAAGATGAATAAGCATGTCCGCACAAAAAGTGGATAGGGCAAGTTAACAGTCCACCGTTTTACTTTCAAAAGAAATTAAAAATAAAGGTAATTTTTTGCCTAAGGAAGATTGCCCAAATAACAACTTAGTCAGATAGACAGTAATTTAGCAATTTGATGACAAAACTAATTGGCCATTATTTTTTGATACACCGTTCGTTTGGGATCAAGGGCAGTCAGTATATCGTAGGCTTCTCTTTTGGTGGCCAGTTGTGCATCGGTAAAAATATTGGCCAGTTCAACGGCTTTTGCATCAAAAAATGAAACAATCAAAATAGCCGTAGGAAAAGTACTCCAAACTTTTTTTACATTTCTTAATACATCCAAAATTTGTTCACGGCTTTGATCTGGGGTTTTATCAAACGTATCCAAACCGAGCCGGTGATATTTGTACAAGTTTTTTCGCAGGTCAGCCAATTGGGGATTATTAATATTATCCAGTAACGCAAACCGGCTGCGGTTGCTGCCTAACGAGACCCATCCGGGATGGGCGCTACCTTGGGCGTTATTCACTACCAGGAGCATTTTTTGAACGTAGGGGTTTCCACCCAGTTCACTGAAGGAATCATAATCATAAGCCAAAATGGTGTAGGCATAGAAGGCAAGCATGGACGTAAGATTATTGATATACGCATTGTCGTTATATTCCATCGGTTGGGATTCGATGTATTCAAACTCAAATTCACGATCCGCAAAATTGAATAGCACCGTTTCGTAATTCGTGTTGTAAACTGGTCGGGCTGCAATAATTTGGGCATTGGCTAGAAAACTCCCAATGGCCGGCATTTGTCCGATGTTGATAAACAAAGTACAATTGATTTTCTCATAAGGTTTGTAGGAATCTGTGGTCCATTTTCGCGAATTCAGGAAGGCAGCGAAAGAACGTTCCATGTCTTTAAAAACAGATCGCTCGGTAGTCTGCACCTGATCCGCGTTGATCGTTACTTTGCAATTCAACTCTTGTCCCTTACAAACTTGTACGAGGAGAAAGGATAACCAAAAGAATAAATTACACTTTGACATAATCAATAATAGTATTAACGATATCGCGGGCCACTTCTTTCTTTGACTTCAAATTAAATTTTTTACGGCTGTTTTTTCGATCAATCAGGGTAATTTGGTTGGTGTCATGCCCAAACCCCGCCCCCTTATCATTTAAAGAGTTTAATACGATCAAATCGAAATTCTTGGAAACAATCTTCTTTTTAGCATTTTCAATCTCGTTTTCTGTTTCCAATGCAAAACCCACTGTGAACTGCCCCTTTGTTTTCATCTTACCCAATTCAGCCGCAATATCCTTTGTTTTAGTTAGTTCAATGGTCAAGCCGGCATCGCCTTTTTTGATTTTTTGATTCGCCATCACGGCAGGCTTAAAATCAGCAACGGCTGCCGATAAAATCGCTACATCCATTGCAGGAAATAGCGAAACACAGGCTTGAAACATTTCGTCTGCAGATATTACTTGCATAAGATTTATGGATGGACTTGTCAAGCTAAGGGAAGTTGGCCCCGAAATCAAGTTTACTTCAGCACCTTGAAGCGCCAATTCTTCTGCAATGGCAAACCCCATTTTTCCTGAAGAATTATTGCCAATAAAACGAACCGGATCAATGGCCTCATGGGTGGGCCCTGCTGTAACGATGACTTTTTTACCTTTTAATTTCTGACTTCTCCCAAAGTAGTCATTGAGTTGAGCCATAATTTCCTCAGGTTCGGCCATACGCCCTTTTCCAATAAGTCCGCTGGCCAATTCGCCATAGCCCGGATTTACAGACACATTCCCCCAACTTACCAATTTTTGAATATTTAGCTGTGCAGAGGGATGCTGAAGCATATCCAAATCCATGGCAGGAGCAAAAAATGTTTTGCATCGAGCACTTAGGTAAACAGCAAGCAATAAATTATCGCAAAGACCAGTAGCCATTTTTGCGATGGTATTGGATGAGGCAGGGGCAATAACCAAAGCATCAGCCCATAAGCCAAGTTCGATATGACTTTCCCATTCCCCGGTTTCCGCTTTAGTGAATTGGGTAAATACAGGATTTCTTGAAAGCGTGGAGAGCGTGAGGGGAGTTACAAATTCATGCGCTGCGGGCGTCATTACCACCTTCACCTCAGCACCAGCTTTTACAAGCAAGCGAGTTAGGGCGGCAGTTTTATAAGCAGCAATACTGCCCGTAACGCCTAGCACTATTCGCTTGCCGGACAACATGCTTTATTCCATTTTGCTTTCTTCTGCGGGCAGGGCTTCGCGCATACGATAGTTCAACTTATTTTCGATAAATTCCTCGGTAGCCGTAGTGGTTGGTTTGGGCATTCGCTCATAAAATTTAGAGATTTCAATCTGCTCACGGTTCTCGAAAACTTCCTCAAGATTATCTACTGTGGTGGCAAACTCAGCCAATTTATTGTTGAGCTCTTCCTTTAGATTCATTGAGATTTGTCTGGCTCTTTTGGAGATAACCACAACGGATCGGTAAAGATTACCGGTAGCATCAGAGATTTTTTCAACATCACGAGTAATAAGCGCTGGTTGTATTGCCATAATATAATTCATTAACTGTTTTTGTTTTTTATTTTAAGAAAATTGATCTGATTAAGACTGGCGGTATAGAAATACTGCGCATCCTTTATCAACGGACTTTTCGGAAACCCTTCAATGAATTCCTTATAAAAATCCAAGGTGGCTTTATAGCGTTCCAATTGTTTAGAGGGGATACTCTTTTCGGCCCACTTAAATTGAGATGTAATTTTCAGATAGCTACCCTGTTCCAAATATTTTGAATCGGGGAAAGATTTCCTGAAATTATCAAAGGTAATTATGGCTGCTTGATAATAATTTAACTGCATATAAAGTTTCGCATTATCAAATTCCTTCTTTTCCAATTTCTCCTGCGTTTTCGCAATCACCTCCGTAGCTTTGTCGGTAAATTGGCTACCTGAAAATTGATTTAAAAAATTTTGCATCGCTCCCATGGCCTCAATGCTACTTTTTTGATCCAATTTCTCATCCGGTGAAGCGATGAAAAGTGAATACGCATACATAAAATAGGCTTCCTCAGAGAGTTGGCTACGGCCATAAGTTTCATAAAAAACTTTAAACTGATTGGAAGCCAATAGGTAGGTCTTCTGATAAAATTGGCAGTAGGCTAATGAAAACTCAACCTTTTCTCCTTCTGGCAAACCCCGGACTATAGGAAGAATCTGTTCGAATAAAATAGCCGTGTGGTAGTAATCCTTTTTCTTGAAATAATCTAAACCCGCCTCGTACTTTAAGCGCCAATCCTCACTTTTTTCGAGCCTTCTGAATTCACTGCACGAAAAAGCTGCCACTAAAGTAGCCACCACTACCAAGAAATTCAATGTTTTCAGATTCTTCATAAAACAATTAAAAAAGGCTAAAACAGAATAAATGCCGGGTTTAAGCCTACAAATATACGATGCAGGGCGGAATTAACAATTCTGGAAACAAGTTGATATTACCTACGTACAATGATTTTGCGAGTAAGCACACCATTGTTGTTTAAATACAAGGTGTAAAAATAAACTCCCGATGGAAGTTCATCCGTTTGAATTTTGATTTGCGTGTCATTGGCCGGCAATTCATAATCTCCCAGAGGCTTGCCGAGGATGTTGTACATCACAATTTTTGCATTGTACAACTCATTGTTGATCTTGTAATCGATAGTGGCATGATCCTGGGCGGGGTTGGGATACACATCATGAATCGTGATGTCTTTGGTTTGAAAAATTGATTGTTGTGTCCGCTCTTCAACCATAATACTTACATTGTGTTCCAATACTTGGTCAAAATTTCCTTTAGGGAAAACTTCAAATTTTAGGGTATTCTGCACAGGCTGAATCCCAGTCTCAAGTGTATAGTCTAGATTTATTGTCTCTCCCGGCTCAACTTTTTTTGAAAACTCAACGATAGAGGGTTCCAAACAATTCCTTTCAAGACAGAAATATCCCTTTTGCGACTCGCTTAAATCACTACGTACTTTGCGGATGACATAAAAATAAGGTTTGTCTGAAAGATTTTTGATTTTAAGAGCGATCTTAACCAATTGACTAAAATTGGCCTTATAGGTGTCTTTTCTATCCACCAACTCAAAATTTTGCCCAACTGCAAAGCAAGAGAGGAGGAAACAACAAATAAAGAAAAAGCCTTTTTTCATTAGTAAACATACTTACTATGGAAAGGTAACCTAAAAACGAAGGGAGTGCAATCTTTTATACGAAATAAAAGCCTTTTCAAATACTTTTTATTACAACTTAGCGTTTGGGACAGCCTTGCTTAATCCATCTTCTCTTTTTACCACATCCTTTCTTTTAGGGCGTTCTTTTCCCCGCCAGGAAAAGCCCCTCAGTTTCCGGTCACTTTCTTTGATCATATGTGGCGGAAAGAAGGACGCATCCGGTTTAATGTAAAAATTAATATTGTGAACTTTACCCGCTTTAAAGTCGATGCGGATATTGCTGCAAATAATTTTATTCATCCCCGCAAGAACAGTGATCTTCGTGATCAGGCTGTCCTTTTTAATTTCTTTTTCTTCAAGCGCGTAGTAAATACTTTCACCATTACCTTCAACAATAACATGATCAATTTTTTTATTTTCAAAGTAAGAGGTCATTCTTCTCCCCTTTATTTGATTAAAATTTTTAAGGGAGTCTTGCGATACCACAAAGGAATTTGAGATCATATAAATCCGATGGATTTGCTTATCCTTTAAGAGCATGTGTATAGAGTCTGCCGTCATCTGGTTTTCGCCATTCCACAAAACAGGATCATGATAGAAATATAAAGTCGAGTCAGAGGGTAAATACGCGAGTGAGTCGGCAACCCCTTGCATATCGGCCTTAAAAATTTTCACAGTATGGTATGCCAGTAGCCTTTTCTTCTTGGGGTCTTTGTTTTCGACAGACACCAGCGTGTCGGCTGAAAGGAAAAGGGTGTCTCCTTCTTCACCAACCTTAGCCGCAAAGGCATTTCCATAAACCTTTGAAATACCTTTCTTCTTATCAAAAAAGCCGTCATCACCAAAAATGAGCATATTTTCAGCCTTGGAAGTCATGATCACGTGGCCCTTCACTGTATAAAACTTTTTGATGTCATCAATAAAATATGCATCGCCTTTGATTTTGTAAGAGGGTGATTCCATTTCCCCATTGTTCAGGTTAGAGAATTTCTTTCGAGTATCATAAATACCATTTTGATAGTAAGCCACTTTGCCATCGCTATCTTTCACCGTAGTAAAGTCACGAAAATAAACCATCCTGGTTTTGGAATTGTACTGAAGTGTGTCTGAAGTCAGCGTGTAATCAGGATTAACACCGACTACATTGGTTTTGAAAGAAGCCAGATTCGTTTTGATTTCATAATAGCCCTTTTTACTGGTTAGCGTATTGGTTGTATCCACCAGTTTACCACCATTAAAATACCGAGCTTGATTTTGGATTCGATAGTAATCTAAAAAATCGGTGTAGAGTTTGGCGATTTTTAGCTTCTCAAAAATCACATTCTGTCGCAAATGAGCAATTTTTTTAGTGCCATCATATTGAAGGTGTTTTGACGTAATGTCTACAGAGTCATCCGTGATGTGTACGTGACCAAATGCCTCCAATTGATTTTCAGACCGATAAAAATAGGCAGAGTCGCAGAAGATATTCGTAGTGTTTTGAATAAAGGCTACATGCCCCAGCAAGCGATCAAAACGCTTTCCATCCTTCATCGTTCCTTTTAAGCTATCCGCATGAACAAGCTTTACTTTTTTTTGTGAAAAGGAAAGAAGCGAGCTCAATAGGAGGAATACAAATAGGAGAAACCTGATTTTGAAGTGCATAATCGTTTCAGCAACGCAAGGGTCGTGCCAGTTATATTTTCATTGAGGGTCAGAAAGTGACCGTCAGCGTCACCACTTCATTATTTCGTTTCACTTTTACCGGCACCGTCTGACCCTTCTCGAATTTACCCAGTGCATTCATATAAGCCTGAATGTCGTGGATAGGTAGATCTCCCATTTGGATGATCAAGTCACCTGTTAATATTCCGGCCCGTTGTGCTGGCTTGCCATCCGTAACACCATCAATTTTCAATCCCCGTTCATTCGATGTATAGCTCGGCATAACACCTAATGTGACTTTAAAAGAACGGGCAGACCCCATCGACTTATTTTTGGTGGCGAGGAAAGTTAGTTTCGGAGTGGCATCCAAATCATCGATCAGCTTGATGATGAGCGCCAATACTTCCTTCTCTCCTGAAAAATTAATTTTCTGCCAATCATCCGAAGGTTTGTGGTAATCGCTATGAGAGCCTGTAAAAAAATGAAGTACCGGAATATTTTTTAAATAAAATGAAGTGTGATCAGACGGCCCCATCCCAGCCGAATCCGATTTTATTTTAAGGTTGCCATCAAGTTTTTTGAGTTCGTCTTCCCACACCGCGCTTGTTCCTGTTCCACTTACTGCCAATGCTTTGGTTATCGGATCAAGCCTTCCGATCATATCAAGGTTGATCATATAATCGACTTTAGACAAATCCAATGTTGGGTGTTCCGTGAAATACTTTGAGCCAAACAAGCCAAGCTCTTCCCCACTAAATGCGATAAAAAGAAAGTTATGTTTCTCCTTTGTTTTATTCTTGGCGAAGTGCCTTGCCAGTTCAATCAAGCCAGCCACGCCCGAAGCATTGTCGTCTGCTCCATTGTGAATCTTGCCTTGCGGATTAGCATCCAACGAACTTCCATTTTCACCCAGCCCAAGATGATCGTAGTGAGCGCCAAGGATTACGGTTTGTTCAGTGTGATTATCCAGAAATCCGATAAGGTTGTTAGCGGTTCCTGCAGTGCCCGTGCCATGCACACCACCTTTGAACGGAAATGATTGACGGTATCCGCTGTTTTCTATCATCGGAGTCAGCCCAATGTTTTTGAATTGATTTTCGATGTAGACCGCGGCCATCTGTTCGCCCTCGCTCCCCGCTCCTCTTCCATTTAAGGAATCAGCCGCTAAAATTTTGATGTGTTGTTTTAGTTTAGCTTGGTCAATCTGGGCGAACAAGTTTAATCCCGACAAAAACAAACAAACAAAAAGTACTATAGCGCGCATAAGCAAGAGTTTACCCCACAAAAGTAAACTAACTAAAAGCTATCTCAAAAAATCATTGTCATCGCGAACGAGGTGAAGCAATCCCCAATCTCGGAGCTTGAACAGAAGATTACTTCAGCCGTTCCTCCCTGAAAGACGTTTTTGAGATGGCTTTTAATTGGAGGCTACGCGCTTTTTTATAACGACAAAACGGTAAATTGTAAGGCCTATAATAACGAAGCAACAAAGGAGAACGAAAATCTTTTCGGCATCAAACCAGTCAATAGGTCGATCTTCTAATTTTGGATCAGTCCAAACACTGTGGATAATCAACGGCACTGCCGCGAAATAAGAAATATAATGAAGTGAGCGCCAAAATTTAAGTTTGAGTTTTTCTTTAAAGTAAGAGCTTATCACCACAATCGCGATGAGGTAAAGTGCCAAGGCACCGAAGGTATTGGCATAAGGCTGATGTTCAGTCCAGAGCGGCAACAATAAATCGCTCCAGCTAAATTTTGATTTCGGATCTAATGGAATTAAGACCACATGAACCACAATAGCAATCGCTGCTGAGTACCCAGTGAGTTTATGCAGCCCAAGAAAAGTAAGCTTGTAAGGGAGCTTAATGGCTATGTTTTTCCAAATGATAAAACCAACAATAAAGTTTGCCGCCAAGCAGGCGATGGCAATTAGGCCGATGATGCCGGAGAGTTCTATGGTTTCCAATTATTCAGCCAATTTAAAAGTCATCGTCAACTCTGTAGAATGTCTAACCTTTCTCCCATCCTTTTCTGCAGGATTCCATTTTGGCATGCTGTGAATATATTTCATCGACTCCGTTTCACAATCACCATTAAAACCTTTGATCAATTTTATGTTTGAAAGAGTACCGTCAATTTCTACTATAAATCCTACAGTTACTTTTCCTTCCAATCCCATTCTTCTCGCAGAATTTCCATACCTTAAGTGAGTTCGTTGAAATTTTGCGAGTTCTATAGACCCTCCCAGAAACTCAGATGGTTTATCAACCTTTGAATAAATTGCTGGATCATTATATACAATTGTTGTCTCTCGCAAATATTTTGATTTCAAACTAGGTAGCCCAACTTCGTTTTGCTGTTTATTAACTACTTCGTCATTTAACTGAAAATTCATAGTCATAGCAAATCTTGTCATAAATCTTTGCTTCGCCACCCTCGCTGACACCCATTTCTGATCAATTGCATTAAAAGCTGAAAGCACAGCCGAGTCACAAGAATTGCTTAAGCCTTTAGCAATGTTGTAATTAGTCATTCTGACTAACGTTTCATAAGTTGTTGATATTCAATTGCAAACCGAGGTCGTCAGGAGTTATATCAAACTTATGAATTAGCTTCTTCATTTCCATCACCTTCCTCTTTCTTTTTTGGTCTAGGAACTCGTATTGATTAT
>DAHVFH010000067.1 GCA_027317105.1 Cytophagales bacterium
GGATAGCTATGAGTACAATTTAGAAATTATTTTTGGGGTCAACAAAAATTCTTACGGTGGTTTGATTGGCGGGTTTACTTTCAAGAGCGGGCGCAGGCTGAATAAAAAAGTATTTGAAACTTTTGGGGTGGAGTTAATGAATGTCAAAAATCCCCATGAAGTTAAGGTTCAAGCGGCAAGTGGAAATTATTTTATTTACGGCAAATCTAATTATCTATATGCCCTACGGTTGCAGTATGGCCGCGATGTAATCTTGTTCACCAAAGGTCCGCAACAAGGTGTTGAGGTAAAAGCGGTTTTTGCTGCCGGCCCAACAATTGGTATCGTAACACCGTATTATGTACAGGTTGCTCCAAACGGAGGAAGTGGTTATTATACCGTTAATCAGCCCTATACATCAAGTTTGTCGTATGGTGAAATTCAAGGAACCGGAAGCCTATTTGAAGGCGTTACCCAATCAAAAATTCAGCTCGGTGGAAATCTTAAAGCCGCTTTGAATTTCGAGTTGGGCACGGTAAAAAGTCAGGTTACGGGATTTGAAGCGGGCTTTCTTTTAGACACTTATTTTAAAAAAGTGGTATTGATGCCTGGCGCTGAAAACTACAATGTGTACCCCACCGTTTTCCTTACCGTTTTTTGGGGGAGTCGCAAATAAAATCCCGTTGCTAGATTCTTTGCAGTACCTGTCCGCGGTGGGCATCTAATTTTAGCAGAATAAAAAGCAAAATCGTAAAGCTCCAAAGGGCAGATCCGCCATAGCTAAAAAACGGCAAAGGAATGCCAATTACCGGGAACAAACCGATAGTCATACCAATGTTCACTGCAAAGTGGAAGAAGAAAATGCAGGCCACACTATAACCATAAGCTCGTGCAAAACGATTCTTTTGTCGCTCAGCTAAGAATAGCACGCGTAAAAGAAGCGCTATGAAAAGCCCTATGACCACCAAGCTGCCTACAAAACCATGTTCTTCGCCAATGGTGCAAAAGATAAAATCCGTGCTTTGCTCTGGCACGAAATCGAATTTCGTTTGAGTGCCATGCAAAAATCCTTTGCCAAAAAAACCGCCACTTCCAATGGCTATTTTGGATTGGGTAACGTTCCAACCGAAACCAAGTGGATCTGCATCGGGATTGATCAATGCCTTTATCCTATTTTGCTGGTGGGGTTTTAATACGTCTTTTACTACATAGTCAACACTTTGAATCACGCCACTGATGATAAGGGCGCCTAACGTAAGAAGGGCGATGCGTTTGAATTTCTTTTTGCCGGCAACAATTAAAAAAATCAATATTGTGCCAATGGCAATGTGGAGATAGATTGGGTTGGGAACCAATAACGTAAGGATGAAAATAGTTGCGGCACATAAACCTACAATCAAAAGAAAAGGGGACATCCCTTCACGAAAGAAGACGAGCGTAAATGAAGTAAACACCAGTGCAGTTCCTGTATCTTTTTGTAAAAGGATCAAACCCATTGGTAAACCAATGATCATAAACAACATGGCTTGGTTTCTTAAATTATCCATTCGGAAACCTACCGTTCCAATATATTTTGCCACGGCTAATGCTGTAACGAACTTAGCAAACTCTGAAGGCTGCACGCCAAATGATCCAATTCCGATCCAGGCCTTATTGCCACCCACCTCTTTCCCGATGATAGGTACGAGAAAAAGTAAAACCAATAAAATACCGTATAAGATGTACGCAAAAGTTTCGTAGAAGCGCATGTCAACGATAGTAATGGCAAAGGCGATAATTATCGAGGCTGAAATAAACATTAGCTGCCGGCCAGAATTAAGGGAGAGATCAAAAATGGATTGATGAGCCGAATCATCATAAACGGCTGCAAAAACATTTACCCAGCCCAACGCCACCAAGGCCATATAGAGGAGCACTGTCGTCCAATCTATTTCCCCTGAAATGTCGTAGTCTCTTCTCATCGATCAATCCAAAAATTTTCCGAGTAATACATAGTCTTCGATGTATGGTCTCCGTGTTTTTCCAAAAAGATATTTTTCAATCATTAAACTTGAAATCATGGCGGCTGCCCGCGCACCTTGCCCTGCGTTTTCCACATAGACAGAGATGGCTATTTTGGGATGATCGCGTGGTGCAAAGGCGATGAAAACGGAATGTGATGGGAAAGGTTCATTTTGAACAGTACCTGTCTTGCCACACACGATAACATCTTGCAACCGGGCATTCACGCCAGTGCCGGCTTCAACCACTTGCTGCATGGCATCTACGGCAATTTTAAAATTAGAAGAATCCACCGTGGTGAAATGGCGCTGGGTGTATTCCGGAAGCGGCATGCCCGCTCGTCCGATGGCCTTGATTAAATGGGGTGTGTAATAAAAGCCGCGGTTTGCTACCGTAGCAACAAAATTGGCCATTTGTAAGGGCACAACTAAGTTTTCCCCTTCTCCGATAGCAATTGAATAAATATTCGAAAATTTCCAGGGCTTATTATGATAGGCTCGGTCATAATAGGCTGGCGTTGGTATTAGACCATCTTTTTCATTAGGCAGGTCTATCCCCAACTTACTTCCAAATCCAAAGCTGTTAATGTGTTTGTCCCATTCTGCCAAACCGATGCGGGTATCTTTATAAGTATCATCGGCTTTGCCTTGGTTCAGCATTCTGCGAAGCACGCTGTGGAAATAGGGGTTGCACGAGTTGGTAATGGCTCCGCGTAAGTCTTCGTTGGAATGGTTGCCATGGCAGTCGATGATAGTTCGGTCGCACCGGATTCGCGTTTCGGGGGTAATCACCCCCTCTTGCAGGGCCGTCATTGCTTGCACAATTTTAAAAATTGAGCCAGGCCGATATTGCGCCATCAACGGACGATTGAAGAGTGGCTTCATGGTGTCGCTGCTGATGAGTTTGAAATTGGAACTGTAATTTTTTCCCGTAAGTAAATTCGGGTCATACGATGGGCCTGATACCAACGATAATATTTCGCCAGTAGAAGGTTCAATAGCCACAATGCTTCCTGCTTTTCCCTGCATCAGTTTTTCTCCGTATAGCTGAAGGTCGAGGTCGATACTTGAAATTAAATCCTCTCCAGGTATGGAGAGGGTATCGTACTTACCTTCTTTAAAGGCGCCTTTTTCGATTCCCTTTACATCGCGAAGTTTAAACCGGATTCCGCGTTTGCCGCGAAGTTCTTTTTCATAAAATTTTTCTATTCCACTTTGGCCGATGTAATCACCCTGTTTATAGATACCAGATTGATCATGTTCTAAATCATTTTTGCTGATCTCACTGACATAACCCAGGGCATTCGCTAAAGCAGAGGTGGTGTACGAGCGTGTGGTCCTTGCCTGAATGAAGAAGCCGGGAAATTCGTCTAACCGGTCTTGCACTTTGGCGAAATCTTCATTGGCAAGCCGGTCAATAAATTGCATCGGCTTTACGGGAGAATATTCTTTTTTGCGTGCCTTTAGTTCTTTGAATTTCTTTCGCAGATCTACCCGGGTAAGATTAAAAACTTTACAAAATTTAGCGGAATCAAGCGGCTTTGCATCTTTTACGATTACCTCAAGATCGTATTCAGGTGTGTTATAAACGATCAGTTTTCCATTGCGGTCTTTGATCAGTCCCCGGAAGGGATATTCGATTTGCCTTAATACAGAGTTACTATCTGCCAAATCGGCATATCGATCATCAAGGACTTGAACAAAAAATAATTTCACAAGAAAGATGACTCCTACTAAGACAATGACGAGCTGGAATATTTCTTTTCTGCCTTCGTTCATATACGCTTGCGTTGAGGAACAAGATACTGCAAGACTACAATTAGGGTCATCGTAAAAGATAGACTGGCAATTGTCTTAAGCATGGAATACCAAAAAAGCCCAAAGCCTGCTGATTCTACTAAAAATAAAGTTAAGTGATGGACAAATATCAAAGGCATGGTGTAGACTAAAAACCATTGCAATCCGTGGGATTTTACATTTGGTAGGTTGCCGGCATCGTAGCCACCCTGTGGGGTGATAACACCAAGCCAGTAATTACGAAGATAGCCAACTAGCACCATGGAAAGGGCGTGAAGGCCAAGGCTGTTATAGAAAATATCAACAATGAACCCGATAGCAAAACCCAGAAACATTAGCAACATTGGGTTGGTTTCAATGGGTAAAAGCAGAATGAAAGCCACGTATAAAAAGCAGAAACCGGTGTTGAAGAACACTAAATTTTTCAACAGCAGTACCTGTACAATCGCATACAGAAAAAATGAAATAAATTGTATGATTCCCTCTCTTGTCATCTCGATTCACCGAAAGTTATTTGCTCCACTGAGTCCCTCTCTTTTTTTAATCGACTCTTAATGACATCAACAAAAGCAAGGTTCGCAAAGTCCAAACCAAGGGTCACTTTTATATCATAAAACGGAGCTTCGTCTTTGAGGTTGAATTCTTTAATCTTTCCGATAAATATCCCTTCAGGAAAGATGGCATTGTAGGCGGAGGTGACGATCGAATCACCAACAACAGGATGGACATGGCGGGGAATATATTTGAGACTGACCACCGATGAATTGATGCCATCCCACTGAACCGTTCCGAAGTAGCCACTTCGCTTAATCATACACGAAACCTGTTCATCTAAGTTTAAAAGGGAAATCAATACCGCATAATGATTGGTCACAGACTTAACCTTTCCCACCACTTTCCCTTCGCTAATTGCGGCCATTCCTGCTTCTATTCCGGCATCGGCTCCTCGGTTAATGGTGATAAAGTTTTTATAATATTTGGTGGTGTTGTTTACCACTTTGGCGCTTACATAATCGAATTGGGTGAACTGTGCCGAATCTTTGATTTGTTTAAGGTTGAAAAATTGAACCGTACGCTCACTTTTTTCAAGTTTTTTACGGAGCAAAGAATTTTCTTCAGCTAAACTGGAATTGATATTGGCTAAATAAAAATAATTGCGAACGTTTTGCGAGGCCTCATTCATCTGGGCGACCAAGCGATTGGAGGAGTTAAAATATTTTGTGCTTTGATACTGGTTGTTTTGAATGATCAACCAGACACAAAAAATTTCCAGGGATAAAAGAGTGAAAAAGGCCCGATAACGGTAAACAAAATTAAAAAGCCTTTCCATTCATCAGGTCATAAGCACTTTTCGATAATGATCTAAATTTTTTAGGGCGGCCCCCGTGCCCCGTACCACGGCACGTAGCGGATCCTCGGCTACATGGATGGGGAGTTTGGTTTTCAAGCCAAGGCGTTTGTCTAGCCCGCGTAGCATGGCCCCTCCGCCCGTGAGGTAGATACCGCGTTCGTAGATGTCTGCAGAGAGCTCAGGAGGAGAAAGTTCAAGGGCTTTCAAAACTGCTTCTTCCAATTTGGAAACGGATTTATCCAAGGCAAACGCTACTTCGGAATAAGAAATTTTAATTACTTTAGGAATGCCGGTCATCAAGTCGCGTCCTCTGATTTCGTAATCATCTGGGCCATCATCCAGTTCTGTCATTGCGGAGCCGACTTCAATTTTTACACGTTCCGCTGAACGCTCCCCAATCAATAGGTTATGCTGTCTACGCATGTAATCCAAAATGTCACGATTGAAGGTGTCGCCAGCAATGCGAATCGACTGGTCACAAACTATTCCCGATAAGGCGATAACGGCAATGTCTGTAGTGCCACCGCCAATGTCTACTACCATGTTTCCAATGGGTTGCTCGATATCAATGCCTGAACCTATGGCAGCAGCAATCGGTTCGTAGATCATGTATACTTCTTTCGCATTGGCATGTTCAGCAGAGTCGCGAACGGCACGCTTTTCTACCTCGGTAATGGCTGAGGGGATGCAAATCACCATGCGCAAAGAAGGTGGAAAGACCCTCCGGCCTGTGTCGATCATTTTGATAAAGCCCCGAATCATCATTTCGGCACCGTGAAAATCCGCAATTACGCCTTCTTTCAAAGGACGAATGGTTTTTATGTTGTCGTGGGTCTTTTCATGCATTTGCATGGCCTCGCGTCCAATGGCCAGTACCTTGTTGGTGTTTTTATCAATTGCGATAATGCTTGGTTCATCAACCACCACTTTGTCTTTGTGGATAATTAGCGTGTTGGCAGTGCCTAAATCAATGGCAATGTCGCTGGTAAAGAAATCAAAAAGTCCCATTTCGATGTGTCTTAAAAAACGTGAAATTAGAATAAATAATTATGGCAAACCTGTTTCTGGCAAATATTTGATAATTTCGATCTTATCAATTTTCATAAGCTCTTTGTCAGCAGTGTTAATGGGATGGCTTCTGTCAGTGCTGTTGCAATGATGATGGCATCAGCAAATTTTATGTTCGAGAATCTCCGTAATTCCGCTGCCTTCCTGTTAATTTTAATGTTACATTGAATAACTACCGAAGACTTGAGGAGCTCTAAAAATTAAGGGCAGATCTTTGGTACTAATATTTTTGTTGGAAGTTAATTCGATTTCTGATACAAAGGAGATGATAATGTTTTTGCCTTCTAAAAGTTGGCTGGCGGTTTTATCGCCTTTCAATAAATAGATAAGGATATTAGTGTCTACGAGAACGCTCTTCCCATTCATCTCTCATCTTTCTTTGTATGCCCACAGGATCTCCTTAAAATTTTACTTTTCCAAGAAATTTACTAGTGGGAAATCCCTTTTTCTTTTGGAGCTTCCCAAGCTTCCGTTCAATTGTTTTTTTGAGTCTCCTTTTTTTATGATGACACCAATTTTTTGATTTTTTCCATTAAATGTACAAAACCCAACTCAATGTTTAAAATGCCTAAAGCCTGTAAACACCATAGCCATGTTGTTTTGGTCGCAAAAACCGATGGAGTCCTGATCTTTGATCGACCCGCCCGGTTGAATGACGGCTGAAATACCCTGTTCGTGGGATATCTCTACACAATCCGGGAAAGGGAAGAAGGCATCCGAAGCCATCACGGAGTTTTTTAAATCAAAACCAAAACTCTTTGCTTTTTCGATAGCTTGCTTCAATGCATCCACGCGACTGGTTTGACCGACACCACTGGAAAGCAATTGGCCGTCAACCGCTAAGATGATGGTATTCGATTTGGTGTGCTTGCAAATTTTGCTGGCGAATAGTAAAGCATTTACCTCCGAAGGAGATGGCGCACGCTTGGTAACGGTTTTTAAATCTTCTTCGGAATCCGTGTGGAGGTCTTGATCTTGTTCAATTACCCCATTAAGCAAACTTTTGAATTGCTTGGTGGACGTTAAGGCTTGCTTTTGTTTTAGGATAATACGGTTCTTCTTAGATTTCAAAAGGTTCAGCGCGTCCAAATCGTAATCGGGGGCAATCAAAATTTCGAAGAAGAGTTTATTGATTTCCTCCGCTGCCATTAAATCAATCTTTTGATTGGAGGCAAGCACTCCGCCAAAAGCGGAGATCGTATCAGCCTGGAACGCTTTCAGATAGGCTTCTTTTACTGAGCTGCCGATCGCAACTCCGCATGCATTGGTGTGTTTGATAATTACAAATGCCGTATCACCTTCAAATTCTTTAACGAGGTTCACCGCAGCGTCAACATCAACCAGGTTGTTGTAAGAGAGCTCCTTTCCGTTGAATTGGTCAAAGAGTTTGTCCAAATCGCCATAAAAAACTCCTTTTTGATGTGGGTTTTCTCCGTAGCGCAATGTTTTGCCCTTTTGAAAACTGGATTTAAAACTTGGGATACCTTGCTCCTGATTAAAATAATTGAAGATCGCCCCATCGTAATGAGAGGTTACATCAAAGGCCAAGCCGGCAAACCTTTTCCGATCGGCCAGATCAGGGCTGCCATTTTTGACTTTTATGATATTCAGGACTTCTCCATATTGTTCGCGGGAAGAAACGATCAGCACATCGTTAAAATTTTTGGCTGCCCCGCGTATCAACGCAATTCCACCAATGTCAATCTTCTCAATAATTTCATCCTCACTTCCTCCTTTTGCCACTGTTTCTTCAAACGGATAGAGATCCACAATCACCAGGTCAATGGGGGCGATCTTAAATTCTTCTGTTTGCCTTAAATCTCCAGCTTCATCCCTCCGAAAGAGGATCCCCCCAAATACGGCAGGGTGAAGTGTTTTTACTCGACCTCCAAAGATCGAAGGATACCCGGTGAGCTGCTCAACAGGGGTGACAGGATAGCCAAGCTTTTTTATAAACTCTTCCGTGCCCCCCGTGGAAACAAATTCAACATGCTGCTTGGCCAATTCATGAACGATAGCCTCCAGGCCATCTTTATAGAAAACAGAAATGAGGGCGCGGGTAATTTTTTTGTTCATCGGTAAAATTTCGAGGGGTTAAAACTTGACGCAAATGTACTTGATTCTGGGTACTTGATTCTTGATTCTTGTTGGTTACCAGAAACACCAGAAACAAGCGAGAAGAGTCCAACATCCAAAATCTATTGTCCAACAGAACATTTGTTAGCTTAAAATATTTTCAAAATCTCTTGTGCTTTGTTGTGCAATAAAAATATTTCCTCTTTCTTTGAGACACAATGAACAACAGCCAGCGATTTTATTTTAGTTTTTACTTCTTTCAATCCCGAAGGGACTTGAGGTAAAATCGCTTTGAAAAGGAAGAAACAAAACGAAAATATCAGAAAGTCCCTCGAACATCGGGGGACTTTTTATTTTACTGCGTGTTACGGAGCACGCACAATGAAAGGATGTACGATTTGAACACTACACGGAACATAAAAGCTATCGCGAATAGCGCGAAGTAACATGGCAAAAAAGAAAAAAATAAAAGTCGCGATTCAGGGTATCACTACCAGTTTTCATGAGGTGGCTGCGCTCACACATTTCAAAGAAGAGATTGAAACGGTGGAGTGTTTGAGTTTTCATGCCTTGTGCGAATCCTTGAAAAATGGTGAAAGTGATTTTGCTGTGATGGCCATCGAGAACTCGATCGCTGGAAGTATTTTGCCCAACTATTTCTTATTGCAAGAATATCATTTCTCCATTATTGGTGAAGTCTATCTCCCAATTCACATGCACTTGCTTGCGTTGCCCGGTGTGAAGTTGGATGAAATAAAAAACATCGAAAGCCATCCGATGGCGATTCGTCAATGTTCAGATTATCTTTTTCGATTAAAAGGAGTGGATATCCGCGAAAGCGATGACACGGCCTACTCAGCAAAAAAAGTGGCCGATAAAAAACTCAAAGACACAGCAGCTATTGCCAACGAGCACGCGGCAAAAAGATTCGGACTTGCCATTTTAGAGAAGCGAATTGAAACCCATAAAAAGAATTTTACCCGCTTTCTGATTTTAACAAAAAGGTCATCCGCAAAAGAAGAGACCAATAAGGCTTCGCTCTCTTTTGAAGTAGCCAACGAAGTGGGCAGCCTTGCCGATGCGTTGATGACTTTTAAGGAACACACCATCAACCTGAGTAAAATTCAGTCGATACCGATCATTGGAAAGCCAAGTGAATACTCAATCCATATCGATGTGGAATGGAAACGCAGAAAAAATTACGATGACGCCATGAAGCAAGTGCTGCGTCAAGTGAGGAACTTAAATATTTTGGGAGAGTATAAGAAGGGGAAAATTGAATATAAATAAATCCAAAGTCCACAGACTACTGTCGACTGTCGACCGTGGACTTGAATAAAAGCATAACATGGTACAAACATCGAATAGAATAAAAAACGTAGAAGAATACTACTTCAGTAAAAAGCTGGCGGAAGTGCGCTCGTTGGATTCTCCGGAGTTGCGGGTGATCAATCTCGGCATTGGAAGTCCGGATCTAGCCCCTTCTGAAAGTACCATTGAGGCATTGGCGAACGCGGCAAAGAACCCGGCAAATCACGGTTACCAGAACTATAAAGGCATTCCACAATTGAGAGAAGCCATTGGTAGCTTTTACAAGAACAAGTATAACGTTTCGTTGAATACGGAAACAGATATCCTTCCTTTGATGGGATCTAAAGAAGGGATCATGCACATCTGCATGGCCTTTGTAAACGAGGGCGATGAAGTGCTGATCCCTGATCCCGGCTACCCCACTTACGCTTCAGTGGCCAAGTTGACGGGCGCGAAAATTTCTACCTACGGCATGAAGGAAGAATTAGGGTGGGGAATTGATGTAGGTGAATTAAAGAATAGAGATTTATCGAAAGTAAAAATTATGTGGGTGAACTTTCCACACATGCCTACCGGACGGATTGCCTCTAAAGATGAATTAAAAGAACTGGTCGACTTAGCCCGCGCAAATAATTTTTTGATCGTGAATGACAATCCCTATAGTTTGATTTTGAATGAGAGCCCATTGAGCATTTTGTCGATTGAAGGCGCGGAAGAAGTGGCGTTGGAATTAAATTCGTTAAGCAAGTCGCACAACATGGCGGGTTGGCGGATTGGCTGGGTAGGCGGAAAGAAAGAGTATATCGATGCGGTATTGCGTGTAAAGAGCAATATGGATTCGGGCATGTTTCTTGGGTTGCAACATGCGGCAGTAGAAGCGTTAAAAAATGGAAAAGAATGGTTTCAAAAACAAAATTCGATTTATAGGAAGAGACAAATAGCAGCCAGTAAAATATTGGAAGAACTTAACTGCACTTTTGAAAAGAAACAATCTGGCTTATTCCTATGGGCGAAAGCACCTGAAGGAATTGCCGATGTAGAAAAATGGATTGACGAGATTTTGTACGGCACAAAAGTCTTTATCACCCCAGGGTTTATTTTTGGAGAGGCAGGAAAAAGGTTCATTCGGATTTCGCTATGCGCTACCGAAGAAAAATTGAATGAAGCTCTTGAAAGAGTTAATCGTTATCAGTTAACAGGGAAGCGTCACGATTAACGATTAACCAATAACTATTAACAAACAGATGAAAGTTACAATTATTGGTTTAGGATTAATTGGCGGCTCGATGGCTATTGCACTCCGCAAAACCGGATTGGCAAGCGAATTGATCGGAATTGATTTGAATGAAGCCAATGCCACAAAGGCTGTTGAATTGGGGATCGTAGACAAAATTTTATCTGCGGATATCGCCTTGCCTCAAAGCGATCTGGTAATCCTGGCGATACCCGTCAACGCTACCTGTTCTTATCTGCCCACGGTGTTGGATTCAGTAAAACCAAGTGCAACCGTTATTGATACCGGCTCCACCAAAAATTTGATATGTAAAGCAGTTGCCAACCATGCTCATCGCGGTCAGTTCGTTGCTTCTCATCCTATTGCTGGAACAGAATATTCCGGACCCGAAGCCGCTTTCTTTGGATTGTTTGACGGCAAGACCAACATTATTTGTGAGCAAGAGAAATCATCAGAACCATCGTTGGCTCTGGCAAAGAGAATTTTTGATGCATTAAAATTGAAAACCATTTTTATGGATCCGGTTGGGCACGACAAACATGTGGCGTACGTTTCCCATCTCTCTCATGTGAGCTCATTTTTATTAGGACAGACTGTGCTGGACATGGAGAAAGATGAAAAAAATATTTTCAATTTGGCGGGCAGCGGATTTGCGTCTACTGTACGGTTGGCAAAAAGCTCCCCCGATATGTGGGCTCCAATCTTTGAGCAAAATGCAGAATACCTTGGCCATGCGCTTGCAGAATATATCATGCACTTGCAGCGTTTTCAATATCACTTGATGAAGCGCGATGGCAATGAACTGCACAAAATGCTGACAAAGGCAAATGAGATAAAGCGTGTATTAGACCTAAAATAGAAATCAAAACAATTAACACAACGAGTAAATTTATTCAACATGAAAAAAGGATTGGAATTACAGTCGATCATTAGTGGAATGGGCGTGAAGCGCCCCATCATCATCAGCGGCCCTTGCAGTGCGGAAACGGAAGACCAGATGGTGGCCACCGCCAAACAAATTGCTGCTACCGGCAAAGTGCATGCCCTTCGGGCGGGCATCTGGAAACCGCGCACCCGACCTGGCCAATATGAAGGCGCTGGCAATGTTGGCTTGCAATGGTTGATGACCGCCAAGAAAGAAACGGGATTGCCGGTGACTACAGAAGTGGCGAACGCTGCGCACGTTGAAGCTTGCCTGAAAGCGGGCGTTGATATTCTTTGGGTAGGTGCGCGCACCACGGTCAATCCTTTTTCGGTACAAGAAATCGCTGATTCATTGAAAGGTGTGGACATTCCCGTGATGG
>DAHVFH010000072.1 GCA_027317105.1 Cytophagales bacterium
TACAAAGTATTTACAAAGTGAACATGATTCATTCTAAAACGAAACAAACATTTTCCAAAGTTGTTACACTATCAAATCACCAAAAAAATATTTTGAAAAATTTAAAGTGTAGTGTATAAAATAGGGGCTAAATTTGGGTAATTAACAGAAAGACTTTAATCTCGGCTTCCTTTGTTATGATGTTTCCCTGAAGCCGAAGGAAGAACTCAGAGCCATAGGCTCGACATATTTTTACAACCACAAATTTTAATCCCTGGGATAAAATCTACAAAGGATGAAGAGAGCCGTAGGCTCGGCACATGACGGCTCTTGGTAACAACGGACTGAAGTCCGTTGTTACAACATTGGCCGAGGCTACGCCTCTCAAAAGTATTTCAAAGACTTAAACTTCATCAACCTCGTCCAAAGAGCCATAGGCTCGATACATTTGTAACCCCGGATTTCAATCCGTGGGATAAAAACAAAAACATGAATACAGAGTGCCATCGGCACGGTACATATCTTATATAGGCAACTGAATAATAAACTCACTCCCCTCTCCCTCCTTCGTCTCCACTTTCAACTCCCCACCATGTGCTTTCACAATATCATAACTCAAACTCAAACCTAGCCCAGTGCCCTGCCCGGTGGGTTTAGTGGTAAAGAAAGGCTGAAATATTTTATCAACTACTTTTTGTGGAATGCCTGTGCCGTTGTCTTTGACTTTGACTTTGATTATCGCCTCACCACGGTTGGCTCATAGCCCGCAATGTTTTGTTTGGCTTTTTCCGACACGGTGTAAAAGGCGTTGGTAATTAAGGCATTTTTTGGACAGCCAAGGAATTCATTAGAGAAGGTGCTTACAACATGACTTTAAATGGTAATCGCAAGCGAGTATCGATTCGAGGAAATCGCGAGAGTACAAAAAAAGGAAATGCTTTGTCTGTCCAATGCGTCAGGATAAAATTAAGTCGATGGAGAATTAAATCAACCCCCCAAGTTGATGTTGGTCAGTTGTCGTTAGGTCGCCTGACCAACGACTCTTGATTTCAGTGCGAAGACGAATTGATTATTTTTGTGGGTACAAATCAAACAAGTTTTTTATTGTTGTTTGCGGATGAGTTTGGTTTTCTCACCCATCATTCAGAGATTTAGGAACGGGATTGTTGGTCAGCGACCAACAATAACTTCAGGCGGGAACGCATTTTACCAACGACAGATCTTTACAAAAGTACTCCTATTTCTTGCCTAGGGTATCGTGCGGTTTCCAATGGAGACTGGCAAAGAAATAAATTGGCGATAATGTGATGTGCCGTCCTGTCTTTCAACCTGAGAGAAGCCAAATCGAAAAGAATTCTAAAACATTCTTTCGAAATGATTTTCACAACTCAAAATATGACTACCCGAATAAATTCATTTATTTAGCAAGTAAGTTCGTTTTAAAAGCGTCTTCATTTACTTTGCTAATGACAAATTCCTCCATAAAAATTAACCACAAAAAGCTGAACACCATTCGGGTGGATATTAGGAAACAGAATGTCGAAGATGGGTCGGTCATTCTACATTCTGCTGTGCCTCTGGAGCCTCATCCTTTCCGACTAACGGATCGATTGCAACATTGGGCTGTCGTTGCGCCAAATAGAGTTTTTATTGGCGGGAAAAACAGTGCAGGCAAATGGGAGGCCTTAACGTATTCTGAAACATTTGCGAAAGTGAAAAGCATTGCGCAGGCATTGCTGGGCAGTAACTGTTCTACAGAAAAGCCTTTAGCCATCTTAAGTGAAAATAGTATTGAACATGCGCTGATCGCATTGGCTGCCTTGCATGTAGGCATTCCCTATTCCCCTATAAATCCGGCCTATGCATTGCGCTCGACCGATTTCGCTAAACTGAAGCGTATCATTTCGTTGCTCACACCCGGTCTGCTCTTTGTCAGTGATGCAAAAAAATACGAGCACGCCTTAACCATTTTTGATAAAGATTTGGAAATTGTAAGTCTGATCCATCCCGTTGATCATCCCAACTTTACTTTCTTTGATAAATGGCTTGAGCTAACACCTACTCCTCAAGTGGAGGAAGCATTCCAAGCTATCACACCTCATACGGTCGCTAAAATTTTGTTTACCTCTGGCTCCACCGGTTTGCCGAAAGGAGTAATTAATACCCACGAAAACATCAGCACCAATTGGCAACAGCTCACGCAAACCTTGGCCTTTGTGAAAGAAGAGGTTCCTGAGTTTATTGATTGGCTTCCATGGAGCCATACATTTGGTGGCAACCATAACTTTGGCCTCGCGCTTTACAATGGAGGTTCCTTTTACATTGATGATGGCGATCCGACACCGCAAGGAATCGCGACTACCGTGTCGAATTTAAAAGGGCGAAAACCAACGATTTATTTTAATGTGCCCAAAGGATTTGAAGCGTTGATTCCTTTTTTTAAAGCGGATAAACAACTGCGCGAAACTTTTTTCAGCAACCTAAAAATGCTTTTCTATGCAGCGGCCAGCATGTCGCAACATACCAGAGATGAATGGGAAGAATTGTCCATTGAAAGCATTGGAAAAAAAATAGTGATCAGTACGGCCTTAGGCTGTACGGAGGCAAGTCCGGCAACATTGATTGCCAGTGAACCATTTGGTTTAGCTGGCCAAATTGGTGTTCCCATCCCCGGACTTGAATTGAAATTAGTTCCCCTAGACGGGAAGTGGGAGGCCCGGTATCGCGGCAAAAATATTTTTCCCGGATATTGGAGACAACCTGAGTTAACGGCCACGTGTTTTGACGAGGAAGGTTTTTATTGTTCGGGAGACGCCCTAAAGTTTGTCGATGAAGAGGATGTCAATAAGGGAATGATTTTCGATGGAAGGATAGCGGAAGATTTTAAGCTCAGCACCGGCACGTGGGTAAATGTGGGTATATTGCGAACGCAATTAATTGCTGCCGGCAAGGGATTGATTCAGGATGTCTTGATCACTGGTCATGACAAGGATTATGTTGGGGCTATCGTTTTTCCCGCTTTGGATTATTGCAGAAACCTGATCGGATTAGATAGCAATGCTAGGCAGGCTGACCTTATCCGTCATCCTCTCTTGAAGAAAAAATTAAATGAAATCTTGAGCGAACTTGCTGGCCATGGTACTGGAAGTGCTACCTTGGTGAAATGTGCCGTGTTTGCTGATTTTGTGTTAAGTGTAGAGAAGGGAGAAATAACTGAAAAAGGTTCTATCAATCAGCGAATGACCTTACAAAATCACCAAGTGTTTGTAGACAAACTCTATGAAATTGAAATTCCGGATTAACCAATACAAGGACGTAAGCAAAGTAATGAACGTCATTGCGAGCACCTGCGATGGATTTGTGTGGATGCGCGAAGCAATCTTCTTCAACGAACCCGATTGCTATTGTGCTATCGGGAAGGGGATCGCTTCGCCCCTCTCGCTTCCCCCACTGGTACTCGCGATGACGTCAACTTGTTAGCTTTGTGTAACACCAGTAATAGGATTCAAACCTTAAAACCATGATCAGATTTTTCTTCGTATTTGCTTTTACCGTTTTGTTACAGGGCATATCCACCGGCCAAACTTCCCTACACCAATATATTTTTGATCAGAAAAATCAGCATCTGTGGCTCACGGAATATCAACAATTTCTTTCGATCCCGAATGTGTTGAAAGATTCTGTTAATATCGCCCGCAACGCGGCTTATATTGGTGATTTGTTAAAGCAAAATGGCGTTGCTGCCGAATTGCTGGTCTCAGGGAAACCGAATTCCGCACCTGTGGTTTTTGGAGAAGTGCTGGTGCCTGGCGCCACTACCACACTTGCCTTTTATGCGCATTATGACGGGCAGCCTGTCAATCCGAAACAGTGGGCCGAAGGGCTAGAACCTTTTTTACCGGTGCTAATGAGTGACCGACTAGATAAAGGCGGGAAGTCGATTCCCTTTCCAAAAGCAGATGAACCGGTTCAGCCGAATTGGCGAATGTATGCGCGTGGTTCTTCGGATGACAAGGCAGGTGTGTTCGCCATAATCAAAGCGTATGAGACGCTGCTTAAAACCGGAAGGAAACCTTCTGTTAATATTAAATTCTTTTTTGAAGGCGAAGAAGAAGCTGGGTCAATCAACCTGGATGTTATTTTTAAAAAGTACAAAGAGAAGCTTAACGCAGATCTCTGGATTATTTGTGATGGGCCTAGAAATATTTCGGGCAAAAAGCAAGTGGTGTTTGGGGTGCGCGGTGACGTCAATCTGGATTTAAAAATATATGCGTCCAAGCGTCCGCTCCACAGTGGCAACTACGGAAACTGGGCGCCCAATCCCGCCATGCGGCTGGCGCAATTGCTGAGCAGCATGAAAGACAAAAATGGTAAGGTATTAATTGCCGGATTTTACGATGATGTGAAACCACTTTCAGAATCCGAACGAAAGGCCCTCGCTAAAATCCCTGCAGTTGAATCAATTTTAAAAGAGGATTTGGCGCTCGCCCAACCGGATGGTGAAGGGAAAAGTTTTATGGAATTGCTCACTTTGCCCACCCTTAATATTAACGGAATGCAAAGCGGCAATGTGGGGAGCATGGCCAGCAACGTAATCCCTACCGAGGCGAATGCGGTTCTGGATTTACGTTTGGTGCTGGGTAATGATGTGAATCGTCAAGTCAAGAAGGTTGTTGATCACCTGGTGAAAGAAGGATATAAGGTGATCGATCATGAACCATCAGATGCGGAACGCAAACAATTTCCTTTATTGGCAAAGCTGGTGATGAGACCTGGTGGCTATAATGCGCAACGTACACCCATGGACTTGCCCTTAGCTCAAAAAGTAGTGGATGCCGTAGAAACCACGATTGATTATGAAGTTGTAAAAGTTCCCTCTGCCGGTGGTAGTCTACCGCTTTATTTGTTTGAAACGATTTTGAATGCCAAGCCAATCACTATTCCAATTGTTAACTACGACAATAACCAACACGCGGAAAACGAGAATGTAATCTTGAATTATTTATGGGAAGGCATGGAGACAATGGCTGCCGTGATGGCGATGAAAAAGTGAAATCATTAAAGAACGTTGGGTGGATTTTTTTTTGTTTTTGTTTTCTGATTATCTCGACTCTGTGTAAATAGCGATAAAGTTTAGGCAAATTGAAGAAATAGAGAAACCAAGGGCACTGGAGAGGGTCTAAGTTGAGCTATTTGGTCACCTACGCTGACTTTTGTTGAAGATCCATTTTGTGAAGAATGAACATAAGGTTACTTATTTGGGGTTTAATTGGATTAGGTATCTCTATAGGTTCTTGTTTTGGCCAGACTCATTCGGTGGCAAGAAAATGGAATGAGGTACTTATTCAGGGTATCCGAAACGATTTTGCGCGACCCACTGCCAACGCAAGAAGTCTTTTCCATATTTCGGCTGCCATGTATGATGCATGGGCCGTATTTGAGCCAGGGGTGTCTCCCTTTTTTCTGGGGCAAAAAGTAGGAGACTTTGAAATCCCATTTAATGGCTTTCCCTATCAACTGGACCAACGATCATCGCTGCGAAATGAAACCATTAGCTATGCCGCGTACACGCTAATGTTGCATCGTTATCAATACTCTCCGGGTTTTGTTAAAACAAAACATTTAATGGATAGTCTAATGATCGCACTTGGTTATCAAGTGGGTTATACCAGCTCAGATTATTCAACGGGCTCTGCTGCTTCTTTAGGGGTTTATATCGGAGAACAAATAAATTTATTTGGACTACAAGATGGATCAAATGAAGCCGGAGGGTATGTAGATTTATATTATAGCCCGGTCAACTGTCCGCTTAATCTTACGCTTTCTGTGCCTAATTTTTTAGAGTACGCTAACCGCTGGCAACCGCTTCAATTTGGTTCCTCATTTGTGGATCAAAATGGTAATGCAATTCAATCTGGAGTTACCCCTTTTCTTGGTGCTGAATGGGGTAATGTTGTTCCTTTTGCTTTAGATAAATCTTCTAAAACGGATTTCATTAGAGATGGGCATAACTATACGGTTTACCATGATCCAGGGCCACCTGCGCTGATTGATACGATCAGCGGAAACTCCTTCAATGACCCCTACAAATGGGGATTTACTATGGTATCCGCTTGGTCAGCGCAGCTTGATCGGTCGGATGGCGTAATGTTGGACATATCACCGGCCAGTATCGGCAATCTTGATATCAATCAGTTTCCGAATTCGCCTACTGACTATCCCAAATTCTATAACTTCATGATGGGTGGCGATATTAGTAAAGGTTATTCGATCAATCCAAAAACAAATCAACCCTATGTTCCGCAACTAGTTCCTCGTGGTGATTACAATAGAGTGCTGGCTCAGTTCTGGGCTGATGGGCCAAGTTCTGAAACACCGCCAGGTCATTGGTTTACCATACTCAATTATGTTGCCGATCAGCCGCAGCTAGTCAAGAAGTTTGGAGGTGTTGGAAAATTGATGGATCCGTTGGAATGGGATGTTAAATCCTATTTAACGCTTGGTGGCGCAGTGCATGATGCAGCCATTTCGATTTGGAGTGCAAAGGGATATTATGATTATGTGCGTCCTATCTCAGCCATTCGGTACATGGCAACAAGGGGCCAATCTAGCGATCCCAATCTTCCCCGGTATAGTAAGGCGGGAATTCCGTTGATAAAGGGATTAGTTGAACTCATTCAGGAAGGTGACTCGTTGGCAGGACCCTCTAATGAAAATATTAACGAAATAAAAATATATGCGTGGCGAGGTTTCAGTGTTGTTAAAAACCCTATAAATGTTGAAGCAGGAGTGGGATGGATAATGGCGAGGGATTGGTGGCCTTACCAGAAGCCGACCTTTGTCACACCTCCTTTTGCTGGTTACACCTCTGGGCATTCTGGCTTTTCCAGAGCGGCAGCGCAAGTATTAACATTGATTACAGGTGACGAATATTTCCCGGGTGGATTGGGGGAATTTGTTGCCAAAAAGGATCAATTTCTTTTCGTTGAAAAAGGACCGAGCGTAGATGTAATACTTCAATGGGCAAGATATTTTGATGCTGCTGACCAATGCAGCTTAAGTAGAATTTGGGGAGGCATCCATACCCCGATTGATGATTTGCCCGCAAGAAAAATTGGATCACTAGTAGGAAATAAAGCCTACCAATTTGCTAATCAGTATTTTCAAGCTTTTGGAAATATTGAAAACAACATTATAGGATTCCCCAATCCTTCCAGTGGGATAATAAACGTAACAGGAGTGCCGATTGATTCAATAAACGATTTCTTAATTGTTGATCCTTTGGGTCAGTCAATGAAAGCTTTAAATTATTTAAAATTCGTATCCGGAAATCAGGTTGTGCTTGATTTAAGTAACTTGAGTAAGGGAGTTTATTTTCTGGTGTGTCCCACAGTTAACCCTTTTCGCATTCTTCTGAAGTAAAGGTTCTAATATTTTTTATAATCAGAAGTAAGAAGCGGCAACGGGCTATGACAAAGTTAAAGAAAATGAAAAGATGAGGTGGTTTTTTACATTGTTCAGTATCTTATTGTTGACGTTGAGTGGGTATGCACAATGGCCATTCACAGAAACGGCTGCCCTAGCGGGCGTCATCTCTAATCATATTGATCCAAAGTTAATTGGTGGTGGGGTGGTCATATTTGATTACAATAATGACGGACTCGAAGATCTTTATTTTACCGCTGGCACAATGCCAGATAAACTATTTCGCAACAACGGGAATGGTTTATTTTTGGATGTAAGTGACGTGTCGGGTATAACGGCAGGTGTTCGACCTTTCAAGACCGTTGGTGCTGTTTGCGGTGATCTTGATCATGATGGTTATAAAGACCTTGTAATCACAACGGATATCGGTCAGCCAAACTTAGTCCTGCAGAATATTGGAGGTACGTCTTTTAGAGTTCTTATGCCATTTCCGAATGATCCAAAAAGTTGGAGTACAACTGCCGTTTTAGGTGATTATAACAAAGATGGCTATTTGGATGTCTACATATTTAATTATGTTGCTTATAGTCAAGATCCCTTTGTTAAATTTCTGACAGGGGGCTTGCCTAATGTCTTTTATCAGAATAATGGAAATTTTCAATTCACGGATATCACCCAATCAACAAATACAGCTGACAATGGCGCAGGCACAGCTGGTACGTTTTCTGATTTTGATAACGATGGCGATGTAGATCTATTCGTTATTAATGATTTTGGAAACACTTTTGGCCCAAATAATTTATTGATCAATCAATATCCGTCTCAACAATTTTCAGCAGTAGTGGCAACCTCGCCCATGAAGGCGACCATCGATGGAATGGGTATTGCCATTGGAGATTACAACGAAGATGGTTTATTAGATTATTATGTTGCCAACTATCAAGGTGAATCAAATCTTCTTTTAACTAACACGGGAAGCGATTTTATGGAACAGTCCCTTTTGAAGAACGTTCAGGATTACAATGACGTCAGTTGGGGTACATTCTTTTTTGACTTTAACAATGACTCTTATCTCGACTTGTTTGTCGCGAACGGACTTTATACAAATCCAACCGTTCCTTCTAATAATAGATTATTTCAGCAAGATGGAGCTGGAAATTTTGCGGATGTTACCGCTACGAATGTAATTTATAATAACAATACCTTCAGGGGCGCAGCCTTTGGGGACGTAAATAATGATGGCTTTCCAGACGTTGTAGTGGTGGGTGTTTTGGAAGCAGCCGGGGGATATAATCCGGCTATACTGCTAATGAATCAGGCCAAAGGAAGCAACAATTGGTTAAAGTTGAGGATGAAAGGAACCCTAAGTAATCCTGACGCCTATGGAACGCGTGTTCAACTCTACTTTAGCGGAAGGAAATTGATAAGGGAAGTGGACGGAGGATCCAGCTACCTTTCACAAAATAGTTCGGTTGTCCATTTCGGAATAGGGACTGCTTCACAGATTGATAGTCTCACTATTATTTGGCCAAGTGGTTTAATTGAAAAATATTATAACCTTAAAGCAAACCAATATTTGGAGGTTGTTGAGAATGCGAAAATTGCTCCAGTAGAAATTATAACTGGGATTACACCAGCGGAGAACCCTAGTCAACTAGTGATTTACCCAAATCCATTTAACGAGTATATATACGTTACCCTTAATTCTGAATATTCCGATTTTCCTTCCTTTATCCTATTCAATACTATGGGACAAAAATTGACTGGGATTAAAAGTGTGGAGCAAATATCCTCGGGGTCTTTTATTCTTCAAATGGATCAGTCGCTATCGGCAGAAATCTATATTCTTCGAATTGAAAATGGCGGCAAATCATTGTCTGGTAAAATCATTAAAAATTTCCGTTGAAAGCCAACAGAAAGATTTCACTGCTTCGAAAGAGAATCATTCTTCTTTAAAGAATACAAAAGCCGACCAATCAATTAAATTATGGGTCGGCTTTTGTGAAATGAACTTTTAATTCAGCTTACCACTCAGATCGGGCGCTTCACTTAAAGTTTTTATTGTTTCGAAGTCTGCTTGATAAACTCAGAAACGTCCTTCCTGAATTTTTCCATCGAAGGCTGATGTACATACATCATATGCCCGGCTTCAAAATATTTCATGATGATGTTGTTTTTGATTTCCTTCGGCAGGCCAAGGTGGTCAATGGTATGCTCTACTCCGTAAAAAACAGTGGCGATATCAAAGTATCCGTTCAGGATTAAGACTTTAAGATTGGGATCTTTGGTCATCGCGTTCGCCATATCGATACCGGTGTTAATGGCGGATGAAGCATTCCAGTCGATGTTGCCCTTGTGTTTCCAATCCCACTTAAACCCTGTTCTACCGCCAGCGCTCGTCATATAGGTCAACTTTTTATTGACCTTCAAATCCTGATAAAAATAATTTAAGAACGCAGCGGTATAGGCCGGACTGATGGCAGCGCTTTGTGGATCATAATCTCCAAATTGAGAAAGCAAATCAGAGTTGATGCCCTTGAACCGCGAGTCGAGTCGGCCCACTACATTGCCATCATTGCGTAGCAACTCTGCAAAAAATTCATCAGCCCGAACACGCAAGTCGGCTTTTTTCCAATAGTCGGCACTGATACCGGAGAAAGCTGACAGCTTATTGGCCATATTGTTTTTTTCTTCTACTGAAAGTTTATCGCCTTTAAAAAGAGCGGGCATATACTCTTTCTCCGTGAAGGTGCGCACGTCTGCTATAAAGGATTCCAAATTGGCGGGTTTGTTCGGAATTTTGTTGTGATACCAGGCAGTGGCAGCATAAGTTGGAAAATGCACGAGGTACGGAAGGTCATCATTGGGTGGAAAAAGTAAGGTGCGTAAGTCAAATACTGACGAGACCATCACCACGCCATTAAGGGCTATGCCATCATTTAGAAGTTTATTCATTACCCCTGCATTTCGAAACGTGCCATAACTTTCGCCCAAAAGATATTTAGGTGAATTCATCCTCCCGTTTTCAATCAGGTATTGTTTGATAAACAAACTGATGCTTCGGATATCCTGGTCAACGCCCCAGAAGTCTTCAAACTTGGCTTTGCCAACCGGCACACTCAACCCTGTGCCAACCGGATCAATCATGACTACATCGGCCATATCGAGCAACGCGAAATCATTGTTGACCACCTGATAAGGCGCTGCAGGGGTATTCCCAATATCATTGATGACGATGCGCTTGGGACCCATGATGCCCATGTGCAACCAATAGGAGGACGAACCGGGGCCACCATTGTAAGAGAAAATTACCGGTCGATTCGAAGCGCCTTCTTTGGTATAGCTTGTAAAGCCAAATAAGGCAATAGGCGTGTTGGTTTCATCGCGCAGTTGCATGGTTCCAGCACGAGCCGTTAAGGGGATCACCACCCCATTGATTTTTACAGATTGTTGCGTGGTGGATATTTCTGCCTCTGGTTGCGGGGCTTTTTCGTCTTTTTTAGCTTCTTCCTGAGCTTCTGTTTTAAAGAAAAAGCAGAATAGAATGGCGATGGCAAATAGTTTTTTCATAAGAAATGGTTTTTGAAATTGGTATTCACTGGTAAGGTAATAAATCATTCAATAACATTATAAAGCTACCTTTGCATCATGCAGACAGCCAAACAAGCGACAAACGCAACTTTTCTTAAAAATCTATCAATTGCTGAACTCAATGAAATGCAAATGGCATTTATTGAAAAGGCTTCTTCTCCTCAAGATCTTATGCTTTTGGCACCGACAGGCTCAGGGAAAACCCTTGCCTTTTTGATTCCGTTGGTGAATAAACTGAAGGCCAATGCGAAAGGCGTGCAGGCGCTGATCGTTGCCCCTTCAAGGGAGTTGTCACTACAAATCGAACAGGTTTTCCGGATGATGAAGACCTCTTACCGAGTAAGTTGTTGCTACGGTGGCCACTCGGTAAAGATTGAGCAAAATAGTTTGAGCGATGCACCCGAAGTGGTTATAGGAACACCGGGAAGATTGGCCGATCACATTTTAAGGGAATCATTTGATCCTAGCACAATTTCGATGGTGGTGTTGGATGAGTTTGATAAGTCGTTACAAATGGGATTTCATGAGCAGTTGAAGGCCATCTTCAAATCCTTGAGCGGGAAGCAGCAACACCTCCTCACCTCGGCTACACGCCTGGAGGTGTGGCCAGAATTTTTGCCTTTTGCAAAACCAAAAACATTGGATTACCTGAAAGACGAAGGCAATTCTAAATTGGAGTTGAAACTGGTGCGAACAAGTAGCACTGATAAAGTAGAAACCCTCATGCGATTGGTCGCAGGATTTAATCAGGAAGTGTGCCTGGTGTTTTGCAACCACCGTGATGCCGTGGATCGCATTAGCGATTTGCTCACCGAACATAAAATTGAACACGGCACCTTGCACGGAGCCATGGAGCAAATTGATCGCGAAAAGAACCTGATCAAATTCAGAGGCGGAGCACACAATCTTTTAATTGCAACCGACTTGGCTTCGCGCGGGTTGGATATCCCTGAGATCAAACACGTAGTCCATTACCAGTTGCCACCCCAACGAGAGGCATTTATGCACCGCAATGGCCGGACTGCCCGGATGCTTTCTGAAGGGCAAGCGTATTTAGTGTTGGCCAACGATGAAACCCTTCCAAGCTATATTGATAAATCGGTGGAAGAAGTTTTTGTAGATAAAAAATTGAAGCGACCACTTCCGCCACTTTATTCTTGTTTGTACATCAGCGCAGGAAAAAAGGACAAGGTCAGTAAGGGCGACATCGTGGGGTTGCTTACTAAAAAAGGCGGGTTGACTAGCGATGACATTGGGCTCATCGCCACGTTGGATTATTCTTCTTATGTATCGGTGAAACGCAAATTTGTTGATCAAGCACTCACCAAAATAAAAAACGAAAAGCTAAAAAACCTGAAGGTGAAAATTGAGGTAGCGAGCTGAGGTTGCTTTATTTTAGTTTAAAAATTTTTTGCTATTCTCAGGTGCCATTTCGGTAAGCGCTTCTTTTTTTAAGAACATTAAGACAACTCCATTTCGAGCCAGTGTACCGAATTGGTCTGTTGCTTCCTTTCCTTTGATGACACTCATGCTATCGATCCAAATAGGGTTAATGTAAACCACTCCCTTTTGAATTGCTTCTGATTCAGTTGCCTTAACATCCAATCCATTGCTGTCGGTGATAAATCTTTTATGGTCAACGGTGACAACAAAAAGTTGCACTTCGGGTTTCGGGGTTTTAGGATCCTGCCCATGAACTTTAACGATTGAGAGGACTGCCACCATAACAATCATAGACTTTTTCATGTGATCATTGTTTGGTTATTGAAATGTAAGTTAGGTAGTTTTCTTTTAATATAAAAGAGCAATTTGTCCCTTGGTTGTTAGCCATTGGTGTTCTTCACCAACGATTTAATCAATTCTTGTTGGTCAAGAATACAAGGGCGAGTTATAAAACACACGCCAACGCGGAACCAACAATAACATGTTGGCGAGTTTATGTTGTGGCCAACGCCACAGAATTGGAAGGCACAGAAATCGAAGCGGGTGACTCTGTGGAGAAGAAGGCATGAAATACTTGAAGTACGGTGAATGACTTAATTTCTTTGACGAAATTGTTGAGTTTGAATTTTGCGTACGCACGTTGAGATTTTGCAATTGTTGGTCAGCGACCAACAATAACATGTAACTTGGTTACCTCGTTGGCGCGCGTTTGTAAGGCGCGAGCCCACCGTTTTCGCAGAATGCACGCGTTGCAAACACGTGCTAACAAGGCTGGCTGGGGCGTCCTTCTCAATTTTTGGCTGTTAACTTAACGGCATTTCTTTTGAAGTATTCAATCTCTTGTTGAGGTGTCATTCCTTCAGTCTCTTTTGAGATTTCATCTCTCCGTTTTCTCATAAACGCAACACCGTCAAACGTTTTCTTTGTCTTTACTTCTGTTTTCATAACTCTAAAATTTCTCTGGGTATCCTTATTTCTAAAACTCGATATCCATTTTTAATATTAACAGAATTGTAGCCTCTGATTCTTGTAATGTTCACGATGCGCTTAAAATTCCAATTAACTAAAATATCAGCATTAACAAGTGTAGCCAAAGCAATATGCCGGCAGTCAGTCCTACTGGTATTACCTACAACTCCTTCTTTTAAATATTCTTCTCCTAATTGAATTGAGTCCTCGGTCTGGTCTACGTACTCAATTCGATTTTTTCGAATCGATTGATAAAATATCAGAACTTCTCCAGGGGCTCCTTATGTTCAGTCGCTAATATATCTGAAAGGATGACTTTAAATATTCCTTTTTCAACCTTCTCAAAGAAAAGCTTTGTGTAAAATTCAAACTCTTCGTCAAAATATCCGCCAATAACTGAAGTGTCAATATATATTCGTTGAACCATCCCCAAATTTACAATTTTTAGATGACTATTAAATCGTCAACCGGCCTTTGCCCATAACAATTAACCATAGGCAATTGCTTGTGGTTTCCCCCTCGTTGGAGCGCGTTTGTAACGCGAGCCCATCGTTTTCCAAATAAAAATGTTTGCAATTACTTAGCGAGATGTATGACTTGGATGCTCTGATGTTGTTGTATTGGATTAGCAGAATGCGTGTTGCAACGCGCTTAACAAGGGGAAAATTATTTTCGTACACTCCATATTTCATGGATGGGGTCGCCTTTACTGGACAAACCGGAGTGATGCCATTTACCATCAACTAAACTATAATTAAATTTTAAACTGTTCCCAACTCTGGAGTCGTCCTTGGAAAAGAATTCTATTTTTTCGGTGTATTCTCCGTTAGTGGTTGTATAAGTTCCACCACCAGTACCCATGAATTGTCTTGTCTCGGTGTTATAAGCAATCCATTGAAAGCGTGTTCCCGATAAAATTTTCATTGTCTTTCTAGGGCCGCGGGTATCCCTTGATTGGGTTTCACCATTGACTATCCGGCCAGACATTAACCACGCGCCTTGTAGTTTTCCCGGTGTGCCATCGTCTATTCTTTTAAATTTCATTTCCGTGCCAACGATTCCCATAATGGAATCATTGATAAACACTTTGAAGCTCACCTCAATGCCAACCCGCTCAGGATTATTGGAATCAAACTCTACTTTTTCTGTTATTGTATCGCCCTTTAATTTCCAGGTTCCACCATTCGTGTTTATAAATTTACCGGTTTGTGTATTATAGGTAGTTAGCGCTTGATAGCCATCTGAAAATATAACAACATTTTTAAGGTTCTCGCCACTTTCAGTTTTATAGGTTCTCTCCCATGCGCCAATAAAACTTTGCGCTATCATTTCGGTTGATAAGAAAGTACTAATAAGCAGGAGTATTATTTTTTTTATCACTTTATAATTTTATGGACTATTTAAAACATAATTTTTCACTTGTTTCTCAGCTGAATTTAGGCTCATCCCTATAATCTGTGCCTCACACAAATTCTCAGCCATCGTTAGCGTTCTTTATTATCGATCTTTAATCAATTCTTGTTGGTCAAGAAGACCAACAAGGGCGAAGATTTGATTTTCGGCAAGCAGTCTTCGGATAATGTTATCATTGTTTTGATTCAAACATTAACTCCTGTCTCTTGGCGAAAGTTCTTTTCCTTCCCATACATCACCAAAAAGTACATTGTCAGTATATTCGACAAGCTTCGGGGCAAAGTCTCCTATCATTTTTTGTGCAGCGGATATTTTTTCTTCGTTACTCATTTTTTTTTTAATTGTCAATAAAAATGGGGTAAAAGTATTTTCTTTAACTGTCGCCAAATATTGCCTCTAAAACATTAAGTCAAGTAGACGAAAACCCCCACAATAAACCCCGATCATAGCGATGCTCTATCGGGGTTTTTGTTCAAAACATTAAGTCAAGTAGACGAAAACCCCCACAATAAACCCCGATCATAGCGATGCTCTATCG
>DAHVFH010000073.1 GCA_027317105.1 Cytophagales bacterium
GCCTTCACGTAACTGATCGGGTTGGAGCGTGATGATTTCCCTATCGGATTTTGATCCACAAATTCGACATGGGTGATCTTAGCAATATCGCCCGTGAGCTGATCGTACTTGCCCGGTGTTTCCGATACTGATCCATTCGCACGACCGGTAGCCGGATAAAGTATTTTTTTAACCAAAGTAGATTTGCCTGATCCACTCACCCCGGTCACAACCGTCAGTGCGCCTAAGGGAAAAGTAACGTTGAGATTTTTTAAATTGTTTTCTCGTGCACCGTTAATGGTGATCGAATCTTTCCATTTCCTTCGAACAGCAGGAACAACAATTTTTTCTTTACCCGAAAGATAGTCAGTGGTGTGCGAGATAACTTTTCCATTAATTTCTTTTATCGAGCCTTGGAAAACCAAATGACCTCCGTGCGATCCGGCATCAGGCCCAATATCAATAATTTGGTCAGCCGCACGCATGATTTCTTCTTCATGCTCCACCACAATTACCGTATTGCCCATGTCGCGCAATGATTTCAATACTTCGACCATTTTAGCAGTATCACGAGGATGAAGCCCGATGCTTGGCTCATCCAGAATATACATTGAGCCGACCAACGCACTACCCAACGCTGTCGCCAATTTGATACGTTGAAATTCTCCACCGGATAAGGTCGAGGTTACACGATTGAGCGTGAGATACCCCAACCCCACTTTGGCCATGTAGCCGAGGCGGGATTTTATTTCGGTTAAAATCCGGTCAGAGACCTTTTGGTCATACGCATCAAGTTTCAGTTTTTCAAAAAATACCAGCGCATCTTCAATGGGCATCAACACGATGTCAGTGATCGAAGTGTTGGCAATCTTAACATAAGAAGCATCTTTGCGCAATTTCGTTCCCCTACAATCCGGACATGTAGTACGTCCGCGGTATCGCGATAGCATAACACGGTATTGAATCTTATGGGTCTTAGATTCCAAGTATTTAAAAAAGGCATGAAGCCCCTCGAAATATTCGTTGCCTTCCCACAAAAGATCGCGCTGTTTTTGCGTGAGCTCATTGTACGGCCGATGGATTGGAAAATCAAACTTGATCCCTGTCTTCAAAAGGGGCTTCGCCCAGTTGCTCATTACTTCACCGCGCCATGGCGCAATTGCACCCTCATACACGGACAAACTTTTGTCGGGGATAACCAAGTCTTCATCAATGCCCAGAATTTTTCCAAATCCTTCGCAAGTCTGGCAAGCGCCATACGGATTATTGAAACTGAAGAAATTGACGGAAGGCTCAGTAAACACCATGCCATCCAGTTCGAAACGGTCGGAGAAGATTTTTTTGTCTGTACCCTCAACGTAGATCACGCAATCGCCATGTCCTTCAAAGAAACCAGTCTGAACGGAATCAGATAAACGAAAGGTTAAATCTTCGTCATTGGCATTTACGGCTGTGCGGTCGATAAGAATTTCAATTTCTTCTTCAGTTTTTTTGGGTTTAGATTTCTTTCCCTCACCCCTTCCCCTCTCCCTAGCGAGAGGGGTGTCCGCAGGACGGAGTGAGGGGCTTAAAATTTCTTCAATGAATTTTACCTCACCATTCATTAACACTCTCGCAAAGCCTTTGCTTAGCAATAAATTCAACTCATCTTCGGTTTTCCTTCCTTTCTGTATCTTTAAAGGACAAGCCACCATCACCCGCGTTCCTTCTTTTTGCTTGTTGATGTAGTCCACGACATCGGTTACCGTATTTCGTTTCACCTCTTTTCCACTTACAGGCGAATAGGTCACGCCAATGCGGGCGAAAAGTAATTTCAAATAGTCGTAAATCTCGGTGGTAGTTCCTACTGTACTTCGTGGGTTACGGGTGTTTACTTTTTGTTCAATAGCGATGGCAGGAGAAACACCCCGAATGTAATCCACTTCGGGTTTTTCCATGCGACCCAAAAACTGGCGGGCATAAGAACTTAAACTTTCTACATACATCCGCTGGCCTTCGGCAAACAAGGTATCAAAGGCAAGGGACGATTTACCCGAACCCGAAAGGCCTGTAATCACCACAAATTTATTCCGGGGAATAGCAACGCTCAAGTTTTTAAGGTTGTTTACCCTTGCGCGCTTGATGATGATGTATTCTTTCGGATCGAGATCGTCTAAGGAAGAGTCGTTGAAAATGGAAGTCATGGAAAACGTAAAAATAGAAAACAAAACATTATTGAAGGAGTTAGCGCACTCGATTTAAAGTTTTTAATTTTAAGCTGAAATCGCCCCATTGATAAAAAATGTTTGTGTACGATCACCACTTGTTACGATTAACATTGCACCATAATGCCTGGCATCCGCTCAACGCAAGAGCTTGAGGACGTTATCGAAGGT
>DAHVFH010000077.1 GCA_027317105.1 Cytophagales bacterium
TTGTTATCGGGAGCCGCCCACATCTTCTTTCATGTGTCGGTAAAGTAATACCAGTTTATCCAATTCATTTGTGATTGTAAGAGCAATGTTCTCGCTGCTGATTTCTGTGGCTGCAGGTGAAAAACTTTTGCTGATGGTGAAAGTATAATACCTCCACTGGTCGGCTTTGATAAACTCCCAAAGCACCTCTTCATTTTGAAAGGTCTCGATGGCTTTTTTCTCGCCCGCAATTTCAATCGAATATCCAGCACCAAGTGTGGCGAGTAGGGTGAAGAATTGTTTGCGGTAGTCGCCATCGGTCATCTTGTACTTAAAATATTCACGATCGGCTTTGCCGGAACGGGGTGCGCCTGGCACCAAACAAATGCATACTTCCTTTTGCCGGAGTGCGATTTGCAGGTGCATCGCCTCGGCAAGTGTGGCGTTTATTTTCTTCAGGTCAGCTTGGCTCCGTCCATAGGTCAACCACATGCTGCGCAACTCGTGATCGGTATGATCGGCCAGATCCAGGCTGCTCACGATCTGATTCTGATCATAATGTTCATGGAGTTTCAAGGCGTGCACATGCTCTTTGATCAACTCATGGAGCTGAAATAATTTGTTTTGTACGCTCAAGCGCTCGGCATGAATCTCGGGTGTGGTGAAGCGGGCTTTACTGCTGCTAAGTGTTAGATAGTCTTCTTTTTTAAAATACTGATTTTTAAACTTGATCTGATCCCAACTAAAACCTGCGGTAGTGAGTGAAAGGAATTCTTTCTTTTCCTGTCGGGATAAAATGTCGCGTTGTTTTAGGGTAGGATAAAGCCATTCGTATTCTTCGATGAGGGCTTCGCTGAGTGGTTGAGCAAATTCGTAGTAGCCAACAAACCACGATTTCAGGTTTTCAATTTCTTTGGGATCGGTAATTTTATAGAAGAGTTCTTCACTGTCTTTGATGCCTTCGAGGGTGAAATTACCGGAGCCAACAAAGGCCACGGCTTTACGGAAAGGCAAATCAAAAATGTAGACGTTGGCATGAAAGAAATTTCGGGTGTAGATGTTGAGCGTGATGCGGCCTTGATAGTTGCGCCAGATTCTTCGCAGCACTTCGGGCGAGGAGGGCTCGTCCAACCCGGTTACGATTTCCATTTTAGTTTTGGTAGGGATGCGGCTCCGGATAAAATCAAACCCGGCTTCGGAGATGGCTGCGGTGGCGATATAACAATGTTCTACTTGTTGCAATAACTTATCGTTAATAAAGGGAACAGCCAGTTTTTTAATGAGCATGAAAAGGGAATTTTCTTTAACCGCAAATTACAGAACATTCTCTTCCGCTAACAAGACAAAACCACAGTGGACAAAGAGGAAGTAAATAACTAAACGAAGCTAGCCGTCACTGCGAGCACCAGCGTAGGATTTTAGTGGAAGGGGCGAAGCAGTCTCCTTTTGGTTCATTTTTCGTAGGGGGATTGCTTCGTGCCACCCACTTCCCTAGCTGGCACTCGCAATGACGAAATGATGCAGTCACTGCGAGCACCAGCGTAGGATTTTAGTGGAAGGGGCGAAGCAGTCTCCTCAGGGTTTAATCTTCAGGAGATTGCTTCGAACCGCTAGCTTGCTTATCGGGCACATGCTCACATGCTATGACGTTTCAACGAATGACTTTATTATCCCTATTTTTGCGGAATGATCAATTTGCAAGATGACCCTGAAGAACTGGATGACGAACTTTTTGAACACCATCGCATCATGGCCGACCCTGGTCAGAGTTTGGTACGGGCTGATAAATTTTTATTCGATCGGCTGCCCAATGTGACGCGAACCAAAATCCAAAATGGCATACACGATGGGTTTGTCAAAGTCAACGAAAAACCGATTAAGCCGAACTATAAGGTTCACCCCAACGATGTAATCACGGTTTCCTTCCCCGAGCCTCCACGCGACACGGACGTAAAGCCAGAAAACATTCCGCTCAATATCGTTTTTGAAGACGAACATATTCTCGTGGTGAACAAGGCTGCAGGCATGGTAGTACATCCGGCTTTTCAAAACTGGACAGGTACTTTAGTCAACGCGTTGACTTATCATTTTCAAAACCTTCCGGAGATGAAAGGCAATGAAGGCAGACCCGGCCTCGTACACCGCATCGACAAAGACACTTCCGGCTTGTTGGTGATTGCTAAAACGGAAATTGCCATGACTGCGTTGGCGAAACAATTTTTTGATCACTCCATTGAACGAACGTATCAAGCCATAGTGTGGGGTGTGCCCAATCCACCAGAAGGAACCATTAATGTGAATGTAGGAAGAAGTTTAAAAGACCGTAGAATAACGGCCGCGTTTCCCGAAGGCGATTTTGGCAGAACTGCCATTACCCATTATAAATTATTGGAAGACTTACGGTATGTTTCGCTGATCGAATGCCGATTGGAAACAGGTCGTACTCATCAGATTCGTGCACATATGAAGTTTTTAAAGCACCCGATATTCAACGATGAAACGTACGGAGGAAATGAAGTATTGAAAGGCACTGTTTTCACTAAATACAAACAGTTTGTAGATAATTGTTTTAAGATCATTCCGCGCCAGGCACTTCATGCCAAAACACTGGGATTCATTCACCCGGCCACCAAAAAATTTATTCAGTTTGATTCGGAACTGCCTGCTGATTTTAAAGAGGTAATGGAGAAATGGGAACATTATGTGAAGTACAATTAAAACTGTACCTCACGATAAATTTCGTTTAAAGATATTTCAGTAGATAAGCATTCAATCAAAACGGCATCCTTTACATTGGTGGTTCCTGAAAGCAACCAATTTCCGTTGGCTGCTTGACATCGATATTCTAGGGAAGAAATGACCCAATATTCCTTCAGCGAGTCAACGGAGCGATACCGCATAAATTTTCCGCCTATATCATAATCAGCCGTAGAACGAGAGAGCACTTCGCAGATAAAAGCTGGGTTGAGTAAGGTGTCAAATTCATTATCCAAAAATCTCTTCTCTCCACACACCACGCTAATATCAGGGTAGGCATAGAGCGAATTGACAGGCGTTTGTACCCGCATATCGAACCCGTAAGGTCGGCAATTTGTGTTTCGTAATTTTGGAACAAGAGTGGCCAAAAATTTACCAGCGACTATGTTGTGGATTTTCCCGTCATGGGCAAAAATCTCTCCATTGAAAAATCCGCTTTTGTTTTCAGCTTTTCTTTCCAACGCCAGATATTCCTGCTCTGTATATGTTTTATCTTGCGTAATCGATACCATAGCGATGGCAAATTTATTAGTTAGGAGTTGACTAAAAAAGGGCACCGTCTCGTCCTGAAATAGGTCAATTTAGCAAACGTATTATCAACACATCAAAGTACAAGGCAAGAAGCTTTGCTAGAGGATAAAAGATTTTGATAACAAAATATGGAGGAGACAGTAAAAGATCGTATTCATAAATTGGTGGATACTATTGATGATGAAAAAACCTTTAATCAGGTAATGGAGGATGTTGCTTTCTATTCTTCGAAAGAAGCGGTATACGATAACCTTAATGCGAGGTAGCTATGGTGGAGGCGGCCAGCGACCAAGTTGGAAAAAGAGGTAGTAATTGCGAAGCGATATCGAAAGTTCTTAGCTCAACTAATTCTCATCCCCCAACTTACTCAACTCTTCATCCAATATTTTATTAATGTCTTCCTTTTGGCTGGCGTTGATAGAGGCGTTGGCTAGTGCTTGTTTTTTCATGAAATCGAACATAGCCTTTTTCTTGATTTCGTAGGCGATAAAAACGGTGTATTTGTCCTGCTTCTTATCAAAATATTTTTCTTCTCCTATTTTGCGGAGGTCAGAAATGCTGGTGTTCATTACTTCGCGCACTAAGCTTTGAAATTTGTCGGCCACATCGGCTGCTTTATCGTTCTGGGTTTGCCCAAGATATTGGTCGCTGACTTGTTTCATGGTGGTGTTCACCTGACCCGCCAAAATTCCCTTTGCCTCTACATCGGCCTTGCTTCTGGCAACGTTGTCGGAAGAACTTTCTCCCTTGCCGGTGGCTCGAAAGAAGCGATTATTTGTTTCGTAGGCACTTCCCCTAAAGGGTTCCTTTATTTTTTTTCCAAAAGGATTAGAGGCACATGCGCTCAATGCCAAAATGGTGACGAGATAAAGAAAGTAAGTCTTCATAAGGAATTTAATTTAAGTGCACACGGTTGCAAAAGATTAAAACGAAAATAAAATAAAATATGCTATAAATAGGCAGCAAAAAGTTTTTATTGGGTATTTCTTCAATAAAGGTTTAAAAGCGATGTCCGCTGGGTTTTGCACCATATTTTGTAGTGATTAGACAGCCAAAACACGGATTTAAATATGGAACCTTCGCATTAATTTTGTCGTATTGGAGAGAGAATTGTGAAGTAGGTTTAATGTGAAATGATTTTTTAAACTATGCAAGAAGTATATATTTTAGGTAATCCTGGATTTAAAGAGGAACTCAACAAAGAGTTACATGATAATGCTTTGTTTATACGCGGACAAGTAAATGTAGAGGTACCAGATAAAGAAGTACAACTCTATTGGATCAGCAGCCGTGAGAGGTTAAGGGATTTTAAAAAGACAATTGGTGGTAATCTCGTTTGGAAATACCGTTTGAATTTCTTTTTAGACCTTGAAGAACTCACCGAAAAGCCAAAAAGAGAAGAAGGGTGGAGCCCGGATGAAAAAGCCCTTATGAAAAGGGTATTATTGTCCAGGGCTTAATCAGGAATAAATAACCAGTTGCCATCGGAAGGCCCATTTCCATCTTAATTGGTAACTTTCAATTTCAGCTTTTTTAAGGATCGATCTGAGCTCGTGCGCTTTAAAGGCGCGGAGCACGGATAGGGGTGCGTCAAATTTGACCATCGAAGATTTAGAGAAAAGCCGGGTCAACCATTTGATAGAATAATAGGCAAACGGATGTCGATGAATATCGTTAACGATAATTCCGTGCTTCGCCTGCCTTTTCATTGATTGAAAAATATTCACCAGTTCATCATCAGAAAAGTGGTGGAGAAAAAGCGTGGCGATGAGGATATCAAACGACCGCGATTGAAACTGCTCGTTAAAAATATTTAGCTCCTCAAATTTCAGATTGTCAAATCCTATTGATTGCTTTTGTGCGTAGGTCACCACATGAGGATTGGCATCAATGCCCGTAAGCTGAACTGTTCGCTTTTCCTTCAAGGCTTTTCGGGCAATCAACCGGAGCATTTCTCCGCTGCCGCACCCCAGATCAGCAATAGCGATGGTTTGATTTTCCGAAATTTTACTCCAGAGTTGTTCTAGCGCATTGAGTGTTACAGAATTCCCACCCAGCCATTGGTTGATAGAATCCAGTTCGCGAAGCGTTTGAAAAATAACTTCCTCATGGAAAGAAAGGTCGTCCATGATCTCCAATGCTTCGCTTCGTGTAGAAAAGGAAACCGGCATGTCAATGTATTTCAATTTGAAGCAACATACTTTCCAGCGTCAGCCCTGGGCCGAAGGCAAAACTCAGAATATTTTTATTTTGATCTTCATCATTCAGGCTTTTTAAGATTTCACGCAGAACAAAGAGTACGGTAGGTGAAGACATGTTGCCAAATTTTTTAAGCACTTCGTATGCAAAGTAGTTTTGTTCTTTTTTTAGATTGAGTTCTTGCTCAATTACTTCCAATATTTTTTTCCCTCCTGGATGAATGGCATAATAATCTACCTCTGTCAGCTCCTTATCGATTTTTGCTAGCAATGATTTTGTGAGTTGTTTTATTCCGCTTTGAATGACATTGGGTACGTACGTAGTGAGTTTCATCTCAAACCCCCAATCGCTTACAGACCATGCCATTTCTCCTTTCCCGTCCGAGAAAAGGTCGCAATGAAAACTAATCGGTTTTAAATTGATGCCCCTGCGCGGCTTTGCCTCGATCAGTAAGGTGGCACTGCCATCGGCAAAGAGGGCGTTGGCTAAAAAATTATCTTCTGTATTCTCTTTTTGAAAATGAATGCTACATAATTCAGTACAAACCACCAGAACTTTTGCGTCTGCCCCATTGGCACAAACGCTTTCGGCCAATTTGATCGCGTTGAAGGCTGCATAACATCCCATGAAGTTGATGCATGTGCGGTTTACAGAAGAGTTCAAACCAAGGGCTTTGACCAAATCAATATCAAGCCCGGGTGCATACAGGCCGGTGCAGCTCACCACCACAAGGTGCGTGATTTCGGATTTCTTTAAAGAAGGAGTGTTGTCGAGGCAATTCACTATCGAACTCATGCTCAAGGCAAGTGCATGCTTTTTGAAGAGATCCATGCGCTTGCTGGTGGCTGGAAAGGGTGTGACCCTTTCATTATTAGGAAAGAAGTCAAAGCCATTGGACTTGCCGTAATCGCTGAGAACGGAATGACGGCTTTCAATACCCGTTGCCCGAAAAAGCGTTCTTAATTTGCGGGCTTCCTCTTCGCTGAGTTGCATGGCCTTTACCATAAAGTTTGCAATGTCTTGTTGGGTGAAACAATGTTTAGGATTGGCCGTGCCGATGGAGGTGATGTAACTCATGCGATTCAAGGAGTTCAAGTATAACCTAAAAAACCTTACCTTGTTTCATTAGCTTAATGATATGTCGTCCACAATCCTACATTTACGAATCGCTTTCTCCTATTTTCTATTGCCCGTTTATCTTTTTTCACTGGGCATCTCTCCCAATTTTAGTGAAAGCCGGCTGATCTGGTCTTTTGTGATCATCCATTTTTTGCTTTATCCGGCCAGCAATGGCTACAATAGTTATTTCGATAAAGACGAAAAAAGTATTGGCGGATTAAAAAATCCACCGCCCGTGAATAGGAGCCTGTATTACGTTTCTCTTTTGTTGGATCTGATAGCGATTGCTTTAGCCTTTTGGAAAATCAGTTTCCTTTTTGCGATGATGATTTTGATTTATGGATTGGTTTCAAAAGCCTACAGCCATCCTTCCATCCGGTTAAAAAAATACCCGATTTTGGGGTGGTTTACCGTGGGGATTTTTCAGGGCTTCTTTGCTTTTATGATGTGCTATGTAGGCATCAATAATTTTGAAATCGAAAACCTGCTCCACGCCAGGATACTGATCCCAGCGCTGCTTACCTCGGTGATGTTATTAGGAAACTACCCCATGACACAGGTCTATCAGCACCAGGAAGATGCCAAACATGGTGACAAAACGATGAGTATGCTTTTAGGTATCCTTGGAACTTTCATTTTTGTGCAGATTGTATTTGCGGTGGCAGCCCTTTGTTTCATACTCTACTTCAATACATTTTTTGATTCCGGATTCAGTTATGCGTTTTTAATCGCCCTGTCGCCCGTGGTTTTATATTTTATGATCTGGTTTCTCCAGGTTTGGAAAAATCCTGCAAAAGCTGATCACACCAGAACGATGTGGCTCAACTTTATTTCTGCCACTTGCCTCAATGGATTTTTTGTTTATTTCTTTTTTGAGAATAGTCATATTGGGCAATATTTATGACTAAATTATAGCTAATCTATTGCCAATGAATTACTCGCTTGATTGCCATCTTGCCGTCCTTTTCTAAGCGATAAACAACTACATATGCTTTTTCAATTAAACTAATTAAAACAGTAAATTCACGTTACTATTTCTTAAAAACATAAAATGCTCTCCATTCAACGTAAAAAATTCTCGCTTCCCAAGGACGTCACTTATCTCAATTGTGCCTACATGTCTCCATTGTTAAAAGAGGTAGAAAATAAAGGCATTGAAGGAATTAAATTAAAGAAGAACCCTTTTTTGTTGTCTCCGTCCAGCTTCTTTGAAGACAGCCAAAAATTGCGGTTGGAGTTTGCCAAGCTGATAAACATCCGGGATCCTAGTCGTATTGCTATCATCCCCTCCGCTTCTTATGGTTTGGCAGTGGTAGCCGCGAATGCAAGGATGAATCGAGCGCACAAGATGGTTGTTGCGGGTGAGCAATTTCCAAGCAATGTCTATCCCTGGATGAGGTTAAGTGCGGAAAGTGGTGCAACGCTAAAAACAGTTTCTCCCTTTGCAGATTTGAAGGATCGGGGAAAAATCTGGAATCAGAGAATCCTTGAGGCCATAGATAAGAGCACAAAACTCGTTGCCCTGGGCCATGTTCACTGGGCCGATGGAACAAAATTCGATTTACTAGAAATTAGAAAAAGGACAAAAGAGGTTGGTGCCTTGCTAGTCATTGATGGCACACAAAGTGTAGGCGCGTTGCCTTTTGATACAAGCAAGATACAGCCGGACGCATTAATTTGTGGAGGTTATAAATGGTTGATGGGACCCTATTCCATCGGAATGGCCTATTTTGGAGATTATTTTGAAGATGGAAAGCCGATCGAAGAAAATTGGATAAATAGAAAGTTCAGTGAGGATTTTACAAGCCTGGTCAATTATCAAGATGAATATCAACCAGGGGCATTGCGCTATGACGTGGGGGAACGAAGTAATTTCATTCTTGTGCCGATGATGACCGCTGCCTTAAAACAGATTAACCAATGGAAACCAGAAAATATCCAGGGCTATTGTGCCTCGATTTCTGAGAAGGCTATTCAAAAGTTAATCCATGCCGGATTTTGGATTGAAGATCATGACTTTAGAGGCCATCACCTGTTTGGTGTACGCTTGCCCAGTGGCCTTGATTTAGAAAAGATAAAATCGAGGTTAAAAAAAAATAAAATTTCGGTTTCTTTTCGGGGAAATTCAATACGGGTAGCCCCGCATGTTTACAATTCTGAAGATGATTTAACCAAATTAGTGAAGGTGCTTACCGCTTAGTCCTTGATTGGTAAATTTTTAAAAACCTTTTCATGTTTAACTATTATATTTAACCGAACAAACCTCCCCCTATGTCTATCCGCATTTTCATTTCTATGATGGTTTTGGCTTTTCTGATAAGTTCATGTGCGGAAAAGCCTCCTGTCAATCGAATGACGGATGAGGAGTTACGGTCATATGCAAATGACCTTTGCCATAAATTTATTATTATGGATGGCCATGTTGATCTTCCGGAAAGATTGAAGGGAATAAAATTCACTCCCGACAGTATCAATACGGTGGTGTCCACTAAAAATGGCGACTTTGATTTTGAACGGGCAAAGAAGGGCGGACTTAGTGCTCCGTTCATGTCCATCTATATTCCTTCTTCTTATCAGAAAAAGCCTGACAACGGAAAATCACTTGCTGATTCGTTGATAAATTGGGTTGACCTGATCACCGAAAAATTGCCCGAAAAGTTTGCGCTCGCTAAAACCCCATCGGAAGTCGAAACAAATTTTAAGGCAGGCAAAATTTCGTTACCTAAAGGTATGGAGAACGGAGCTCCGATCGGAAATGATTTGAAGAACGTAAAATATTTTTACGATCGTGGTGTGCGCTACATCACCCTTACTCACAGCAAGAACAATCAAATATGCGACTCTTCCGGTGACACCACAAAATGGAATGGCCTCAGTCCGTTTGGTAAGGAAGTAGTAAAGGAAATGAACCGTGTTGGCATTATGATCGACATTTCTCACGTAGATGATAGCACCTTTTATCAGGTAATGAAGCTCACCAAAGCGCCTTGTATTGCCTCGCATTCGTCTTGCCGATATTTTGCGCCCACGGTGAGGCGCGACATGACCGATGATATGATCAAAAAATTAGGCGAGAACGATGGTGTAATTGCCGTGAATTTTTACACTGCATTTGTCGATTCAGTAGTAGCCAATTACATGGCCAAATCCAGAGAAGCAATTAAACACATTCTTGCAGAGGAGAAATTAAAACCACGTGATAGTGCAGCCCTACGGCTAATTGCTGAATACAGAAAAGAGAATCCAATACCCGTGGTTAAGATCGAAAAGATAGCAGACCACATCGATCACATTGTTCATTTAATTGGAATAGACCACGTAGCTTTTGGTTCTGATTTCGATGGTGTTGACGAAATGCTGCCCAAGGGACTGGAGGACGTTTCAAAATACCCTGACTTAATTTATCATTTGCTTAAACGAGGGTATACAGAAAGTGATATAGAAAAAATATGCTACAAAAATATATGGCGGGTTTGGAGCAAAGTAGAAGAACTATCCTTGCATTGAAATAAGGACATCAAATTTTATCTTCTAATACATTGAGAAAGATTTTTACTGATTGAGCGATCAATTTATACTTAATTATAAACACATGAGAATTACTTTATTTCTACTTCTAACGGTATTTACCATTGATGGGATGGCGCAAAAAAAGGCTCAAGAAGTGTTTAAAATGCCACTCCATGCCAACTATTCCCGAGGTAGGGCTTTAGTAAAGGTGCGAAATGACTATAAGGAGGAAGTTGCGAATCTTTCGGGTAGCGTGGCTACCCGGGTAAAGAATGTTGCCATTGGCAAAGTCACGCCAATGGTAAAACAGGAGATTCAAAAAAGTGCTCAGTCGAGTGGGAGGTTACAAAATCCAATGATCGATATTTCCAAATACTATTCATTGAGTTTTGATCCAAATGAGGATGTAGAAAAATATATAAACCAACTTTATGCTACAGGATATTTTGAGATTGTAGAACCGGAATACCGGTATAAAATTGATGTCATACCCAATGATCCTTCCATTAGCTCACAATATTATCTAAATCTGATTAAAGCGTTTGATGCCTGGGATATCACGCAAGGTGATACTTCCGTGGTGATTGCCATAGTTGACACAGGGGGCAACCTTTCTCACCCTGACCTTATGCCAAACCTTTACCGGAATTGGAGTGAATATCCGCCTAATGGTATAGATGATGATAACAATGGCTACATAGACGATTATCAGGGCTGGGATTTTATTGGGAGTGATACCTTAAATGCCAATAATCCAAATTTTGTAGGAGACAATAATCCATCCCTAACGCCAGTGCCAGCTCAGACTGACGTTCAGGATTTGGGACACGGAACCTGGGTGGCAGGCTGTGCTAGCGCGGCCACCAACAACGGAAAGGGAATTGCAGGTGTAGGCTACAAGACAAGGTTGCTGTTCACTAAACATTCAGCAGATAATCAAAAACCAACAGATGGATCAGAGTATAACGTGTACAATGGCATGCTCTACGCGGCCTATTTTAACCAAAACCATTCTGAGAAAATCAGAATGATAATTAATTGTTCATTTGGTGGAACGGGTTCGAGCCAAATAATCCAAGACATTATTAATCATATTGTCTTCGACAGAAATTGCCTAATAGTGGCATCGGCAGGGAATAGTCATACATCGGCAAATAGCTACCCTGCCGCCTATGATAATGTTATTTCTGTAGCTGCAACTGATCAAAAAGATGTAAGGGCATCGTTCAGTAATTTTGGAAACACGGTTGATATTTCGGCTCCCGGAGTTAACATATTTACCACGCAATATGACAGTTCATATACGCCAAGTAACGGAACAGTGAGCGGCACTTCTTTCTCCGCACCCATTACTTCGGGTGCAGCGGCATTGGTTTGGGCAGCCAACCCAACATTTACAGCAACTCAAGTTGGCGAACAAATAAGAGTAAGCGCTGATGCTTCCGCGCTTTATACCGCTAACCCAAACAGCCTAAATCAGCTGGGTGTAGGCCGATTAGATATCACACGTGCCTTGACGCTGTCATTGCCTTCCATTAGGGCTTCAAATCCAAAATTGGTTAACCAAAATGGATTTGCTCCTGTGCCTGGAGACAACGCTTTTTTGTCCTTCGACTTCACCAATTATTTGAAAAGCACTTCTGGAGGAATACAAATTTCTATATCAACAAAATCTACTGCGGTCAGCCTGTCTAATAGCACTATTTCACCAGGAATCATCAATGGAGGCGCTACAATTTCAAATAAACTTACTCCCTTTAAATTGACCATAAGTGCAAATGCGCCTCAAAATACCTTGGTTAATTTATTAATTACGTATTCGGATGGTGCCTATTCCGATTATCAATATGCCAGTTTCTATGTAAACCCATCGTTTATTGATGTAAATGCCAATCAGGTAAGCACCACAATGACAAGCATTGGCAGAATTGGTTTTCTTGATACGCAAGATGCAACACGAGCTCAGGGACAAGGATTTATTTTTAATCAGAATCCACTACTGTATGAAATGGGTTTGATTATGGGAACTGATTCCGTCAATTTGTACAACAATGTTCGGGGTACCAATGGTGGATTTGACCAAAACTTTTCTTCAACTATACCCATCAAGCAAATTGTTCCGGGTGCACGATCCTATTCTGAAATTTTTGGAGAGTTTTCAAATTCTGTCACACCAACTCAACAAGCCGTGGTGGTAGATTACCGAAGCCTTGTCTGGACCGATTCGGTTTACTCCAAATTTGTGATCTTAGAGTATCAAATAAAAAACCCTACGGCTAATGCGTTGAACAATTTTTACTTTGGAATCTTTTCAGATTGGGATATTACGACCAATGGTCAAAATGATGCTGCAGCTTGGGATAACACCAACCATTTAGGATACGTTTATCCAGCTCAATCGGCAGCGAAACCTTATGCCGGCATTCAATTGTTAACAGGCTCTCCCGCTTATTACGCCATTGAAAATGACAATACCATTCCTGGTAATCCATTAGGTATTTATAATGGATTCTCCAAAACAAAAAAAATCAAAACGATCTCCGCGGCTATCGGAAGCGGACGAGAAGTGTTACAAGCTGGGGTTGGTACGCAAACACCAAATGGAACTGATGTTAGCCATGTGGTTTCCGCGGGGCCAATGAATATTGCAGCAGGCCAGACGGTCACTGTTGCTTTTGCTTTGCATGCGGCCGCCAATCTTAGTGCGCTGCAACATTCTGCCCGCTATGCAGACTCCGTTTACAACTTTACCTTAAAGGCAATAAAACCCGTTGGCGATTCGGTAGCTACGTGTTATCAATCAACGGCAACATTAAATGCAAGTGGCCCTTCAACGATTAAATGGTACAACACCTTTACCGGTGGACAATCTTTCTTTACGGGAAACCAATTCACCACAGGCAAACTTCTTAACGATACGGCCTTTTATGTTTCTAATGCGGAGAAACCCTATGAAAGCGTTCGCACACCTGTGAAGGCAACGGTTTTGGCAAACCCAAAGATTTTTTTTTCGGGATCGACCACGCTTTGCCAAGGGGATACGGTCAAGCTTTATGTGGCCCCAGCTGATTCTACTTTGTGGAGTGATGGAGAGAAAACGAATACTATTAATGTAAGTTCAGCCGGTAAGTATTCAGTACGTGTGAAGAATAATATGTTAAGCTGTTTTTCAAAATCCGATACAATCAAAGTTTTGGTTAATCTTCGGCCTAGCGCTAATTTTTCAACATCTTCAGGCGATTTAAAAGTTTACACCCCAATTATTTTTACGGATCAAAGCACCGATGCAGCAACCTGGTTTTGGAATTTTGGTGACGGACAGACTAGCACGATTCAAAATCCTACCCACAGCTATACGGTGATAAAAGACTATACCGTCAAACTGAGTGTAACCGCTTTGGATGGATGTGCTGACACCAAGTCAACTTCAATCTCAGTCATTACAGGAATTGAAGAGTTGGCAACCAGTGGCGTTGAAATATTTCCTAACCCAGTGAATAATCAAGGATTAAAAATCATTATTGATTATAAAAATTTAGATCAGGCAAGCATCAGCTTAACCAATTCGTTGGGTCAAGTGGTGCTTAATCAGGATATATCTAATTCAGGAACGCACGTGGAAATCTCCATCCCTACCGCTGAATTTTCAGCTGGACTCTATATCATTCGGTTGAAAGTGGGAGAAAAAATCGTAGCAAAAAAAGTGATAAAAAGCTTCTAGCCAACAGGGCATTAGTCTATTTGAAAAAGCCGCGGGATTTTTTTCAAAAATAAAAGGGCCAAATCCTTAATTCCTGAAATTCCCGATATATTTTTGCCAAATTTATCCAGCACAAACTCTATGCCACGCGACAGAAGTATTCGTTCCGTTCTAATTATCGGTAGTGGTCCCATCGTAATTGGTCAAGCTTGCGAATTTGATTACGCAGGTTCACAAGCCTCGCGTTCGCTCCGCGAGGAGGGTATCGAAGTGACACTCATCAATTCAAACCCGGCCACCATTATGACTGACAAGGTGACAGCCGACAATGTGTACTTGTTGCCCTTGGAAAAAAAATATATCCGGCAAATTTTAGAGGAACATAATATCGATGCCGTGTTACCCACAATGGGGGGACAAACGGCACTTAACTTATGCATCGAATGCGATAAGGCTGGAATATGGGAACATTATGGTGTGCGGATTATTGGGGTGGACATCAATGCGATCGAAACTACTGAAAACCGGGAGAAATTCAGATTGAAAATGAATGAGTTGGGTGTTGGCGTTTGCAAAGGCTCAACTGCGACTTCGTTTTTGGAAGGCAAAGAAATTGCACAGGAAATCGGATTCCCCTTGGTGATACGACCTTCGTATACGCTGGGCGGTACCGGAGGAGGCTTCGTAGAAAAACCGGAAGATTTTGATGCGGCACTTAACCGCGGCCTTCATGCCTCACCGATCCACGAGGTTTTGGTCGAGCAGAGCATCATGGGCTGGAAGGAGTATGAGTTGGAGTTGCTGCGAGACGCCATTGGCAATGTGATTATCATTTGTTCGATAGAAAACTTTGATCCCATGGGGATTCACACGGGCGATTCAATCACGGTGGCTCCTGCGATGACGTTACCAGATACCGTTTATCAACACATGCGTGACCTTGCCATCCAGATGATGAATGGCATTGGAAAATTTGCGGGCGGTTGCAATGTTCAATTTTCAGTCAACCCCGGCAATGATGATGAAATAATTGGTATTGAAATCAATCCGAGAGTTTCTCGCTCTTCTGCTTTGGCATCAAAGGCTACTGGCTACCCGATCGCAAAAATAGCTGCGAAACTGGCCATTGGCTATCACCTTGATGAGTTGAAAAACGCAATAACGGGAACAACAACAGCCTATTTTGAACCGGCTTTAGATTACGTTATTGTAAAGATCCCACGTTGGAATTTTGATAAGTTTCAGGGCGCTGACCGCAAGCTGGGATTACAGATGAAATCCGTGGGTGAAGTGATGGGCATCGGCAGAAATTTTCAGGAAGCCTTGCAGAAGGCATGTCAAAGTTTAGAGATAAGGAGAAATGGGCTTGGCGCTGATGGTAAGGAGTTGACCAAGCAAGCCGACCTGCTGTACAGCTTGGAACATCCTTCTTGGAATCGTCTCTTCCATATCTATGATGCAATGAAGTTGGGTATTTCCATGAAGACCATTGTTAAACTTACTAAAATTGACAAATGGTTTTTAGACCAAATCGAAGAGCTTATCAATCTTGAAAAGGAAATCTCTAAATTTAAATTGGAGACAATTCCGGCATCGCTCATGCGCACAGCAAAAGAAAAAGGATATGCTGATCGCCAGATTGCCCACTTGCTTGACTGCCTTGAGAGTGAGGTGCACAAGAAGCGAAAGGAAATGAATATCAATCGTGTGTATAAATTGGTGGATACCTGCGCGGCTGAGTTTGAGGCAAAGACCCCTTACTATTATTCAGCATTTGATAGTGAAAATGAGTCAGTCGTTAGCAGCAAAAAGAAGGTTGTTGTCCTTGGTTCAGGGCCTAATCGCATAGGCCAGGGTATAGAATTCGATTATTCCTGTGTGCACGGTGTGCTTGCTGCAAAAGAATGTGGATATGAAACCATCATGATCAATTGTAACCCCGAAACGGTCTCTACTGATTTTGATATTGCCGACAAACTTTATTTTGAACCCGTATTTTGGGAACACATCTGGGATATTATCCAACATGAAAAACCAGAAGGTGTTATCGTTCAATTGGGTGGACAAACGGCTCTTAAGCTGGCCGAGAAATTAAGTAAGAATGGAATAAAAATTATTGGCACCTCGTTTGAGGCACTTGATCTGGCAGAAGACCGTGGAAGTTTTTCAACGCTGCTGAAGGAGATGAATATTCCTTATCCTGAATTTGGTGTGGCGACTAATGCGGATGAAGCTATCGAAGTAAGCAAAACGATTGGTTTCCCACTGCTGGTTCGACCCTCGTACGTGCTGGGTGGACAAAGCATGAAAATTGTGATTAATGAAAAAGAATTAGAGAACCATATTCTTGATATTTGGAAACACCTTCCGGAAAACAAGGTGTTGCTCGACCATTTTCTTGACGGGGCAATCGAAGCAGAGGCTGATGCAATTTGCGATGGCGAAGATGTTTACATCATTGGCATTATGCAGCACATTGAACCGGCCGGTATTCATTCGGGCGACAGCTATGCTGTTCTCCCACCATATAATTTGGGGGATCTTGTTATAAAGCAAATTGAAAATTATACCAAGCGAATTGCGGTTGCGCTGAAAACTGTTGGTCTGATCAATATTCAGTTTGCCATAAAGAATGATAAGGTTTATATCATTGAAGCCAACCCACGAGCATCCCGGACGGTTCCTTTTATTTGTAAGGCATACGATGAGCCTTACGTAAACTATGCCACGAAAGTGATGTTGGGGGAAAAGAAGGTGAAGGATTTTAATTTCAAACCCACTAAAAAGGGATATGCCATTAAAGTACCTGTCTTTTCATTTAGCAAGTTCCCTGAAGTAAATAAAGAACTTGGCCCCGAAATGAAATCCACAGGCGAGGCAATTTATTTCATTGATGATTTAATGGATGATTACTTCATGGACATTTATTCAGAAAGGAATTTGTATTTGAGCCGATAACTTCGTGTATTAGATGGGTAATAGAAATGCAGAAATTGAAACCTTTACCGTAATACGTTTCAAAGGTGATGGTGTCTTCCAATTTCTCCACCGCCTCTTTGGCAATATAAAGACCGAGGCCCGAACCCATAGAATTGCTTGTGCCTCGATAAAACATTTCAAAAATTTTGTCCTTTTAGTCATCCTCAATCCCTTCCCCATTGTCAGTAATGCTGATTTGAATTTTATCATTGATTTCGGTTGACGCAATTTTTATTTCTGGCTGATGCTCAAAATATCGTTTCTGATATTTTATCGCATTGGAGAGTAAATTGCCAATTAACTGTAGTGGTAGGTATAAAAACAATTAGCCAATTCCGGGATGGCAACACCAAATAAGGCAAATTTTGCAAACAATGAAATTGATGAGAACCCCTCTCCTTCTCGCAAAACCTTTCGGGCTAGTATCCACGACAGGAAAGCGACCAGAGGTTCGTGAGTCGCTACTATGGATAACCGAAGCCAACCACCGGGGGCATGCCATAAAAACAGGGTAAATAGGCCATTGATAAACAGAAGAGGTAGGACTTTTGGGCCATACCAATGAATAAATACGATGGCGAATGCCGCTGGCAGATAGAGCAGCAATGTATAATTGAAGTTCCTTAAACTTACTGAAAGAATTGAACCAGCAAATAAAACAACAGCAATTTCTACCCAGGTCCGCCAGGTTGCTTTTAAATTGTCTGTTTCGGCATAGGTAGAGTCCACTCAGTAAAATTATTCAACAATGTTAAGCAAAAATCCAAAGAAGTCGGATTGAGCTTAGTGTTGAGCAAGATACCAAGCGAACTATTTCATTTACTACGAAACAAGCTCTACGCTTCGCTTAATGAAATTAGTCAGAGCTGCACCAGTAAGCATGCTTTGTGAAAGCAATCCGAGGTCATAGGCTTGCTTGGCCAATTGTAGTTTTTGATCCTCCGTTTCTGCTTTCAAGATCTTTTGAATAATGTGATGGTTGCTGTTGATGGCCACATTGTAATTATCGGGCATATTGCCCATAAAACTCATGCCGCCACCGCCCCCCGTGCGAGCCATGTCTTTCATTCTGCGCATCCACTCGCTCATCGTTACCGTTACCGGCAAATCCTCAGGAGAAAGTGATTCCATCGTTAAGGTCATAGCCTTATTGTCGATGGCTTTTTCAAAAATTAATTTAACCTGTTCTTCTTCTGTCGTGCTCAGTACACTTTCAATCTTTTCTTCCTTAGAAATTAACTTATCAATGATGTCGCTGTCTACTCGTTTTAGTTGCGTCTTTTCTAATTTTTGCTCTAGGTTACTTACGAAATGACTGTCAAGAACTCCATCCAAAAGCAACACATCATAAGCCTTGGCCTTTGCCGATTCAATGAACGCATGTTGTTTCCCAGCATCCGTTGTATAGAGATAAATTACATTCTTGTCCTTATCCGTTTGGTTTGGCTTAACCTTGTCTTCGTATTCTTTCAGTGTGAAATATTGGCTGTCTACATTTTTTAGTAAAGCGAATTCTTTTGATTTATCATAAAATTTTTCATCGCTGATCATGCCGTAACGAACAAACACACTGATGTCGTCCCACTTCTTTTCAAATTCCTTACGGTCTTTGATAAACATATCAACCAATTTATCTGCTACCTTTTTGGTAATGTGAGTGCTAATCTTTTTCACATTGGCATCACTTTGCAGATAGCTACGCGAAACATTGAGGGGGATATCGGGCGAATCCAAAACGCCATGAAGCAACATTAAGAAATCAGGCACAACATCTTTTACTTCATCAGTAATAAATACTTGACGTGAATAAAGTTGGATTTTGTTCTTTTGGATTTCAAAATCATTTTTGATTTTGGGGAAGTAAAGAACACCGGTTAGATTAAAAGGATAATCAACATTCAGATGAATCCAGAAAAGAGGATCTTCGGTGAATGGATAGAGTTCTTTATAAAATTTGATATAGTCCTCATCTTTCAGCTCGTTGGGTGCTTTTGCCCAGATTGGTGAAGTGTTGTTGATGATCCGATCGGAAGTTACCGTCTTGTATTTTGGCTTGTTGTCTTTGTCAACGCCATCTTCAACACTGTCTTCTTTTGTTCCAAATTTGATTTCCACTGGAAGAAATTTGCAATACTTTTCCAGTATCCCTTTGATGCGCCACTCATCTAAAAATTCCTCCGAATCTTTATTGACGTGTAGGATTACATCCGTTCCCCGTTCTTCTTTTTTTGCATCCGTCAGTTCAAATTGCGTGGAACCGTCACACTCCCATCGGGCGGCTTCAGTTCCTTCTTTAAAAGATTTTGAAATCAGCTCCACTTTGTCGGAAACCATAAAGGCTGAATAAAACCCAAGGCCAAATTTCCCGATGATGTCTTTCGCATCACCTTTGTCTTTGAATTTTTCTACAAACTCAGCGGCACCCGAAAAAGCAATTTGGTTAATGTATTTCTTAATTTCCTCGCCAGTCATGCCGAGACCTTTGTCGCTGACCGTGATCGTGTTTTTCTTTTTGTCGAAACTGACTTCTATCTTTAAGTCACCGAGTTCGCCAGTAAATTCTCCTAGCGAGGCAAGTTTCTTTAGCTTTTGAGTGGCATCAACTGCATTACTTACCAATTCTCGTAAAAAGATTTCGTGGTCGGAGTAAAGGAATTTTTTTATGATCGGAAATATATTCTCAGTGTGGATTGAGATAGAGCCTTTTTCTTGCATAGTTATTAGAGTTTAAATATTTGATTGGGTTTTTCAAATATCATTCCATCTTCACAAGAGTGACAGAGTGGCATAAAAAAAAGAAATTCAGACTTAAAATGGAAAACTCACAGAGTGAGGGGAAGGAAACGATCCTCAAACTTTTGTATATGCGTACGGAACGGTCGGGCTTCACCTCATCACTCCAAGTCCAGCCAATTACCATTTTTTGTGGAAGGCCGGTTAGCTACAGAAATAAGATGTTATAAATAATCAGCTCACCAGTTGAGTTAATTTCTTTTTCTCCAAAACAGCTTTGTAATCCACTGGCATGACTTTGATAAACTGCTTGTAGGCATTGGGCCAATAACTAAGGATATGGGAAGCCAATTCGCTATGCGTAACCTGTTGATGGTTTTTAATCATGGCCTGCAAGAGTTCTTCATCTTCAGCCTCTAACGGATCTAACGCCACCATTTCCATATTGCAATTTTTCACAAAGGTTTTGTTTGCATCCCAAACGTAGGCAATACCTCCGCTCATCCCGGCCGCAAAATTTCTTCCTGTATCGCCAAGCACCACTACAATTCCTCCGGTCATGTATTCGCACCCATGATCACCCACACCTTCCACCACTACTTTTACACCACTATTGCGAACAGCAAAGCGTTCGCCAGCCATGCCCCGGATATAAGCTTCCCCTGAAGTCGCCCCAAAAAAAGCAACATTACCCACAATGATATTCTTTGATGGATTGAATGTAATTTTCTTTTCAGGATATAAAATCAGTCTTCCTCCTGACAGTCCTTTACCAAAATAGTCGTTAGCATCTCCTTCCAATTCAAAAGTAACCCCACCGGTGGTGAAGACCCCAAAACTTTGCCCTGCAGTTCCCGTGAATTTTACATGAATGGAATCTTTAGGCAACCCAGGCCCGAGGAAAATTTTCGAAATTTCATTCGAAAGCATGGCGCCCACACTGCGATCTTGGTTGGTAATAACAAATTCCCCTTTTACAGGAACAGCATTTTTCAAAGCTGGTGCGGCCAGTTCGATAAGTGCTTTGTCGAGCACATTGGCGATGCCGTGATCTTGTTCTTCCTGCTTAAACAAGGCAACATCCAAGCTGATTGGCTCCTTAAAAAGCAAACCCGAAAGATCAATGTTTTTCACTTTCCAATGGTCTTGGTTTTCGCGCTTTTGAAGCCGATCTACCTGACCTACCATTTCATTAACGGTTCGGAATCCAAGTTCGGCCATTACCTCTCGTAGTTCTTCGGCCAAAAAATGAAACAAATTTACTACGTATTCTGGCTTGCCGGTAAACAGCGCTCTCAGTTCTTTATTTTGGGTCGCGACACCTACCGGGCAAGTGTTCAGATGGCACTTTCGCATCATAATACAACCGGAAGTTACCAAAGCGGCCGTAGCTACACCCCATTCTTCAGCGCCAAGTAAGGCAGCGATGGCAAGGTCACGCCCTGTCCGAATTTGTCCATCGGTCTGCAACACCACGCGTCCGCGAAGCTTATTCTTTACTAAAGTTTGATGGGCTTCTGCCAGACCCAGCTCCCAAGGCAACCCGGCATGACGAATGGAACTTAGTGGCGAGGCACCTGTTCCTCCATCATGACCGGAAATTAAAATCACATCGGCATGCGCCTTGGCCACCCCAGAAGCAATGGTGCCTACGCCTGCCTCTGATACCAACTTCACGCTGATTCGCGCTTCCCGGTTTGCATTTTTTAAATCAAAAATAAGCTGGGCCAAATCTTCAATAGAATAAATGTCGTGATGAGGTGGAGGAGAAATTAATCCTACACCAGGTGTAGCATGACGCACCCGCCCGATCCAATCGTCTACTTTATGGCCAGGCAGTTGGCCGCCTTCACCGGGTTTGGCTCCCTGAGCCAGTTTAATTTGAAGTTCTTTGGCATTCGTGAGGTAGTAACTGGTTACACCAAACCTGCCCGAGGCTACTTGCTTAATAGCTGAATTTTCCCAATCGCCATTGGCTTTTTTAACAAAGCGCATTTCGTCTTCACCACCTTCACCACAATTGCTCTTGCCACCAATTCGGTTCATGGCAATGGCCAGAGTGCTGTGGGCTTCATGCGATATCGAACCGAAAGACATGGCCCCAGTAGCAAAGCGCTTGAAGATATTTTCCTTCGGCTCAACTTCTTCAATGGGTACGGATTTCCCTTTTTTAAATTTCAGCAAACTTCGAAGGGTAATTGCTTTCTCACTTTGCTCATTGATGAGTGTCGAATATTTCTTGAATAGCGTGTAGTCGTTTGCTTTTGTAGATTGCTGAAGAAGATGGATTGTCTGCGGGTTAAATAAATGTGACTCTCCGCGTTGCTTCCATTGATAGACTCCGCCTACCTCAAGACGAGGAGAGCTGTTCAGTGTTTTCGGAAAGGCCAACCGGTGCTTGGCAAGAGCCTCGCTGGCAATATCATCCAGTGTTAATCCACCAATGCGAGAGATCGTGCCGGTAAAATATTGATCGATTACTTCTTTGCTAATTCCTAATGCTTCAAAGATCTGAGCTCCGTGATAAGACTGCAGCGTGCTTATCCCCATCTTGCTCATGATTTTCAACAATTCTCCACCCACCGCTTTTGTGTAATTGTAAACCGCTTTTTCCTCGGTCAACCCTTCACTTAAAAGATTTCGCTTCTTCATGTCGTGAATAGTTTGATAAACTAAATAAGGATTGACACCCGATGCCCCATACCCAACCAAGGTGGCAAAATGATGGGTCTCCCAAACATCACCAGCTTCAACCAGCAGTCCTACTTTGCCACGAAGACCTTTACGGATTAAATCATGATGAACCGCTGCCACAGCCAAAAGGGATGGAATCTGCGCGTGTCCACTGTCAAAACTGCGATCGGATAATATGATTATCGTAAAGCCATCATTCACTCCATCGGTTACATATTCACAAATCCGGTTTAAGCCTTTTTCGAGTGAGCCCGGTTTTCCGTCTGCATTAAAATAGGTGTAAACTGTTTTTGTTTGTAAATGGCCATGGTCAATGTATCGGATCTTTTCAAGTTCATTGTTGGAGAGAACAGGTGTCGCCAGTTCAAGCGTGATGCAGTGTTCAGGAGATTCTTCCAACAAATTGAGCGATCCACCTACATGAGTGGATAGCGACATCACCAATCTTTCTCGTATTGAATCAATCGGTGGGTTAGTCACTTGTGCGAAGAGCTGCTTGAAATAACTTGAAATATGTTGTGCTTGCTGAGATAACACTGCAAGAGGGGTATCATTACCCATCGAACCTAGTGCTTCTTTTCCCGTTTCGCACATTTGCGCCAGAATCACCCTTAAATCTTCAGAGGTATAGCCAAACGAAACCTGCCTTTTCAGAAAGGTTGCAGGGTCATACTTGTGAAAACTTCCGCCAGGCTCCGGCAAATCGCTCAACTTCACTTTATACTCCTTCACCCATTGTCCATACGGTTTGCGGGTGCATATTCCCTTTTTCAGTTCTTCATCGCTGATGATTCTTCCCTGCTCCAAATCCACTACAAACATTTTTCCTGGCTGCAAACGGCCTTTCAATACCACTTTAGATTGATCCACATCCAACACACCAACCTCACTTGCCATGATTACGGTATCATCATCAGTTACCACAAAACGAGAAGGTCGCAATCCGTTACGATCTAAAGTAGCGCCCACAATTTTGCCATCGGTAAACGTGATAGAAGCCGGACCATCCCACGGTTCCATCAGATTGGCATGATATTCATAAAAGTCTTTTTTCTCTTGGCTCATGGATTCATTGCCATCCCACGCTTCGGGGATGAGCATCATCATCACATGAGGCAACGACCGGCCGGCATGAACCAGCAACTCAATGGTATTGTCAAGATTAGAGGAATCCGACTGCAGCGGGTTGCAAATCGGAAGGATCATGTTAATTTCTTCAGAAGAAAAATAAGGGGAAGCAAAAAACGCTTCCTTTGCTTTAAGCCAATTGATATTTCCTTGAACCGTGTTGATCTCGCCATTATGAGCAATGTAACGGAACGGTTGCGCCAACCGCCAGGACGGAAAAGTGTTGGTTGAAAACCGGGAGTGAATTACGGCTAATGCCGACACCACTTCTTCGTGCTCTAGGTCAGCAAAATAGTAGCGCAACTGCCCGGAGGTGAGCATCCCTTTATAGGCAATGGTTTTATAAGAAAGTGACGAAAAATAAAATTGACCTTCTACTCCCTTTACCGATTCCGTAATAATGTGAGTAGAGTATTTCCGAAGGATGAAAAGCTTGCGTTCAAAATCATCTGGATCAGCACCATTGTCGAGTCGCTTTATAAAGACTTGCTCCATGATGGGTTCGGAATCAAGAGCAGTCTCACCCAGATCAGCATGATTGACAGGCACTATCCGATAGCCCAACAGTGCCATCTTCATTTTCTTTATTTGGCGATTCAACACGGTGCGACATTCTTCACGAACTCTCGGGTCGCGAGGAAAGAAGACGAGGCCAACGCCATATTGCCCAAAGGCAGGGAGTTTCATTCCCAGCTTACTGCACTCGCTGGTGAAAAATTCATGCGGTACTTGAATCAAGATACCGGCACCATCGCCTGTGTTGGGTTCACAGCCACAAGCACCCCGGTGTGCCATACGTTCCAGCATGGTCAAAGCATCGGACACAATTTGGTGTGATTTCCCACCTTTGATGTTGGCCACAAACCCAACCCCACAGGAGTCTTTTTCGAAGGAGGGATCATACAATCCTTGGTTGATTAGTTCTTTCAATTCGTTAAGTATTTATACTTCTCCAATTTCTAGAGTTTATAAATTTACGGAGAGAAAAATGGGAATTGAAAAAGTGACGGAAAATTTTGAAAAATAAATTCAAAAACAAACTAACAGTCAGTAGTGAAAACGGTTGTAGGAACTCCAAAAAAATCTAAATTTGAATTAGTGAAAAAAAGCTACGTCTTCCTTGCCCTCACCTTAATTAGTTGGAAAGCCCAAAGTCAGAAATCTTTTTTCGGTTTAGATGCTGGAATAAATGTGGCCAATCAGCGTGAGCACTACTCTTTCAATCCTGTTACCTATTATTCCTCCGGCTATAGCATATTCAATCAAAATACGGTTAAGCCGACATTTGGATTTTTCTATCAAAAAGAGTTTGCCAAAGGTTTAGGAATAAGGCTGCAGGCGCGATACATGGGGATGGGGTATAATAAACGGCAGTCTAACAATAACCTTTCCATAAATTACTTAACATTTCCAATTTCGCTCAATTATTCTGTTACGAAGCATTTGGCATTTTTTGTTGGGAGTTATGTGAGTTTTACCCTAAACGGAACAAAGGTCAATAACCAGGTTATTACAAAGGCTTATCACAAGAATGATTTTGGTTTCAGTTTCGGTGCAGAACACGATTTATACAAAAACTTTGCAATTGGAACAACCTACTATTTGGGGACAAAAAATATCTGGTTAAATGACCAAGGGGGTAGCATTAAGTACACCAACCGCACATTACAATTCGCTTTAATTTATAAATTCAAAAAACTACAATAATGTTATGAACATCGCTATGCTTGGCTCCGGCTTCATTGGCCGCTTTTATGCCGACTCGCTGCAAGGCTACCGCAGCAAAGACAAAATTGTGACCATCTATTCCCGAAAGGAAGAGAGCACGAAAAAATTTGCTACCGACTATCACGTGCCTTTTGCTACCACAAACATGGAAGCGGCCATCAATCGGCCTGAAGTGGAAGTGGTCTGTATTTCGCTACCCAACAATTTACATGAGGAGGCGGTGATGCTTTGTTGTAAACACAAAAAAGCCGTGATCACCACCAAACCGCTAGGGCGTAATGCCGCTGAAGCCCAGCGCATGTTGGAGGCCGTGGAAAAGGCTGGCCTCTTCAATGGTTATCTGGAAGACTTGGTCTATACACCAAAATTTATCAAAGCGCATGAGAGTGTGAAAAACGGTGCCTTGGGGAGAATTCTTTGGGCCAAGTCACGCGAAACACATCCAGGCCCACACAGCGATTGGTTTTGGGATATTGAACAAGCAGGAGGAGGATGCATTTTAGATTTAGGGTGTCATTGTGTAGAAATTTCCCGCAGCTACATCGGCAAGGACATCAAACCAATTGAAGTCATGTGCTGGGCCGACACGCAGGTGAAGCCTATTGAAGCAGAAGATCACGCGATCGGTATGGTGAAATATGAAAATGGCGCCATCGGACAATTTGAGGTAAGCTGGACTTTTCGTGGCGGACTAGACTTGCGCGATGAAGTGATGGGCACAGAAGGAACCATTTGGATCAATAACTTTTTACGTACTGGCTTTGAAATGTTCACCACCGGCAAAAGCGCTGACTATATAGCCGAAAAAGCAGAAAGTAATACCGGTTGGTTATTTCCGGTCGGTGATGAGTTGAATGAATTGGGTTACAACCACATGTTTATGGACATGTTTAATGCCATGGAAAAAGGGGTTCAGCCCAAGGAAACTTTCTACGATGGTTATGTAGTCAACGCAGTGCTGGATGCGGCTTACAAATCGGCAAAAACAAAATTGTGGGAGCCTGTACAACTCAACATCTGGCGCGGGCGCACAGGTGTAGGCAAAGACAGCCATTTGCAAGAGTACGATACCGATCATTATTTGGTGAAAGAGGAAGTAACTCACTACGGTGCTAAAAAAGTAATTCTGAAAAATAAAAAGAGCGGGAAGATTGTGGAAAAAACGATTTGAAATTGTGCGTCACGGAAATGCGGAAAAATTCATTCGGCAATAAGTGACCCCACTTTTTTGGAGGGATGAAAATGGACATGAGCACGTTGTTTTGTGAGTTGTTCGGTTTTGATGCCTCCGTGGCAAGCATCATTGAAATGAAAAAGGTTAAAAGTTAGTTGCCATTGGACGAAATTCATTTGAATAATTTCATACCTTCGAGGTATGTTTAAGATTGCTTTTATTACATGTTTGTTTTGTTTGGTTTTGCTCTCAAACACTTTTTCTCAAATCATTGGTAAGCCCTTCCCTGATATGATTGCCCAAACCGTGGAGGATAAGAATGTAAGCCTACCTCAAGATGTAAAAGGTAAGTATACACTGCTAGGTCTGGCCTACTCCAAAAAGTCAGAGGATGAACTAAACACTTGGTTTAATCCCATTTATTCTACTTTCATTGCAAAGCCCACCGGCACATTTCAGGGCTTCACCTATGATGTGAATGTCTATTTTGTGCCCATGTTTACTGGCATCAACGCTGCCGCCACGGGTACGGCAAAGAGAAAAGCATTGAAAAACATTGATCCAAGGCTGCTTCCCTACATTTTGTTTTATAAAGGCGAGTTAAAAAAATACAAAGAGGAGCTTGACTTTGAAAGGCGAGATATCCCCTACTTTTTTGTGCTGGATACCGAAGGCAAAATTGTGTATGCCACGGATGGTTCCTACAGCGATGCGAAGATGGAATCCATAGAAGCGGTGGTGGACAATTAATTCAAACGCCAGAAATGAAAGAATTCCTTTGCTTTTCTGGGTCATATTTTGACCCGCTCGTTGAATCTTTTTTTAATTCTTTCTTCTTGCTAAACAATCCAGGCTTAACCATTTATTTTTATGGTAGCAATCCCCAAATTGAAAATGAATAGTCATGACATTTCGATTTAATTGCTATGGCATAATTTTGGCTTGTAAACACGCCATGAAATTAAATCTCCTTTTTGGTTATGTTCTCTTGTTAATTAGCCTTTCGGCCAATGCGCAAACCATTTTTGCACCTATGAAGGATGCTGTAAAAGCCGGTGATGCGAGTGAATTGGTTAAACATTTCAACGTTTCCATTGAGATGAACTTGGAGGGCGAGGTAAATACATATAGCAAAGCACAAGCAGAATTTGTTTTGCGTGATTTCTTTAAAAAACATGTGCCAACCGATTTCAGCATTGTGCACACGGGCTCTTCTAAAGGGGGGTTGCAATTTGCCATCGGCAAATATCAATGTAGCACCGAGAGCTACACCGTGCTCATGCGTGTGCGCGAAGTAGGAAAAGTCTTTCTTATCCACGAAATGAGTTTCACGAAAGAATGACCCGCCCGGATTACGTTACGGAATCCTCTCTTGGGCAATTTATTCAATCGGCTTTAGTAGAAGATATCGGTGCTGGCGATTTTTCAACCCTTGCTACCATTCCTGAAAACAGAAAAACGTCCGCCAAACTTTTGGTAAAAGATGACGGCATCTTGGCTGGAGTTGAATTGGCCGAGATGATTTTTCGCCAAGTAGACAAGTCACTGCAATTATCCATTCTTAAAAAGGACGGAGAGGCCATCCATAAAGGAGATATCGTTTTTGAAGTTCGTGGGAATGCTCAATCCATTCTTTCGGCCGAGCGATTAGTGCTTAACTGCATGCAACGTATGAGTGGCATAGCAACAAAAACGAACCACTTGTTGAAGTTAATTCAAGGAAACGCTGCACAACTATTAGACACACGAAAAACAACACCTAATTTTCGGATGGCAGAAAAATGGGCCGTAGTCATCGGTGGTGGAAAAAATCATCGTTTTGCATTGTACGATATGATCATGCTCAAAGACAATCACATCGATGTAGCGGGCGGCATAGCCCAAGCCGTGTCAGAGGCAGTTGCTTTTCTAAAAAAACAACGAAAGAAACTTTCAATAGAAGTAGAAACTCGAAACCTCAATGAAGTAAAAGAAGCATTAGAAACAAATGCTGTGGATGTGATTATGCTCGATAACATGAGCCTGGCGGATATGGAAGAGGCGGTAAAATTGATTGCTGGGAAATGTAAAACCGAAGCAAGCGGAGGAATCACAGAAGCTAATTTGCAAGCTGTGGCAGCCTGTGGGGTGGATTATATTTCAATGGGAGGACTTACACATTCGGTGAACTGCATAGATTTGAGCTTGAAGATAGTTGGTTAAGGCCTCGCCCGGTAAATTTTCACCGTACATTTTCAAATTAATCCATATTTTTGCCCTCCATGGAATTTGAAGACGCGCCCCGCCAACACTATTCAGAAAAAGAGAAGCAAGAAGTCTTCGATGGTGAGTTTATGCCTCACATTCATTCGATGTACAATTTTGGTTACCGCCTCACCCTGGATCGCGATGACGCAAAAGACCTGGTGCAGGACACCTACCTCAAAGCTTTTCGCTTTATAGAATCATTCCAGAAAGGAACTAATGCCAAGGCATGGCTGTTCCGCATTTTGAAAAACAGTTTCATCAACGACTACCGGAAGAAAAGTAAGGAACCTTCAAAGGTAGACTATCAGGAAATTGAAACGTATTATAATTCGGAGGAAGTTGACCGACAGATTACTCCGGATTTGCGCGTAGAATCGCTTAAAGATATGATCGGGGATGAAATCAGCAACGCGCTTAATTCGTTGGATGTTGATTTTCGTACGGTAATTATTTTGTGCGACTTGGAAGGATTTAAGTATGAAGAGATGGCAAAAATACTCGATATACCAATAGGCACAGTGCGAAGCCGCTTACACCGTGCGCGCAACTTGCTTAAAGAAAAATTGAAATCCTACGCTCAATCCATGGGTTATAACAAAGCATAAGTTATGGCAACTACGTCAAATCCCTTTCTTCAAGCCGATGGCAAAAAACCAACGTGCATGGAAATGCTCCAGTCTATTTTGGATGGAGACGCGACCAGCGATCAAAAAGATTATTTCAAGCAACATATGGATCATTGTATGCCTTGCTATAAAGAATATAACCTGGATATGGCCATCAAAGAACTGCTGAAAGCAAAGTGCTGCGGTGGAAGTTGTCCCGAAGATCTGGTGTCGCAAATCAAATCAAAGATCAATTCATCCGCCACCTGATGTCGCATTCAAGAGCGGAGGCTTCAATTTCTGGAGGCAAAGCGATTATTTTTTCGGCTCCATCAGGTTCAGGCAAAACTACTATCGTCCAACATCTTCTTGAAAAGAACCTGGATTTGGATTTCTCCATTTCGGCAGCCACCCGCGATAAGCGCGGACGGACGGAATTGAATGGGAAAGATTACCATTTTCTCACCCCCGAAGAATTCAAAACCAAAATCGATAATAACGAATTCGTAGAATGGGAAGAAGTGTATGCCGGCAATTTTTATGGTACGTTGAAGTCAGAAATCGAGCGGATTTGGAAACAAGGGAAAAATGTCATTTTCGATGTGGATGTAAAGGGGGGAATTAACCTCAAAAAATATTTCGGGGATAAAGCGCTTTCAATCTTTGTAAAAGTGCCCTCTATGGAAATTCTGAAAGAACGGCTGATGGACCGAGGGACAGAATCTGAAGAGAGCCTTTCGCGAAGGGTTTTCAAGGCAAAATTTGAAATGTCATTTCAAGATAAGTTTGATGCGGTGTTGCTCAATGAGAACTTAGAGCAATCACTGGCTAAAGCCCAAGAACTGTATGACGCCTTCAGAAATCGGCCTTGAATTTCAAGAATGATTCGATACCTTTACGTATGAAATTATATTGTACGTATGAACGCTAAACTCACTTTGAGCTTGGATTCGAAAGTGATTGAATCCGCCAAAAAGTTGTCAAAAAAAAAGGGAACAAGCCTTTCAAAATTGGTCGAGAACTATCTCCGGCAACTTGATCCATTAAATACGAAAGGAAGAAAGAAATCTTCCATAATGGAATTAAAGGGGATATTAGGAGCAGTCCCTAAAGATTTTGATTATCGCGAAGAACGATATAACCATTTAATGGAAAAACATAAGTAGTGGCTCATCAGCATCTATACCTTGATACAAACGTAGTTCTCGACTTCGCCCTAAAACGCGAACCTTTTATTAACGAAGCCGAAGAAATATTCTCACTAAGGGACAGCGGCAAAATTGAAATTTACCTTTCCACGCTAACGCTATCCGATGCAGCTTACATAGCCAAAAAGCATGGCCTAAATCCCTTTAACGTGATTCGTAAATTTTTAGAATGGGTACAAATTGTAGACCTTCAAAAAGATTTTTTTTATCAAGTACTCGCTTCAAATTTTAAAGATTTTGAAGATGGCCTGCACTATTTTAGTGCGGTGTCAATTAAAAGTATTGATGCAATTATAACCAGGAACCAGAAGGATTTTAAATCTTCCAGGATCCCGATTTATTCCCCATCGGAATATCTAAAAATAGAATCAAATTGAAAATTGGCCTATTCTTTGGCTCGTTTAACCCCATTCATATTGGGCATCTGGCGATTGCCAACACCATGGCCGAAAATACCGACCTGAAAAAAGTATGGTTTGTGGTAACACCACAAAATCCTTTGAAACCCAGCAAAGGGCTGCTGCATGAATTCGATCGCTACGATATGGTAAAGTCAGCCATTGCCGACAATTCTAAATTCGAGGTAAGCGATGTAGAGTTTCATTTACCCAAACCGAGCTACACCATATTTACTCTCGCCAACTTAAGGGAAAAGCATCCCGACAAGGAATTTAAATTAATTATAGGTGAAGACAACTTAGAAAATTTCACAAAGTGGAAAAACCACCAGGAAATACTAAACCAATTCGGCCTTTATGTTTACCCCAGACCGACCTATTCATCCGAGGCCAGACCTCGAGTAACAAACTCACTGTTAAAGAGTCATGCTAATGTCAGGATGATTGAAGCACCTCTTTTTGACATTTCAGCCACCTATATTCGGCAATGTGTGAAAAACAATAAGTCGATCCGTTATCTCGTTCCTGAGGTGGTGGAACAGATGATTCGTACAAAAGGCTTTTATAAATAATCAAAGGATACAACTTTTTAAAGAAAGTTTCCGTCTAGGCATAACATTGATGAGGCAGATTTTACTCTTGTATTATTTTTTTGGTTTATCCCTCGCTGGTTTTGGCGGGGGCCTAAAGGGGACGGTCAAAGAAAAAGATGGAAGTCCCTTGCCCTACGCTTCAATTTTCATTCGCCAAACGGGTTCTGGAGCAACCACTGATCGTGACGGGAATTATGAAATTGCTTTGCCTCCCGGGCATTACGAAATAATATTTAAATACCTGGGCTTCGAATCCACTTCGCGCATCATTGATATCAAAGAAGAATTTCTGGAAATTGATATCATCCTAAATCCTGAAACAATATTATTACAAACTGTAACCG
>DAHVFH010000086.1 GCA_027317105.1 Cytophagales bacterium
GTGTTAGAAAATCCAGGATGGTACACTGCGTATACGCCCTACCAAGCAGAGATAGCGCAAGGGCGCATGGAAGCCTTGATCAATTACCAAACCATGGTGATGGATTTAACAGGAATGGAAATCGCCAATGCATCGCTTCTTGACGAGGCCACTGCTGCCGCAGAAGGGTTGCATTTATTGCACGCATCACGTAAAGTAGAAAAAAAGACTGCGAATAAGTTTTTTGTCGATCAAAACACTTTTCCTCAAACCATCGACTTATTAAAAACCCGCTCCGCCCCTATTGGCGTAGAACTGGTGATCGGTGATTTAACAAAATTAGATATTACTGATGGCGAACTTTTTGGTGTCTATCTCCAAAACCCAGACAACAATGGTGCGATAAAAGATTACACCGACTTCATTTCTTCTGCCCATGAAAAAAATGTTTTTGTAGTAATGGGTACAGATTTGATGAGTTTGCTATTAATGAAGTCCCCCGGAGAAATGGGTGCCGATGTTGTTGTTGGGTCATCGCAACGGTTTGGTGTGCCCATGGGCTTTGGCGGTCCTCATGCTGCCTTTTTCGCTACAAAAGACGAATTCAAGCGCCAGATGCCCGGCCGTATTATCGGGATCTCCATAGATGCCAGCGGCAACTCAGCCTATCGTATGGCACTGCAAACACGCGAGCAACACATCCGCAGGGAAAAAGCAACCTCCAATATTTGCACCGCTCAAGTTTTGCTTTCGGTAATGGCGAGCATGTATACCGTTTATCACGGACCAGAAGGATTAAAGAAAATTGCCGGAAGAATTCATGGCTTGACAAAACTATTGGCGCAGGGCATCGAGGCATTAGGCTTGAAGCAAATCAATGAAAATTATTTTGACACGCTGAAGATCGCTGTGCCTGATAAAAATGCAATCCGTAAAAAAGCGGAAGAGCATGAAATCAACTTCCGTTACTTTGAAGATAATTTTATAGGCATCTCAATTGATGAAACAACTACAATCAAGGATGTAGAGAAAATTCTTCACGATATCATTCCCTCCCACCTGCCGCTTTCGCCTGGAAGAGAGGTAATACTTTCCTGGCCAGAAAACTTGATAAGAAAATCAGCATACCTCACCCATCCTGTTTTCAACACGCATCATTCCGAACACGAGATGCTGCGCTATATTAAAAGACTTGAAAACAAGGACTTGTCGATGGTCCACTCCATGATTTCCCTGGGATCGTGCACCATGAAGTTAAATGCAACTTCCGAGATGATCCCCGTGACGTGGCCAGAACTTGGACAGATCCATCCCTTTGCTCCAACCAATCAAACGGAAGGTTATACGGAGATGATCTCTAATTTAGAGAACTGGCTTAAAGAAATCACCGGCTTCACAGGCGTATCCTTGCAACCGAACAGTGGGGCACAAGGTGAATATGCAGGGTTATTGGTAATCAGAGCATATCATCAGTCAAGAGGTGACAACCATAGAAACATCGCACTTATTCCAGCTTCCGCTCACGGTACCAATCCTGCCAGCGCTGTCATGGCGGGCATGGATGTGATCGTTGTAAAATCGGATGGCGAAGGCAAAATTGATGTGGCCGATCTGAAAGCAAAAGCAGAACAATACAAAAACAAGTTGGCCTGTTTAATGGTCACCTATCCCTCAACCCACGGGGTATTTGAGGAATCCATTAAAGAAATTTGCGAAACAATTCATACTAATGGCGGTCTTGTTTACATGGATGGCGCTAACATGAATGCACAGGTAGGTTTGACTTCACCCGCCAATATCGGGGCCGATGTTTGCCACTTAAATTTGCATAAAACATTTTGCATCCCGCACGGTGGTGGCGGCCCAGGCATGGGCCCGATTTGTGTGAATGATAAATTGAAACCTTTCTTGCCCGGCCATGCTGTAGTAAAAACAGGTGGTGAAAAAGCGATTCACGCAGTCTCGGCTGCACCGTATGGAAGCGCCAGCATTTTGGCAATCTCATACGCCTACATTGCTATGATGGGTGGCGAAGGACTAACCAACGCCACAAAATTGGCGATCCTTAATGCCAATTACATCAAAGAAAAACTTAGCGAACATTTTAAGATTTTATATACCGGCAACAATGGCCGATGTGCCCACGAAATGATTGTCGATTGTCGCGAATTTAAGAAAGCAGACATCGAAGTGGAAGATATTGCCAAGCGATTGATGGACTACGGCTTTCACGCGCCCACCGTTTCGTTCCCGGTTGCTGGCACGTTGATGATCGAGCCAACGGAAAGCGAACCGAAGGAAGAACTTGACCGCTTCATTGAAGCTTTAGTAGAAATTAGAAATGAAATCCGCGAAGTAGAAGAAGGCAAAGCGGACAAGGAAATTAATGTGCTGAAAAACGCACCGCACACTGCTGCTGTCATCACCGCAGATCAATGGACACTTCCTTATGGCCGGCAAAAGGCAGCTTACCCACTTCCTTTCGTGAAAGAAAATAAATTTTGGCCATCCGTCAGCCGTGTTGACAACGCCTACGGAGATCGTAATTTAGTTTGCAGTTGTTTGCCGATTGAGGAGTACATGAAAGCAGAAGTTACTGCATAAGGAAGCTGGAGCGGCACTTGAGAAAATAGTGGCTATCAGCATCACACTTTATTGTTCATGCACTATTTTTTTTCTCGCTATTTTAAGTCGCTAGATTTCGAAAAGAAAGAAAAGTAATGGTTTAGAAAGTCCAATAGGAAGATCCGCATTCAACATAATTGATAGGAATATCTTTGATGAATTTCCTGAGCCATTCAGCGCAATAGTTCATGCCGCTTTCTTCCGAATTGATATGCCCAATGAAAATAATTGCCTTCTTTCTTCCTTGCGCTACGGCATCTCGCACGTATTCGTAAGTTTCCCATTGAGGTACTTCCCCCGCTACTACAACTTGTATACTATTATCATTTAACGCATGAATTTGTGCATCAGTGCCAGAAGCACCGGGGACAAGCATCACACCCGATAATTCTAGTGAAGGGTCACCCACTACATTAAAGGTATTTCGCGGGAATGTCTTTTTCAAATTCTCCAAAAATGCTCGTAAAGTAATTTGAGGAAAGGAAAACTTATACGGGTTGCCTTCCACTATATTTTTCTCCCATCTCAATTTATCCACCATTCCTGACATAATCCCGTCCGGTTGGATGCGATGAATGTAGTCATGAAAACGCCAGATGACGAGGTGATGGTCATCGATATATTTCTTTTTCATAAGATATACCGAGTCGTTTTGAAACTTCTCCGTTTTATCCAGGTGGTTATAATACAACGGCTCGTGCACAATGATCAGGTTACAATTTTTCTCAACGGCCTTTTTCAATACCTCCATAGTAGCAAACATACAAGTAACGATGCCGGTCACTTTTATTTCAGAACTTCCTTCTTTGATAACATCTACGGTATTTGGAACTGGCGCTGAACCGGTATTTTTTATGATGGTTTCGATTAACTGTCCTGCGTTGAGTGATGACTCATTTTGCCCCATCAGTAACGTTGGAAGAATCCAAACAATTAGGCTGAATACTATTTTCATGTTTACGTATTTAGTTATCACATCGAAGTTAAGGAAAATTAACCCTAATGATAAAATCTTTACACTTTTAAAAATTCGCTCCGCTCCTTCTCATAGGTAAGCGTGAGCTTGTGCATTGCCCGTGTGCAAGCAATGTAGAGCATGCGTCTGTCGATATCGGATTGGTAGTTGCTTGCTGAAACAAACGGGACGATCACCTCATCGAATTCAAGTCCCTTCGCTAAATGCACGGTGGTAATGATAATACCATTAGAAAAGGAAGTGCTGTCCGGTGTAAGCAAGTGAACGTTGGGCACATTTAAAATATCATGCAAAGCATTCGCTTGACGTTGCGTTTTGCAGATGATGCCCAAAGATTGGTTTTCTGAACTTCCAAACTGAACCACTAACTCCCTGATCGCTTCGTTCTCATCATTGAAATTAGAAAAACCCTTTACCTGTGGCTCCTCCCCATGTCGCTCCATGGCGATGAGATTTGGATTGGGGACGATGCGCAAAGAGAACTGCGCGATCTCCCATGTGGAGCGATAGCTGCGAAACAACTTCACGACATCGCCTTGTGGAAAAACCTCTTCAATCCCTTCGGCAGATGAAGCACTGTATGGATTCACGGGTTGATTCACATCACCAAGAATGGTTTTCTTACAGTTGAATACACGGGAAAGCACCGCATATTGAATAGGCGTATAGTCTTGCATTTCATCCACCAGCAAATGCTTGACGTGATCATAAGTCTGCACGCCTTCGAGACGGATCTTGCAATAGATGAGTGGAAACACATCGGCAAACTCAAGTTGCGAGCCGTGCATCATGCGGAACAGTTCGGGCTTACCAATCCATGCGAAAAAGTTTTTATACACCTCAAAGGCACTGCGGATGTTGAACATGCGTGGCACGAGCTCCCAAACTTTTGCCTTCTCACGACCGCTGAGTTTGCGCTTTACTTCATTACGAAGGTATTGCAACACCTCTTGCACTACTTCTGGGATACGTTTGTGCATGGGCATACGCTGCCATGCCTTAAATTTTCCTACAATGAACGGAAATGGCACCACCACGGCTGCCACTTTCAATTCGGTGTGCGTAAACGAATTGTTTTCGAGATGAATAAAATATTTGTTGAGCATCCGAACAAATTCAAACGAGGACTTGAATTGGATGCGCTCGATGAAGTCCGAATTTGGATGTTCCAGTAATGATGCTACTTGCTGAAAGAAAGTCTGGAATGGAAATTTTTTATCCAGCAGTTGAGCCGCGAGCTCTTCCATTTCCGTTTCAGGAATGTGCTCTTCACCCAGCTCGGGCAATACGTTGCTGATGTAGTCGGCAAAAACTTTGTTGGGCGATAGAATTAAAATATCATTTGCCTTGATCGTATCGCGGAAGCGATAGAGCAAAAATGCAATACGGTGAAGGGCGATGGATGTTTTTCCAGAGCCAGCCACACCCTGAATGATCATCACCGAAGCCGTTTCGTTACGAATGACAGCATTCTGGTCGCGCTGAATGGTGGCCACAATGTTTTTCATCCGGTCGTCAGCCGACTTGCTCAGCTCGCGCTGTAGCACTTCATCGTGGATGCTCACGGCATTCTCGATCATGAATTCCATCACACCATCGCGAATTTTATATTGACGCTTCAGGTTGATCGTGCCGCTCACCATTCCGGACGGTGTTTTGTATTCGGCATCGCCCAATTCAAAATCATAGAACATGGAAGCGATAGGTGCGCGCCAGTCGAAGATCAAATTTTGGCGGATTGTCTCATCGGTAAACGTAGCGAGGCCTACGTAGACAGGCATCTCTTTTTTATCAGTGGCCGATTGAAAATCAATCCTTCCGAAATAGGGAGAGGTCACCAGTTTAAGCAATTTACGCCTGCGGTCCACCGCTCCTTCGCCTGTGTACACCATGCGGTTAATCGACTGCCCGGCGGCCACCATGTCGGCTTCATCAAGGCCGGACTGATGTTCGTAAATGTATTCTTTGTTTTCTCGCAGCTCTTCTGAATACTCGCGCACGCGACTTGCTACACGATGCAGTGCCAGCGAAAGCCGTTCCTTGATTTCCTCAAGGTAAGTACGTTCGTCTTGCTCGGTGGCGTTAATCATGATTTCATTTTCGAAGCGCAAAGATAAAGAGAAAGGTATTTTTGATTACCGATTAACAAAAATTAAAGGAGAAATATTCTACACCAAATTTTGTGACTTTGGTGAGGTGATGAATTGTAAGGTAAAAGGGTTATTTTTTATGTGGCCTGCCGATCCCGAGGGCTATCGAGTGGTCATCGCGCTATCTGTACAAGTCCGGCCGCAGCACAAAACCACGCACTTCGGGCTGGCCGAAAGAATAAACTATCAACTTATTGTAATTTTAATCCTTAAGGAAACGACATTGCGTTCTATTTTAGAATTATGTCCGATTATTTTATCGTTTCTTTTAACTATTGATTCCGGATCGAGCTTCTTGTAAAGCTTCTCGATTAAGATTTCGAATTCACTTCCTTTTTTCATGTAAACATAATTTAATGGTATTCTCCTAATTTACCAATTAAGAGAATATCGGCTAGCGATAGAGCGGAAGCCCACAGCCGCGATGGCAAGTGTCGGAGCGAAGACTTGAAGCAGAAAGCCAAGCGCCTCGGGCAGCCCACACAAACCAAATCAGTTCTTTCAAAATCCAACATACCAGTAAGCGTAAACAGAATCCAGTGGCAAGAATCCAGTTTCCAGCATCCAAATTTTTGTATTTTTGCTGAATTAATTTTGAATCCGAAATCTTAAATCTTGAATCAATATGCCAGGCACCGAATTATTTGGAAGTGAAGAGAAAAAAGAGATCAACGATGTATTGGAAACAGGCATCCTCTTTCGGTATAATCATGATGCACAGCGCAACAACATCTGGAAGGCGCGCGAGTTTGAAGCGGAAGTAAAAAAAGTAACGGGCGCCAAATTTGCCCATGCCGTATCC